>BTTE01000076.1:0-10638 GCA_036244975.1 bacterium | reverse complement strand
AAAACTTTTTAATTTTGCAGCTTTATTGCGGCAGTAGCTCAGTTGGTAGAGCATCAGCTTCCCAAGCTGAGGGTCGTGGGTTCGAGCCCCATTTGCCGCTCAGGGAGGCTGTCCAAAAAGGCAGTGTTTAATGGTTCACGCAAAAGTCGCGAAGAAAACGCTAAGAGCGCAAAACGCTTATTCTTAACAGTTTAACTTTTGCGTTCTTCGCGTGAACTTTACTTTTTGGACATCCTTTTTTACATTCCGGATAACCGTTAAAATTTATTTTCCGCTGCCGTTTTTTGTCAGGCTTTTTCATTTTTCCGGAAATATACCGGAACTTCCCCAACGGCTGCAATCTTTTTGCTATACTTGCAGGACTAAAATCCGGGGTTATGGGTATGATTAAAAAAGCTATAGAAGAGAGTATTAGCGTTAAGCAGAAATTCTTAAACGACACCGGCCAGCTTATGCTGGTAAAGAGTGCGGCAGAGTATTGCATCGAAGCACTGCAACAGGACAGAAAAATACTTTTGTGCGGAAACGGCGGAAGCGCTGCCGATGCCCAGCACATTGCCGCAGAACTTTCGGGACGGTTTCAGTACGACCGTAAACCTTTGTATGCCGAAGCGTTGCATGTAAATACCTCTTTTCTGACAGCTGTCGCCAACGACTATTCCTACGATGTGGTTTACAGCCGCATGGTGGAAGCGGCCGGACGCCGTGGCGATGTGCTCATTGCGCTGAGTACTTCCGGCAACTCGGCTAACGTGGTCGCCGCCGTTAAACAGGCCAAAAAACAGCACATGGTTACCATTGGTCTGACGGGAGCCGCAGGGGGTGAGCTGGCAAAACTTTGCGAGCTGTGCATCCGGGTACCTTCCGAAAATACGGCGCGCATTCAGGAAATGCATATCCTCATTGGCCATGTTATTTGTGAGAAAATCGAAAAAACAATCTTCCCGCAGTAGTCCATGGCAGCTTTTCCGAAAAATATCAATAAAAGCTGGACGTTGTTTTTAGACCGCGACGGTATTATCAACAAACGTATCTATGGTGGTTACGTGCAGCATTGGGAGGCTTTTGAATTTCTGCCCGGTGTGCCGGAAAGTCTTGCGGTTTTCAGCCGGATATTCGGGAGAATCATCGTGATAACCAACCAGCAGGGGATTGGAAAGGGCATTATGAACGAAGCGCAGCTGGAAGCCGTGCATCGCAAAATGTTTGTCGAGGTGGAAAAGGCAGGGGGTAAAATCGATGCGGTTTTTCATTGTCCGGATGTGGCTTCAAAGCCCGGTAATTGCCGGAAGCCTTCTGCTTTCATGGCGTTGAAAGCCAAAAAGAGGTTCCCCGAAATCGATTTTAATAAAAGTATTATGGTGGGAGATGCGGAAAGCGACATGGTTTTCGGAAAAAATGCCGGCATGTTTACCATCCTCATGGGTGATGAACCCGTATCCCCTGAAACCGTTGATTATATAACCCGGGATTTGCCCTCATTAGCTACACTTTTAATAAGAAAAACATTATGACTCCGGCATTGATTCTTGTTACCTTTTCGTTATACACACTTTTTATTTTCCTGATTTCGTGGTGGACTTCCCGCAAAGCTGACAACGAGAGCTTTTTTATCGGTAACCGTAAATCGCCCTGGATGATAGTGGCTTACGGAATGATCGGCGCTTCTTTGTCGGGGGTTACTTTTATTTCTGTTCCGGGCTGGGTGGGCAGTACACATTTTACCTATTTCGTCATTGTGCTGGGTTATGTAGCAGGTTATGCCGTAGTAAGTACCGTTTTGTTGCCTGTCTATTACAAACTGAACCTCACCTCTATTTATACATACCTCGGCCAGCGCTTTGGCCGGGCATCCTACAAAACCGGCTCCTTGTTTTTTCTGCTTTCGCGAATTGTTGGTGCTTCGTTTCGTATGTATCTGGTGATAAGCGTCCTGCAGCTTTTTGTCTTTGACCATTATGGCATTCCGTTTTGGGTAACCGTGGTGCTTTTTATGTTTCTAATTCAGCTTTATACTTTGAAAGGCGGTATCAAAACCATTGTATGGACTGATACATTACAGACCACTTTTATGTTGCTTGCCGTGTTTATCACCATGGGTATTATCATTTATGACATGCATACGAGTCTTGGTGAAATGTGGTCGTTGGTGTGGAAAAGCGATTACTCCCAAATATTTATTACCAACGTAAAAAGTTCGCAGAACTTCGTGAAGCTTTTCCTGAGCGGGATGTTTATCACCATTGCCATGACAGGACTTGACCAGGACATGATGCAGAAAAATCTGAGCTGTCGCAACCTGAAAGATTCCCGTAAGAACATGACAGTACTGAGTCTGATACTGGTTCCCGTAAACCTGATTTTTCTTTTTCTCGGCGCAGTGCTTTATTTTTATGCTGCCCATTTGCATCTCAATACTTCCGGTTTGACCGATCATCTCTTCCCTGAAATAGCGTTTAACTACCTTGGAGTGGCCGGCGGGTTGGTTTTTACCATCGGATTAATCGCCGCAGCATACTCCAGTGCCGATAGTGCCCTCACTGCTCTTACCACTACGCTAACGATTGATATAATGGAATTGGACAAGAGGCATGCCGACAACCAGGGAATTTTGAGGAAAAAGCGCGAAAGATTGCATTTTGTAATGATGTTAATCATTATCTTTGTCATCGTCTTGTTCAAAGTCATTAACAACGAAGCAATAATTGCCCAGCTGTTTACTTTTGCCGGATATACTTACGGGCCGTTACTTGGTTTGTATGGTTTTGGACTTTTCACCCGTTTCCCGCTGAAGGATAAATGGGTTCCCGTGGTAGCTGTTCTTTCCCCATTTCTGGCCTGGCTTCTAAGCAAGGCTTTGGAATATGGATTTTCCGGTTATCAGACGGGATTTGAAATTTTACTTTTGAATGGACTGATTACATTTATAGGACTGTTAATCATTAAAAAATCTACAAAAACAAAAAGATTATGGCAACATTTAGATTTATTGCGCTGGAGAAAACCTTAAACAGAAAGGTGGTGGAAGTCCATTATCCATCCAACAAAGTGTCCGATTATTTTGGCTCCATGACATTTAATCAGTCCGTTATGCACGAATACCTGACCGAGGAAGCCTTTCGTGCCGTGATGAAAGCAATCGAAATGGATGTGAGTATTGAGCGCAGAGTTACCGACCAGGTGGCTTCGGCCATGAAAGCCTGGGCGATGAGCAAAGGCGCTACACATTACACGCACTGGTTTCATCCGCTCACCGGCTCTACAGCCGAAAAACACGATGCTTTTATCAATCCGCTTTCCAACGGTCTTGCACTGGAACATTTTCAGGGAACCCAACTTAGTCAGCAGGAGCCGGATGCTTCCAGTTTCCCCAGCGGCGGTATTCGTTCCACATTCGAAGCACGGGGCTATACCGCATGGGATCCCACTTCGCCGGCATTTATCCTGGATAATACTTTGTGTATTCCTACTATTTTTGTCTCCTACACCGGCGAATCGCTGGACTATAAAACCCCGCTGCTGAAGTCGGTGGCTGCACTCGATAAAGTTGCCTCACAAATTTGCCGCTATTTTGATGAAGATGTGACGAAAGTATATCCTACCCTCGGTTGGGAACAGGAATATTTTCTCGTGGATGAGGCCCTTTTTGCCGCCCGCCCTGACTTGGTTCTGACCGGAAAAACAGTTTTCGGACATGCTTCCGCCAAAGACCAACAGTTGTCCGATCATTATTTCGGTACCATCAACGACCGTGCTCTCGCCTTTATGCAAGACCTTGAAATAGAGGTACATAAATTAGGAATTCCTTTAAAAACCAGACACAATGAAGTGGCCCCGAGCCAGTTTGAATGTGCCCCGATGTTTGAAGAGGTAAACGTTGCCGTTGACCATAACCAACTCCTCATGCACATGCTGGAAAAGGTGGCCCGCAAGCATCATTTTAAGGCACTGTTGCACGAAAAACCCTATGCCGGTATCAACGGCTCGGGAAAACACAACAATTGGTCTATGGCTACCAACACCGGTATAAACCTGCTTTCTCCGGGGAAAACCCCGAAAGATAATTTCCGGTTCATCACCATCCTGGCCAACATTTTAATGGCAATACGGGAAGATGAAGAGTTGCTCAGAGCCAGTGTGGCTTCCGAAGGAAACGACCTGCGTCTCGGAGCCAATGAAGCACCACCGGCCGTCATTTCCGTTTTCCTTGGCAAACAGATTGCGGAGACATTGGATGAAATAGAAAAAATGCCCATTCGCAAAGATATCAATAACCATAACGGGCACAATGTGATTAAAGATATTCCGAAAATTCCTGAAATCCTGTTGGATAACACCGACCGGAACCGGACGTCGCCCTTTGCTTTTACAGGAAATAAATTTGAGTTCAGAGCCGTCGGCTCCACAGCCAACACGGCCAAACCCATGTTTGTTTTGAACACCATTGTGGCGGAGCAAATGACCAAATTTGAAGCAGAGGTGGATGGACAGATAAAAGAGGGATTATCGACAGAAGTCGCCATTTTTAATGTGGTGAAAAAATATATTATTGCGTCTAAAGATATTCGTTTTGAAGGTAATTCATACAGCGCTGACTGGCTGGATGAGGCAGCCAAACGCGGATTGTCGAACAACAGCAACACGCCGGATGCTTTGCTGGCTTTTGTGTCGGAAAAAAGTATTGCCCTTTTTGAAAAACATCATGTTTTGAGCCGTACCGAACTCCTGGCACGCTACGAAATAAAGCTGGAGAAGTATATCAAAAAGATACAGATTGAAGCCCGTGTACTCGGCGATCTCGCCATTAACCATATCTTGCCTACTGCCATCCAGTATCAAAACCGTCTGATTGAGAATACAAAAGGCCTGCAGGATGTGCTTGATACAAAGACTTACGTACAATTGTCACGAAGCCAGTTAAATACGATTATAGAGATTTCCAACCATGTGGCCGGAATCAAAGAGGGAGTGGATGTTATGATAGAAGCGCGCAAAAAAGCCAATGTCGTTACCGACTATGCGCAAAAAGCCATTGCTTACCGTGATACGGTGCTTCCCTGCTTTGCCGATATTCGTAAACATGTGGATAAACTGGAATTGCTGGTCGACGATAACCTGTGGCCGCTTCCCAAATACCGCGAGCTGTTATTCATAAAATAGTACCCGTTTCAGTCGCCTGCACTTGAAGTTGTTTATACTCTGCGTGTAAAGTATTACCGTTAAATAATCCCCGGATTCCACTCCGGGGATTATTTTTTGTAACTTTGTCCGTTAACAAAGAACAAGTACGGTTATGAATACACGAACCCAAAGTTTGCGGTTGTTACTGTTGTTTCCTTTCCTTCTGTTTTTTATGCAGGCGGGAGCACAATCACAATACCAGTTTCAGGTAACGAAGGCCTCCGGAAAACAGATGGTGCCCACGCCGGCAGGAGGCGTTTACTATGCACTGCCCAAAACCATCTTCAAGGTCAGGCTGGTCATGGAACAGGTGAATGAAATCCCCGGACCGTTTGCCGCTTATGCCACCCAATATCTCGGAACTACCGATTATATGAAGGTCAAAAAAGTTTATTACCGGCTGTTGTCGGTCAAGGTGCAACCGGTAACCGTAGCCGACCCGGCGCAGGTATTTTATGTCCGTTTTCCGGAAAACCGCTCTTCCAAAGAAATACGGAGGTTTACCCTTCGGCTGAATGATGAAGGGGTTCTTGTGGGTTTCGGATCTGCCCGGCAATCCGGACAAAAAAATGCCCGGGCATCAGCAGCTTCTCCCGGAAGTTCCAGTCAGATGTACGTTTTTTCGGATTACCGGAAAGGCTTCGACATGCAGGCCGGTTACACACGCGCCCAAAAAGTAGATACCATTGTCAGAAAGATAACCATTGACACGGTAACGATTAAACGGTTTTTGTATAAAACCGGTTGGGTGAATCTCACAGAAGAAGAGCGTGCAAACGATGCCGCTAAACAGATAAAGAATATCCGTGTTAGTCGCTTTAACCTGCTTACCGGCTACCAGGAAGTGAATTACGGAGAAGGTATCCGCTATATGGACGTGGAATTGCAAAAGCTTGCACATGAATATATGGTGCTGTTTCTGGGGCGTGAATACCGGCAGATGGTGGTACGCTCCTTTGTTTTTGATCCTGAAAAAAATGCCTTGTCGGGGAAGTTGTTGCAATTTGCCGACAAGGATGGGAATACACATGTGCTGAATATCAAAGTCCGGATTGTTAATCCGATGACGAAGGTTGCCGGGAAAAAAACTGCCGGCCCGAATAACCTGTTTTACCGGATTCCGGTGAAAGTCGTCATTTCGGTCGGCAGTGGGAGCAACCCGTTTTATTCCGATACTTTTGAGGTACCGCAGCTCGGCGTGGTTACCACCGTTCCGGTCAGGAAAAATACCCGTCTTCGCCTCAGCCCGAAAACCGGTGCGCTGATGGAGATTGATAAGCAGTAAATAGGGAGTGAGTGCACGCATTGCAAATGCGCGCCGGAAGAGGAAGATAATTTTTATTCTGATAGCCCTTTTATTACGCAAAACAAGCCAATTTAAGCTATCCCGACTTTGGAGAAAATTACCTGCGGGTTTTTCAAGCCTTCCGTAAAAAGGCTTACATTTGGTCGAGACTCAGGACTAAAACTAATATTAGTAAAATAAACGGTGGTTTTTAGACGGACTGCCATTATGCTGATAATGAAAACCGGCAGCCTAATTTATTTTATTAAAATATTTGCAAAAATCAAATAAAGTACTTATTTTTGTACTCAAATAAATACTTAAAATACGACACAATGATTGCAGCAAATTTTACAGAATTCAGGACAGAACTAAAAAGGTTCTTAGACAACGTTGAAAACAATCATGAAACGTTGATAATAAAAAGAAAATCCGGAAAAGGAACTGTTATGATCTCGCTTGACGAATACAATTCGATTATGGAAACAGTTCATTTATTGAGTTCTAAGGCAAATGCGGACAGGCTTTATGAGTCAATTCGTCAAATGAAAAAGGGAGAAACAGTTAACCATGATTTAATTGAAGATTTATGAGAATTACCTTTTCAAAAAACTCCTGGGAAGATTATATCTCCTGGCAAAAAGATGACAGAAAGATATTGCAAAGAATAAACCAACTGATTAAAGACATTCAACGGACTCCTTTTCATGGAATCGGTAATCCCGAACCATTGAAATATGATTTATCTGCTTTTTGGTCAAGACGAATTGATAGAGAACACAGACTTATTTACCAGGTTTTTGACCAGGAAATATTGATATATAGTTGCAGATATCACTATGACAAATAAATTATGCAGCATAACAGTACTTCATACACCATAGCCTGGTTCGTTCTTCGTTATGAAAATTTGTGTGAACCATTGGAAATGTTAAGAAAATACGGCTAATAATCGGCTACGGTGCATAGCATTTATACTTCTGTTTACCGTTGCAGATACCATTTTCCTGAGAATTGTGCTACCACAACAAAAGCATTTTTTTTATTCATGACCTTTGATTCGTTGCAAAGCCAATAACAACAACAGTTTTGAAGGATTTCAGCCTCCTTTTTGTCTATTAAGTCAATGTTAGTTATATTTGAAAAAAAAATATGAAAAAGAAAATATATCAGATTCAGATTGCCTTAAAAGGATCCAGACCTAAGATTTGGAGGCGAATATTGGTTCCATCAGACTTGTTGCTGTCAGATTTTCATAAGGTGATTCAAACAACGATGGGATGGACAAATTCGCATTTGCATCAGTTTATTAAAAACCGGACTTTTTATGCCAGAAGAATGCCGGATGATTATACCTGGGAAGAATTGAACAATGTAGATTACAAAGAAATAAAAATATCGGACTTGTTAAAAAAGGAAAAAGAAAAAATTGTTTATGAATACGACTTTGGTGATAGTTGGGAACATGAGATTATTTTAGAAAAGATACTGCCAATTGATGAGGAAAAGAAGTATCCTGTTTGCCTGACCGGAAAGAATAACTGCCCTCCGGAAGATTGTGGCGGAGTCTGGGGCTATTCAGATTTACTGGAAATTGTAAAACAACCGGACCACGAAGAATATGAAGAGTATTCAGAATGGTTAGGCGAAGATTTTGACCCCAAATATTTTGACAAAGATAAAATCAATAAAATGTTAAGAACTACAGATTTCGGATGCTTTGAATTTTTTTGAATCAATAAAAAACTGCTCACAGTAATTAAGTATCGTATCAGGCGATAGCTAACTGAGGCAAGGCTGTATTGCTTTCTTACGGTCGTGGATAAACCGCTCGAACTTAGGCCACTTATTCCGGTGTATTTGTGCCGCTAATATCGGCTGCTCTGTAGCTTGTTAAACTCAGGCTCATTCGAATTTCTCGTCAGACCTGTCCCGGCGCTCACCTGTCCCGGCTCACCTGTCTCGGCTCAGACGAGAGACGAGAGACGAGAGCCGAGAGACGGGACACGTGCCAATCGAATGTTTTTGAAAATGGTGATTTGAAATCGCCAAAAGCGGTTTTTGTTTTTTAGATTATTTTCTTACCTTTATAAGCTGAAAACTAAAATGAAATTAACCGGAACTAAAATATACCGGTCCCCTTTTACTGAAAAACAAAAAATGGCAAACGAAGAACAGAATGGCAACTTCCATAAAACATGCTGTTTCTCTGCTACGCTTTAGAATAAATTGTATGTTTGGAGGTGATATAGATAAGTTATGCACAAGTAAAAACAAAACAGTAGAGTATTTATTAACAATTAAATTTAAAAATTATGACAGAAATTCAAGTAAACACTTTAATTGAAAGAATGAAAACAGATTATTCATTTAGGAACACAATTTTAACTTCAAATAGCATTGAAGAAAGATTGGAACTTTGCAAACAAGAAGGGTATAATGTTTCAAAATCATCTTTTGAAGCATTATCTGAATCTCTTGTAGATGACCAATTGTCAGCAATTGATAATCTCGCTAACACGTGGCAAAAAGGTGGTCCTTGCCATACAAAATGTGCCCCAATTAGTTCTAATTAATTTTTTAAAAGCAACGGGTTATAAACTAATAATCCGTTGTTATTATGTTTTATGAAATATTATTGGAGTAAATACAATTCTATATTTAAAGACAAGAAATACAGTTTTTTTCTTTACAATTCATTATCTAACAAATTATTTGAATTAGATGAATTTAATTACAAATTATTGGCGTCTTTTCAAGGCAAAGAAATAAAGAAAAATCAATTGTCATTAATAAATCAATCAATAGCTAAAATATTATTAGAAAACCTAATACTGGTAAAGAAAAATGATGATAAACTAACTCTTTTAGGAAAACAGCACAATCGGAATAAATTGAGTTATGATGTTAGCAATTTAGCTTTAACAATTTGTCCAACATTGGGTTGTAATTTTGCTTGTTCCTATTGTTTTGAAAATAGTCAGAACGACTACAATAAAATGGATAATATAGTAATTGAACAAATACTAAAATTTATAAAGAGATTTGATAAAGCGAAAGATTTGTCCATAACGTGGTACGGAGGTGAACCAACATTAGTTTTTGATGTTATAAGAAATATAACTAACAAAATAAAATTACTTGATATAAAATTCAAAGAAGCAAGTATCATTACAAATGGGTATCTTCTTAACAAGAATAAAATTAACCTGTTAAATGACCTGAAAATAAAAAGTGTACAAGTAACAATTGACGGTAAAAAAGACGTTCACGATAGGCGTAGATTTTTATTGAGTGGAAAGCCAACTTATAAAAAAATCATTAAGAACATTCAAGATTTGATGAATTCATCATATGAAGGGAGTTGTGATATAAGAGTTAATATTGATAAGTCCAATTATTCAGAATATCTTGAATTAAGAAAAGAATTATTGCAATCATTTAAAAATAAAAAAGTGTTTGTGTACGCTGGTCGCGTCGAGACTTTTAATGATAATACTTGTGGTTTGAACTGTAATTTATCCTCAAATGAATGGGCAGATTTCACGATTAATTTATTTAAAAATAATAACGAAGCACCAGGTGAGCATATTTATCCTGATAGTAATCTTGAAAACGTTTGTTCTGCAAACTCTATTAATAGTTTTGTAATTGGAACAAAAGGAGAGTTATATAAATGTTGGGAAGATGTTGGTAAAAAAGAATATGTTGTAGGCAATATTTTTGAAGATGACTTTATAACAAATCGGGAATTGATTTCAATGTATGATGTAGGAACTAATCCATATTTGGATAAAGACTGTATTGATTGCTCAATTCTTCCAATTTGTGGTGGTGGTTGCGTGAATAGAAGATTACGAGATAAATTTTTTAATGAAAAGAATATGAATTATTGCTCTTTATACAAAGACAATTTAATAATGTATTTAATGGAATATTATGATAATTTATTAACGAAAGAAATAGTAAATTCTTTTACTAAGCAAGGGAAAATGGAGATAAAAGGTATTAAAGGCTTTCGTTTAGTAAGTCCGTCATAAAAACAACCTGTGCCCAACAATTAAGCATCGTATTAGGCGATAGCCGTGATATGTGCTGAATGTTGAACTAAACCGGCAAACGGGTCTCGCACCTTATATAATTGTGGAATCTATTTTTGGGTTTTATTTCTT
>BTTE01000075.1:0-10846 GCA_036244975.1 bacterium | reverse complement strand
AATTATAAAAACACATTAGTTTTCAAATAAACTTTCCATTACATTGATCACATTTCCCAACAGGCTGGCATTATCACCTAAGTCGCTTACTGTCAATTCCATCTTCTCACGTATGATGGCAAAAGCATATTGCTGCATGGCCTGCTCAATGGATGTTATGAGGTACGAACCCGCATTGGCCAGCGGGCCTCCAAGAATTATCATCTCGGGATTTAGAATTTGCATTAGCGAAGAAATACCTTTTCCCAATTCAAATCCGATTTTAGAGAGGATGCTGATGGCAAACTGATCACCCTTTTGTGCAGCTTTCAGAATAAGTTCCAGTGTAATATTTTTAGTTTTCTTATATGCCATTTCGCTGATAAGGGTCATCTCTCCTTTTTCAATGGCTTCCACGGCAAGACGCGTGAGTGCAGCCCCGGAAGCTACCGTTTCAAGACAACCCCGTTTTCCGCAGCTACATAAATAACCTCTTTCGTCTGTCATGGGGATATGGGAAGATTCGCCTGAAAAACCTCGTGCCCCTTTATACGGTTTACCGTTTAATATCATACCCATGCCTATTCCCCATCCGAGATGAAGCACCAACACGTTTTGTTTTCCAATGGCTTTCCCAAAGCGGAATTCAGCCAGAGCCTTGGCCTTGGCGTCATTTTCAATCACAACGGGTTTTTTAAACAACTCGGCAAAAAGAACACGAACAGGCTTCTCAAAATTGAGAATTGTATGGTTAATACCTTCTTCCGATTCAACCAAACCCGGCATGTCAATCCCGACACCTAAAATATGGCTCTCGTCAACACCCGAATCTCTTATTAATTCATTTGCCGCTTCATAAATTTGGTTAACCACGGAAAGCTCATTCTTCAATTCCAGTTTCAATTCTTTATATCGCCTTCCTTTTTTGTTGGAACTGTCAAACAATGCCATGTGCGTAGAATAATTGCCAATATCGATGGACAAAACGTAAAACGCATTTTTCTGTAAGCCATATAAATTCGGTCTGCGGCCACCTCTTGATGATCCCGAACCTGTGAGGTGGATAATGTCCTCGTACAACAATTCATCAAGAAGATTCTGAACAGTAGGGGTACTTACATTCAAACATTTCATAATTTCGGCTAATGCCATAGACCCTTGTAAATACAGAGCTCTGACAATTTTCTTCTTCTGAAAATGCTTTTTTAACTCTACCCTCGTGAGCTTATCGAGGAAACCATCCGATTGAAATAAAGACATATTTTTCCTTTTTAAGAGCACAAAGATATAAATTTTAATACAAAAGTCAAGAACTTTTTTAATTTTTTTAAAAAAGTTTACTTTGTTTATGTAAACTTTAATTTTGTAAACGACCTCGGAAGCTAATGAGTTGCGGAAATTTTATGTTCCACTCGTGGCTGAAAGTCCCCATTTGCCGGCAACAGATGAAAAACAGGATATAAATCTTTTAAGGTGTGTTGCCGGATTTATTCCGGAAAAAACTTTTGTTATTTTACATCAAAAGTTTTTTCACTTTTCCCCGTTGATTATAATATTCAATTGCCAAATTGTCAGAGTTTTCCGATTATTTGTTAATGAGATAATAATGTAAGGAAAGGATGATTACTTTTTATTTTTCTGATGCTGAAATTCGACAATCTGCCGGAGGAGATGATTGTTTAGTGCGTTCAAATTGAAAAATGCAATTCCATCAGCGCCTCCTTTGAAAGCGGCTTTCATGGCTTTGGTCAAACGATTACCCTTCTTTAAAGCCGGAAGAAAAAGTCCGCTGAACACTTTTGAATTTTCTCCGACAGCTTTTTCATCTTCTTCTGTTACCTTTTTTATCCATCTGTATTTCCTTCCGTAAAAGTTATTGTAAATCATAGGAAAATAGTAGTTTAAATGCCACTGACCCCAATCTTGCCGAACCATCCTGCGCGCCATTTTGGGGGTCGGGAAAACCGCAGCACTTGTTATTAACCCGGCTTTTTCAATCTGGTTTCTGAGAAGCATAACGGTTGTATCAAGGACTTTTAAACGAAATTCCAACCAGCTTGTATCGTGAAGCGGATCAGCCAGTTTCAATGGGTCAATACCATATTTATCTTTATACAGCTTTCGCATGTAGGGATGGTAGCCGTAGTCGTAAGCGGGCATAATGTCTCTCTGCCTTATACCGTATTTAGGTTGCAGCTTTTTAGGCAATATCACATCCACATAACGGATGAAGTCGAAATGAATACCACTCAATCCTTTTACAGACAACAATGAGGCGATTTTTGTTTTTAGATAGTTACGTACTGCCGGTAGCCCGGGCGACATAAATTTGTAAGAAGTAACATAAGCTTTTTGTACGGCCAAAGATTTCCCTTCTTCGTTTACCGAAAGCCATTCGGGCGGAGCATTTTGGTAATTCATTGTCACAAACCAGGCGTGAACCTGTATTCCGAAACAATTGGCCAACAATGCAACTTTGTGTAGTGTTGCCGTATCTGCTGAAAGTAACAGACCTGTAATTCCTGCATTCGATAATTTTTTCAGGGTTGTTTGCCATTTTTCATCACTCCAGTTATGATGCGCTCCCGACCAGACCCAAAACTTTGGGATAGTCCGTTCAGCTCGTCTTTTAACGAATTTAACAAATCCCCATTTATCAGGGATATGCATGTTGACTACTCCTTGTGGCGACCATACCCAATTCCTTTCCGGAAGATTTTTACCGGTTACCGAATTTTTCTGTTTCAAATAACTTCTGTTTTTCACATACATCGGCCACTCCACTCTCGAAAAGTTAACACGCCAAATGTCACCATCCACGGGGATATTTTTTTCTTTAAATGCACTCCGGGGGATGGCGATTTCCACGGTCCACCGGCTATCAGTATCAATAGGTTGGTTTACAGTTCCGTAAATTGCAACTGCAGAGCGCAATCCTTTGAGATTCCATGCAAGATTGGCTTTCCCTCCTTTATTATAGGGTTTTTTCAAAAACAGATCCATTACCGTCCCCAGCGCATTGATTTCCAGCTCATAATAATTCAGTCCGTCACCATCAGGATCAATAAAAACCTCAAAATCATTGTCTTTGTAAATAATGGCATCCCGTTTTGTTAACTTCCCCCAAATGGCAGGCTCCCCAAGACAAGCCGCAATATAAAGGTACTGCTTGTCCCACAGCATTTTAAAACGGGTAGATAAATTATCAGACGCTCTGACAGCGGTAGCTATATCAACAAAATTGTCCGACCATGGAACATTTTGCCAGGCCTTATCATCGATTTTACCATCAATGACAATCAAATCAGATGTAAAATAGCTCGTGTAATTCCGGGGAAGCCTCTTGCTTTGTGCCAACAAACTAAAAGGCATTAGCAAAAGCAAACAGATTAATATACGGTTCCTGGTTTTATTCATTTTTCAAGTTCTATAGTTCCAAAAGGATAATACAAACATCTCGTTAACTTTATCTGATTAGGAATTCAATACAAAGATTTAATTTTTATCCGCTTGTAGAATTCATTTTCTGCATTTTTCAGATTGATACGGATAGTTTTGCTCCGGCCGGGCAGCAGTGCAAAATAATTATCCGAAAAAATGCCTTTGTCGTCAGGGTAATTTAGAACAACATATTTTACAAAGACTTTTGATGTTATGATTACGATAAAGTGTCCATTCTCGGTTTTGGTTTTGTATTGCAGATGTGGTTTTGGCAGCACCAAATCTTTTGTCCTGGCAAAAAACAGGTTGTCTTCGGCCAGCAGGCTGTCGTTTTGCCGGATTTCCACATGCAGAAAGACTTTGTTTTTATCGTAAGGCTTTAACGTGTTTTTGAAGGCTGTTGAAAAAACAATTTTACTTGCATTGGCCATCATTCTCACCTTTTTGCGTTTTTGCCAAAGTTGTTTTCCGTAAAAATCCATCAAAGTAATCTTTAAAGCAACATCTTTTGACCTGAGTAAATCGGAAACAAGGTAGAGGTTTAACTTTCCGTTTTTATAAACCGGGGAAACCAATACGGGTGCAAACAATTTTCGCAAATAATATTGCAGCGCTTTCCAACGGCCGAAATAATCAATCCCCGACCAGGTAACGCCCGGCCAGACGTCGTCTAACTGCCAGTAAAGGCTTCCCATGCTGTAAGGTCTGGCCCGCCGTTGTGCTTCAATGGCTATTTTCATCCCTTCGGCCTGCAGCAACTGGCTGACAAGAATATACTGCCTGAAACTTTTGGGAACACGGAAATTCCGTCGCATGTACTGGTCAATAATCGCGTATCCGTCCGGACTTTTGTTGTGTGCCCGCATGATGGGCGAAACGAGATAGCGGCTGCTGTCCGGAGCAAATTCGGCAATGGTGGAATAAGCAGGCAGCGATTGAAAACCGAACTCGCTCACAAAGCGTCCCACATGTGATTCGTAAGCCGTAAACGGCAGTCGTCCCCACCAGACACCCCAGTAATGCATGTCGCCGGTACGTGCTTCCTGATCCCAACCTTTAGGCGCCGAATTGGGCGAAGATGGCCGGTAAAAGCGTCCCGGGTCATACGTTTTTACCACATCGGGCAAAAGTTGATGAAACAATTTCAGATAATCCCGGTAAATTTTTGTGGAGTCGGCTTTGCTGTAATGGTATTTTTTTTGATAACCCCAACGTTCCCATGCAACCTGTATTTCGTTGTTGCCGACCCACAGCGCCAGGCTGGGATGATTCCGCAGTCGTTTGACATTGTCAATGGCTTCCTGTTTCACATTATTCAAAAAAGCCGTATCACCGGGATACAGGCTGCCCGCAAACATAAAATCCTGCCAGACGAGAATGCCGTTTTCATCACTCAGGTCATAAAACTCATTATTTTCATAAGTTCCGCCGCCCCAAACACGTAACATGTTCATGTGTGCATTTTTTGCGGCAAGGATAAGTGCTTTGTATTTTTGTTTTGAGACCCGTGGAAGAAAATTGTCCTGCGGGATATAGTTGGCACCTTTCATATAAACAGGCACACCGTTAAGCTTCACGTAGAAACTTCGACCGGCGGAATCGGGCTTTTGGACAATTTCCAGGGTGCGAATGCCAAAACGGGTTGATTTTTTGTCCAGCATCCTGCCCTGTTGTAATAGTCTTACCGAGAAACGGTAAAGATAGGCTTCACCCAGACCGTTTGTCCACCAAAGCCGGGGATTTTGTATCTGAAATTCGAGAGCTAAATAGTTCTCTCCTTTTTTCAGATTAAATCTTTTTTCTTTCAGCAGGCTGTCATTGCTGAAAAGCTGAATTACCGCAGAATGTACTGTCTCCGACCGGACTTCCGTTACCGCTTTCAGTACGGCGAGGCTATCTGAAACATTTTGCTGATAAATCTGAAGATCATTGATTTTGGCGTTGTCCCAGGCTGTAATTTCTACCGGACGCCAAATGCCGGAAGTAACAAAGCGCGGTGCCCAGTCCCAACCAAACTGATAGGACGCTTTCCGGGTGAAAACACTGACTTTTATGTTTGACCGGTCGTTGTCGGCCGGCAGCCTGTAAGGCATATGTTCAAACCTGGCTTTGTTTACTTTTAAGGGGGAGCGAAACAGAATAGTCAGCGTGTTGCCTTTTTTCCGGAGAATTTTTTTGCAGTCAACTTTCCATGTACGGAACATGTTATCGGCATTCAGAATCAACTTTCCATTCAGCCTGACTTCGGCATAGGTGTCCAGGCCATTAAAAATAAGTTCAATATGTTTTTTATTAAAAATGTTATCCGCCACATCAAACCGGGTTTTATAAATCCAGTTTTCTTTCCCGATCCACTGTAGTTTTGATTCGTTTGTACCATAAAAAGGGTCGGGGATGAGTTTGTTCATCAACAAATCGGTTTGCACCGTTCCCGGCACTTTTGCAGGATGCCAAACGGTGTCAGCAGCCATTTTGAACTGCCATTCTGAAACTAATTTTTGCGTAATAACCTGCGGATGCTTCCGGCTGCAGCCTGAAACAACGAGCAGCAGCACAAAAATCACCGGGACGATATTTCTCATAAACCTCATAACGATTTTTCTTTGGCAACAGTCTTGACAATATGTCCTTTCCATCCGTAATACAGGATGTAAACGTAGCTGATGATCGGAACAAAATAAGAATAGTGGTAACCGTTCAGCATATCGGCCACAGCGCCCTGCACTAAAGGGATTAAGGCACCGCCGAGAATCATCATCACCAGCAGCGATGAGCCTTGTGCGGTATATTCTTTCAGGTCTTTGATGGCCAGCGTAAAAATGTTGGACCACATAATGGAGTTAAACAATCCGATGCCGATAATCGTCCATAGTGCAACAATTCCGTTGGTTAACAAAGTTGTTACCAACAATCCAATCACAACAAAAGCAAAGATAGCCAGTGTCCTGCCCGGTAACGATTTTCCAAAAACAAAGCCAACATAATTGAGAATCAGGAAAATAACAAAGGGCGTTATGCGGCTGAACTGAAAACTTTCTCCGCTTTCAATATAAATGATGCCGTAAATCAGGAGAAAAGTAAAAATGGAAGTCAGGAGCATCAGCCCGTATTTTTTTGTTTTTTGCAGGTTGCTGAGGGAGATGGCGCCGAGAAACCGGCCAATCATAGCACCGCCCCAATAGAAGGCGAGGAAATTTTTTGCTACCATTTCGGGGAAACCGGTCAGCTCACCGGCATAATTAATGAAGGAACTCCCGATGCTCACTTCCGCGCCCACATACATAAAAATGGCTATCATGCCCAGCACAAGATGTCTTTGTTTTAGCGCTCCTGCGCCTTTCTGTATGCTTGCCGAGCCGGTGAACCGCGGGAGCTTTGTGAATTTGATGATGACAGCCAGCAGGATAAAAATAACAGCAAAAGAGAGGTAGGGGAGTTGTACTCCCATAATGGACAGTTGTCCGCCGGTATCCGTCAGAATAGGTTGCCCCGACCGGTTGTATAACGGTGCGCCCAACCGGGCAAAATAGTGAAATACCAGATAGCCGCCGAGGATAGGCGCAAGTGTGGTTCCCAATGAGTTGAAAGCCTGTGACAGGTTCAGACGGCTGGAAGCTGTTTCGGCTGGTCCCAGCAGGGCAACATAAGGATTGGCGGCAATTTGCAACAGCGTGAACCCAAATGCCAAAATAAAAAGTGCCGTAAGAAACAATCCGAACATCTGAAACTGTGCGGCAGGATAAAATAACAGGCTGGCAATGGCTGAAATGACAAGCCCCGCAATAAGACCGTTTTTGTATCCGATCTTTGAAATGGGATCTCCCTTTCGTGCAGAGATGACAAAATAAATGAGTGAACCGACAAAATAAGCGGTAAAAAAGGCAAACTGAACCATCATCGACTGGAAGCGGTCCAGGTCGAACATCTTTTTAAGAAATGGAATTAAAATGTCGTTCATGGAGGTGATGAACCCCCACATAAAAAACAAGCTCGTCAAGACGATGAGTGCGCCGGTGTATTTTTGTTTATTAGATGTCATGCAATGAATTTGTGGAAAACAAGCTGCAAAGGCAGCATTGTGTTTCTGTTTTTATTTAACAAATTTATTATAAAATCCGAGGGGAGCGGGAAACCCCAATCTTATTTCTGTACTGTTGTTTGGCTTGTGCCCTTCCGGGCCTTATTTCACTGTAATCTCATCCGCAAAGATATAGGCCTTATGCCCGCGGCCTTTGTGCCACCGGGGAATATTGATAATGCTTTTCCCGAGAACCCGGACATATCTTGCTTTCACGGGCTTTATCCTGAGCGTGAAGTTTTCCATGATGCTTCCCCATTTGTTTTCCGGCACGGTGTTGTTTACCTTTCCGAGGAGCCGGAAATGTTTCCCGTCGGCAGAAACTGAGAACGTTACATATTCCGGCATGAAAATCCAGGAATAAAGGTCCTGCAGGAAATGCGCCGACAGGTAGGAAATTGTGGTTGTTTTTCCCAAATCAATTACGGCATTCAGGTCAACGCCCTGATAGCCCTGCCAGGCGGCCGCTACGAAAATCATTGCCACCAAAAAGTCTGTCAATTAAAGCGGAATCGCCTCCAGCCATGTATTGCGGACTGGGCTGCGTGTACAATGTAATACTTCTGCCACGCGGAAATCGTACCAGACTCATGGAGGTAACTTTGGATTGCAACGTATCTTTTTTGGCAAAATAATTTAGCGTGGTGGTTTTGCTAATGCGAAAGGGTTGCTTGTACAATTTCCACTCATTTTTTGCCAATTTTTCCTTCGTCGTGTAATAAATTTTCGTCAGGCTGTCCACATCAAACAGTCCCACACTAACCGGACGGACAAAAACACGTTTTTTGGCATTGGTATAAGGAACAGGCAGAATAAGGTCATGCGTTATTTGTGAGACCGGAACATCATCAGGCTGAGATCCCCACTGTTTGTTGGGTTTGGGCCCCATAACAAAATCAAGTTCCCCGCCATGCATGATGGTTTGTTGTGTAAGGTACGATTTGTTGTAAGCTACGTCGTTGAGACGAGCAGATTGGATATACTTATTTTCTTTGGTCAGATTTTCCGATTTTATGACAAACGATTTTCCGTTTTCGAGGTTGATACGGGTTTCGTTTAAAACAGGTGTTCCAATGGCATAAATGTCCGAGCCGGGTGTTACCGAATAAAAGCCCATAGCGCTCAATACATACCACGCCGACATCTGTCCGCAGTCATCGTTACCGGCCAGTCCGTTGGGCTTGTCGGCATACATTTCGTACAGGATTTTATGGACTATGGCCTGTGTTTTCCAAGGCTTGCCGGCATAATCGTAGAGATAAGCAATTTGCTGGCTGGGCTCGTTGCCGTGGGCATACTGGCCGATGAGCCCGGTAATGTCGTGTTGTTCACGACCGGTGAGTTTGTTGCTGGTAGTAAACAATTTATCCAGCTTTTCGGCAAACTTTTCTTTTCCGCCCATAAGTTTCATTAGCCCCGAGACATCTTGTGGCACAAAAAAGGTGTATTGCCATGCGTTGGCTTCGGTATAGTTGAAATCCACCTCTGTAGGATTGAACGGATATTTCCAGAGCCCGTTGATTTTCGGTGTCATAAACCCTGTTTGCGGATCGTAAAGGTTTTTGTACGACTGCGCCCGCTGAATGAAATATTTATAGTCGGCAGGTTTGTTTAAAGCTTTGGCCATCTGTGCAATAGTCCAGTCATCATAAGCGTATTCCAATGTTTTCGATACCGATTCGGATTCTTTGTCGGCAGGGATATATCCGTATTTTTTGTAAGCTGCTAATCCCAAATGATCTTCCATGGCGCTGTGTTTCATGGCTTCAAAGGCTTTCTCCGCATCAAACCCGCGGATGTCTTTCGCCCATGCGTCCGCAATGACCGAAACCGAATGGTAACCAATCATGATGCCGGTATAATTCCCGGCCAGTTCCCAAACCGGTAGCTGGCCGCCGTTTTCATACATATGAATAAATGTTTTAATAAATTCAGCATCCCTCTTCCGCTCAATAAGCGTGTATAGTGGATGCGTTGCACGAAAAGTGTCCCACAACGAGAAAACCGTATAATTGGTAAAGCCCTTTGCCTGGTGGATTTTCAGGTCGGTGCCGCGGTATTTTCCATCCACATCCATAAACAGGTTTGGCTCTATCATGGTATGGTATAGGGCAGTATAGAAAATAGTTTTGGTTACTTTGTCGGCTTTTACCTGAATCCTGCTCAGCTCTTTGTTCCAGCTTGCGCGGGCTTGTGCCCTAATGGTATCGAAATCCCAGCGTGGTATTTCTTTGTTTAGATTTTTCTGCGCGCCCTCCGTACTCACCGCCGAGATACCCGTTTTCACCAGCAAAACATCTCCATCTTTCAGCTTTCCGAAACCAAAAGCCACTTTTATATTTTTCCCACTGGCTTGTGTCTGGTGTGCCACCAGCGTATCGTTTACGGCAAGATACAATTGTTTTACAGGGCGGTTAAACCGGATGAAATAATAAATATACTGGTCTTTTGCCCACGATTGCGACCGGCGCATGCCTTCCACCTCGTATGCATTGATTTGCCGGAAACTTGAAGCCAGCACCTTATTGCGATGCGTCAAATCAAGCGTAACAAAAGCTTTTTTGTCTTTTGGGAAAGTATATCTTTGAAATCCGGCTCGTTTGGTGGCGGTCAGCTCAACATCAATGCCGTAATCCTCAAGTTTCACCGTGTAATAACCCGGTGAGGCTTTTTCTGTTTTTTTTCTGAATCGTGAGGCGTACCCGTTATCCACGCCGGTTTTGTATCCGTTGTTAAGATAATATTTCCCACTGGTGGGCATGAGCAGAATGTCACAGTAATCGGATATTCCCGTGCCGCTCAAATGCGTATGTGAAAAGCCGTAAATAACAGAGTCGTTGTAATGATAACCCGAAGTGCCGTCCCATCCTTCCAGTCTTGTGTCGGGACTAAGTTGCACCATACCGAAGGGAACTGTTGCTCCCGGAAAAGTGTGCCCGTGTCCACCGGTACCGATAAAAGGGTCCACATAATCCACCGGCTGCTCGTGGCGCGACCGGCAGGCACTTACTACAAAAAGCAGCACAAGAGCGAGGGGAAAAAGGAGTCGTTTCATGAAAAAAAATTATTTTTATGTTATAAAATAATAATGATATTGAAATTAATTTACCTCGCAAAGGGAGATGTAACTATGTATTTCTTTGCCAAATTCACAATGTACTTTATGTGATAGTTAGATAACATCCTGTTTTTGTTGTGTTCATCGTTTTCTTACCTGTTTTCCAAAATCTTACCCTTTTCTCTCCTGCCCCGGAGAAAAGCGGGGAGACGTTTACTGCATCGGCAGGGGATGTCCGAATTTTTATCGTTGAAACGGATAATCTCTTCCTGTAGCAATTCGTCAAAAGG
>BTTE01000074.1:0-11129 GCA_036244975.1 bacterium | reverse complement strand
GGTGTAACGGAAGGCTCTCCCCGTTTGGGAAACAACCAGACCATTGCCGAGTATTTTGTGGGTCGTCCTATCCTGCCAAGGCGTATTTTTATTCGGGCAACATTTAATTTATAGTAAACTCATTTCTCATAGAATGATAATTTTAATTCCTAAAAAGTGTAAATGTGTCCCGGCAATTTTCCGGGACACATTTATCTCATAAAGTGAATAACAGACAAAGAAAGAATAGCTTATGAGTGATGCCTTGTTGTTAAAACGTGCCCTGCAAATTCTGCTTGCTAACGAAAGGCAGGGGTACGCTATTCCAGGGGCAGGAATTTACCCTTTTCAGTGGAAATGGGATTCCGGTTTCATTGCCTTGGGTTACAGCCATTTTGATTTACAGAAAGCCATGGCAGAAATGCAAACGTTATTCAATGCCCAATGGCTCAACGGGTTTGTTCCACATATCATCTTTCATTCTGTTGCAGAAAGTAAAAATTATTTTCCCGATGCCGCATTTTATCGTTCCTTACTTTCAGATAACGCTAATCTGAATCATGAAACAACCACACTCACGCAACCTCCGGTGGAGGGATGGGTACTGGAAAGAATTTTTCAAATCGGTAATCATCTAACCGAAGTACAGGAATTTGTGAGGAAACTTTTTCCAAAAATCATGGCCCAGCATGAGTACTTGTATGAATGCCGTGACCCCTTTCAGGAAGGCCTTGTCTATATTCAACATAATTGGGAGTCGGGTACGGATAATTCTCCCGTCTGGGATGAAATATGGAGATCATTTGAGGTGCCGGAGTACAACTTTTCCCGAAAAGACACACAGGTCGTCAAAGAGGAACAGCGTCCGGCAAAACGAGAATATGACTACTATCTTTATCTTATCGACTTGTTTAAAAAGTGGCGATACAGCGATGCGATAATTGCAGAAAAGTCTCCATTTCTCGTGCAGGATCCATTGTTTAACAGTATGTTAGTTGCATCAAATAAGAGCCTTATTCGTCTTGGAAAACAATTCGGCTTTACAAAAGAGGTAAAACGGTTGGAAAGATGGAATGAGATGTCTATTTCATCTTTTAATGAAAAGCTTTTTGATAAAGAAGCCGGGATGTACCGTTACTTTGATTTGAGAAATGATAAGTGGCTCGATGGGCTTACATCTTCTGGCTTTGCTCCGCTCTTTGCAGGGATTCCATCGCAGCAACAGATGAAACAGATACTTGTAGTACTAGAAAGGTTTTCCAGGGATGGAAACTACTTTTTGACACCATCGTTTGATCCTGAAGATGATTGTTTTGAGTCGCAGCGCTATTGGCGGGGCCCGGTCTGGGTGAATATGAACTGGTTGATTTTTGAAGGCTTAAAATCCTACGGAGAAAGTGTGTGGGCACGCAGAATAAAAGAAGATACCTTGCAGATGGTTCGTGAGCAAGGTTTTTTTGAGTATTTTGAACCAGACAAAGAAAAATCGCAAAAGCAGCAGTTTGGCTATGGCGGAAAACAATTTTCGTGGACAGCTGCTCTAATTATTGATTTACTGAACGATAAACTATGAATTGGTTAGATTACGTTATCATTATTGCCTATCTCGGAGGATTCTTGGGGTTGGGTTATTTCTTTAAAGACAACAAATCATCGAAGGATTATTTTCTCGGCGGCCGCAACGTAGGCTGGTTTCCATTGAGTTTATCGGTGATGGCGACACAGTTGTCAGCCATCAGTTTTATTTCTGCCCCGGCTTTTGTCGGCCTCCGTCCGGGTGGCGGCCTATCGTGGCTCACTTTTGAGTTTGCCGTCCCTATCGCCATGATTTTTGTTGCTGTCGTCATTGTGCCTCCTTTATACAAATCAGGTGTGGTTAGTGTTTACGAATATCTGGAGAAGCGTTTTGATGCCAGTTCACGGTTATTAATAAGTTTTGTATTTCAGATTAGCCGTTCTTTTGGAACAGGAGTGATGGTTTATGCTGTGGCACTGATCCTGCAAAGTGTATTAAATATTCAGTTCTGGCAAACAATTGTCATTATTGGAGCCATTACCTTAATCTATTCTTTTCAGGGGGGTATGCGTGCGGTTATATATGGCGACATGATTCAAATGATCATTCTTTTTGTCGGTATTTTGGTGAGTCTGGGTTTTGGTTTGTACGCAATCGGTGGATGGCACCAATTTATTACACATGTAGATATGAGCAGGCTAAGTGCCGTTAATTTTAGTAAAATGGGGGTTCACGGTGATAGTTTTGGATTTTGGCCCATGCTTATCGGAGGCTTGTTCTTATATACTTCCTATTACGGTACCGATCAGACCCAGATGCAGCGTATGTTGTCTGCAAAAGATACGGGAACCATTCGTAAATTACTGACTGTGAACGGGCTGTTTCGGTTTCCCATAACGTTTATTTATAGTTTTATGGGACTGGTTTTGGGAACACTTTATTTTATGGATCCTTCTTACCAGACAGTTCTGCATCAAGTCTTTTTGACCCACAGCGCTTCTCTGAAACATAGTACGGATTTACTGGTGCCGGTATTCATTATAAAATACCTTCCCAATGGAATTATAGGCATTCTTCTGGTTGCTATTTTGTCTGCTGCCATGTCGTCGCTCAGTTCCACAATAAATTCGTTGTCTGCTGTTACCGTTGAGGATTTTATTAAGCGTTTCAAAACCATGGACAACCGGCAGTATGTCAAAGTTTCGCGGTTTGTTTCACTTTTTTGGGGTGTTGTATGTATCCTGTTTGCTTTTGCGGTTGGCGGAATTGCAGGTACTGTTATCGAAGCTATCAATAAAATCGGATCCGTATTTTACGGTCCTGTTCTTGCTACTTTCCTGTTGGCAATTTTGTCAAAACGAACCCACGCTTTAGGAGTTAATATCGGGATTGTTACCGGCGTGTTGGTGAATGTTGTCCTTTGGCTTTTTGTTCCTCAGCTATTTTGGTTTTGGTGGAATGCAATAGGCACTATTGTTACGGTAGTTGTGGCCGTATCACTTAGTATGCTAATTCGGAAAGACTATCACAAAGAACTTCTGCATGTTGATAAATTCCTGTGGAAGACGCGTGAAAATCTGATACTTGTGGTTTATTTTGTGGTAATCGTTTTGTTTTCAGTTTCCTTACCTTATATATTTTAATGGAGATGAATGAGTTGGGTATTTTAGAAGGGTTGAAAGAACTTTACGGAGAAAAGGCCGGCGAAGTTAAAAAGCAAGTGGATGCGGTGATTGAAAAATACCGGTCTTCTCTTCCGTATTATGAGAAACAGTTGTCGGAAAAAGATGTGGTATTAATCACTTATGCCGATACTATCCGCCGCGAGGGGCAATTTCCATTGGAGATATTGGATGAATTTCTGGGCGAAAACCTTGATGGACTTATTAATACGATTCATCTTTTGCCGTTTTTTCCGTTTTCGTCCGACGATGGATTTGCTGTAACAGATTATTATGCTGTAAATCCTGAATTTGGAATATGGGATCATATCGAACGGCTGTCGGCCAAATATCATTTAATGTTTGACGCTGTTATCAATCATATGTCGAAAGATTCCGACTGGTTTAAGGGTTTTCTGGCCGGAAAATCTGATTTTGCAAATTTTTTTATTGAAGTTGATGAGAAAGACGAGCGATTAAAACAAGTCTTCCGCCCGAGAGCATTGCCCCTGGTTCACAAATACCCTGCAAAATCCGGAGAAATAAAGTCTGTTTGGACTACTTTCAGCGAAGATCAGGTAGATTTAAATTATGCAAACGGGAGAGTTTTTGTGGCAATCCTGGAACTGTTGCTTTTTTACATTTCAAAAGGCGCCCGCCTAATCCGGCTCGATGCCATAGGGTTTATTTGGAAACGTCTCGGGACAACCTGTTTACATCTTCCTGAGACGCATTTGGTTATTCAGCTTTACCGTGAAATCGTTGAAAGCCTGACTTCGGGTATTTTGTTTATTACCGAAACCAATGTCCCTCACAAAGATAACATCTCTTATTTTGGTAATGGGAATAATGAGGCTCACTTGGTTTATAATTTTACTTTACCGCCATTGTTAGCTTTTAGCCTTATAACTTCCAACGTACAGAAACTTAATAAGTGGCTTTCCGGGCTGGATTTACCTTTGGGAGAAGCCTGCTATTTTAATTTTACGGCCAGTCATGATGGCATTGGATTACAACCGGTGAAAGATATTTTATCAGGAGAAGAAATAGCGAAACTCGAACACCGGGTGCAAGTAAATAACGGTTTTGTTTCTTATAAAGATAATCCTGATGGAACATGTTCTCCTTATGAACTCAACTGTTCCTACCTGAACATTGTTTCCCATCCGGAAGATTCGCGGCAGCTTAAAGCACAGAAATTCCTGCTGACACAGGCATTCATGCTTACTTTACCCGGACTGCCGGGGATATATATTCATTCTCTTCTGGGAACGCAGAATGATCTGACAGCTGTTGAAAAAAGCGGTATTAAACGAAGGATAAATCGCTCAAAACTAAATTATAATAAGCTTCTTGAGACGCTTTCTGAGGAAGGCTCTTTGCGAAATCTTGTTTTTACCGGGTACAAAAAACTATTACGAATCAGACGTTCTTACGAATGGTTTGCCCCATTCCTAAGATTTGAGACAAAAACTGATAATAACCAGGTTATTGTAATTCAAAAAAAGCGGGGAAAAACGCGCTTCTGGGCTGTTTTTAATTTCTCGGATAAAGCACGTAACTTTTGTCTTTACCAAAATAAAAAGGTTAAAAATCTTATTACTGGTGATGTTGAACATTCTGATAAAATCTTCCTCGAACCGTATGCATATCATTGGTACGAGTCAGTTTAGCAGGTAGTTTGAATACTTTATTGCCGGACACGGCGTCCCCGATGTGCTGCTTACCGACCCGCCACGTGCCGGCATGCATCCCAAAGTGATCAAACAGATTTTGCAAACAGCGCCCGAAAAAATTGTTTATGTCAGCTGTAATCCGGCTACGCAGGCACGCGACATTACCCTGCTCGACGAAAAATACCGGATAGCAAAAGTGCAACCGGTGGATATGTTTCCGCAAACTCATCATGTTGAAAATGTGGTGCTGCTGCAGAAAAAGTAATTGCGTATCCATTGAAGTTATTTAAAGTTAAAGACTCTGTATTGGGGAAGACAATTTCCCACAAAGCATTTACTTTTGGGCCACCTGAACGGTATTTTTCTCCACATTTATGGCATGGTTTTGGTAACTTTTATATCTAAAAAAAGACCATGAAAAAGTTCATTTATTTCCTCGGATTGGTTTTCGCCCTAACCTTGTTCACGGCAAATTCAGGAATGGCACAAAGCAAGCAGCTAACCAAAAGTGAGCAACGTAAGCTGGAAAAACAAAAGAAAAAAGAAGAGCGGAAAAAGAAGTCGCTGGCTTCCCGGCAATATTATACCAAACTGATTAAGAGCAGGAGGTTTGTGTTTCAGGCCACCCGTTTGTACGATTCCTACGGACGTTATTATTCGGTTACTCCCGACATTAATTTTGTGGCCATCAAGGATAATAAAATTATTCTGCAGTTTGGTTTTCAGGGTATCCAGGGATGGAACGGCGTTGGGGGTATTACTGCCGAGGGTTTTTTGAAAAATTACCGGTTTTATCCGGGAAAAAACAACAAACAAGCCATGACTGTAACGGCTCAGATACAACCCAAATTCGGTGGCGCAAGTCCATATTTTACCATGAGTATCAGCAACGATGGCAGCGCCGATATTCAGGTTACATTGGACAATGGCGGATTGCTGCGAATGGGAGGGCAGATATACACTCCTTCCCAGGCAAGTGTTTACAAAGGACTAACTTTTCCGTAAAAGACATTAATAATTGTTTGAAGAATTGAATTTCCACTTTTTTAGTCAGGGTAGCGACTACAGCTGTCAAAAAATCCAAATAAGATTCAATTAATCTTCATCATCCACCACAAACACATAGAGTTCGCGCGGTCCGTGGGCACCCATAACCAGTGTTTTTTCGATGTCGGCGGTGCGGCTGGGACCTGTAATCACCGTCATTTGTGAAGGGAACCGGTCACGGTAACGCCTTCGCATACCTGCCAGCGCATCCTGCAATTCCTCAACCACCTGTGAGGAATATGCGATGATGACATGCGACTCGGGAAAGACAAACATACGACGACCCGAATCAAGTCCGGAAGAAACCAATGCGCTGCCAAAACGGGAAATCAAATATTCACAACGGGTGATCCCGGCAGCCATATTGTTGAACTCCTCCGGGCCATTCTGATAAGGAATATCCAGCGATTGTAACAACATTTCCACCTTTTTATCCACCACAAAATAATCAGTCCACTTCTTTTGTCCGAGCAATGTTTTCAGATTTTCGCCCAGCGCTTTTTCATTTTCACAATAGACAAAAGTACCGCCCATATCCATTAGTTTGCGGGCAAAGGCTATTTCTTTCTCCTCCTCTATATGTGTAAAAACAGAAGTGCTGAAATCAATATCCTTAAAAGGATTTTCTTTTTTATTAATGAGGGCATCGCGCACCCGTTTCAGAATTTTTTCTTTGGTGGTAGTCTCGTCCATGGTTTATAGTTTATGCTTTTTCTCCTGTTTCAGCAACTCCCGGCTTTTTGATAATTTTTGGATTTATTTTCTTTTCAATGGCCTCTGATTTTTTAATGACTTTTGGTATTTCTTCCGGTTTCCCCTCCTTTTTTGCAGCAGGAAGCTGTTTTTTACGGCTTTTCCCGGTAGTGAAGTGGCTTTTAATGCTAAAGGTTTCACCCCAGTGCCTTTTACCGAATATCTCTTCGAGGTCATCACTGAAAATCACCTCTTTATCAAGTAATCTTTTTGCCAGTGCTTCCAGTTCATCGCGATGCTCAATAAGAATTTCTTTGGAATGCTTATAAGCTTTTTTCACCAATTTACTGATTTCTTCGTCAATAATTTCATTGGTTTTTTCGCTAAAAGGTTTCCCAAAAGTAAACTCTTGTTGTCCGGAAGAATCATAATAGCTGAGGTTTCCTATTCTCTCACTTAAGCCATAGTACGCCACCATAGCATAGGCTTGTTTGGTAACTTTCTCCAGGTCGTTGAGTGCTCCGGTAGATATTTCTCCAAAAACCACCTCTTCGGCTGCACGGCCTCCGAGTGCTGCACACATCTCATCAAACATTTGCGCTGTGGTTGTAATCTGCCGTTCTTCGGGCAGATACCAGGCGGCTCCGAGAGATTTTCCCCGTGGTACAATAGTTACTTTTACCAGCGGGTTGGCATACTCCAGCAGCCAGCTAATGGCTGCATGACCAGCCTCATGGTGAGCCACAATCTGCTTTTCTTTGGGAGAGATAATTTTGTTTTTCTTTTCCAAACCGCCAATAATACGATCGATGGCATCCATAAAATCCTGGCGGGAAATGCTTTTATGTAATTTACGTGCAGCTATCAGTGCCGATTCATTACAGACGTTGGCAATATCAGCCCCGGAGAAGCCGGGCGTCTGGCGTGCAAGAAATTCAATATCTATATTCTTATTCAGCTTCAACGGACGCATGTGTACCTTGAAAATTTGCCGCCGGGCATCCAGGTCAGGAAGCTCCACAAAAATCTGACGGTCAAAACGACCGGCCCGCAGCAAAGCTTTGTCCAAAATATCTGCACGGTTGGTGGCAGCAATCACGATAACACCCGAGTTGGGTACAAAACCATCCATTTCGGTCAGTAACTGGTTCAGCGTATTTTCTCTTTCATCGTTGGAGCCGGTCATAGGGTTTTTCCCGCGTGCACGACCAATGGCATCAATCTCATCAATAAAAATAATGCTCGGGGCTTTGTCTTTGGCTTGTTTAAAAAGGTCACGAACACGGGACGCTCCAACACCTACAAACATCTCCACAAAATCGGAGCCGGAAAGTGAAAAGAAAGGCACATGGGCCTCCCCTGCCACCGATTTTGCCAACAGGGTCTTTCCCGTTCCGGGAGGGCCTACCAGCAGAACACCTTTCGGAATTTTACCTCCCAACTTGGTATATTTATCAGGACTTTTCAAAAAGTCAACTACCTCTATCACCTCTACTTTAGCTTCTTCCAGTCCGGCAACATCCTTGAACGTAATATTCACACTGGTGTTTTTGTCATAAATCTTAGCTTTGGATTTACCAATATTGAAAATCTGGCCGCCGGCGCCACCGCCGCCACGGCTCATCATCCTCATGATGAAAAACCAAACGCCAAAGAGTAGCAGAATGGGTAAAACCCAGCTTAAAATTTCTCCTCCCCAGTTGTGGCGGGTCTCGCTCTCAACGTACACCGGGTTATTGTTTCCTTTCTGCACATCCTGCACCTGCTGAATGAAAATGTCCGGGGAAGCTACATTATATACATACTGCGCCGTTTTCTGTCCAAAAGTACCGGTTGTTGTACTTCTCACATCTTTGTACTTTTTTTTCGCTTTCAGCGAGTCAGACTTGATATAGATTTCAGCTACTTCTTTATTTACCAAAACAATTTTCTGGATATCTTTGTCCTGCAACATAGTTTTAAAATCCTTCCAATCGGTCTTTTTGGGTTCACCACCCGTATTTAAAAACTGGAGCCCCAAAAAAACCAGTGCCAGAATACCGTAAATCCAGTAAAAACTAATTTTAGGCTTTTTGCCACCCGGTTTGATGAAATTACCAAAAGGATTCTTACTGTCTTGCTTATTTTGTGGTTTATTTTTATCGTTTTCTTCTGCCATTCTGTTGTTTCAAATATGATTTATAAATAATTATTCATCGCTCTCGTAATGTTTTGCCTTTGTATCCGCCCAAAGCGATTCAATGTTATAAAAACTTCTTGTCTCTTCAAGAAAGATATGGACTACAACGTTAATGTAGTCTATCAAAATCCATTCCGAATTTTCATAGCCCTCGCGATGATAGGGATGCTCCCCACAATGCTTCGTCACCATTTCAACCACATAATCGTAAATGGCGTCAACCTGTATTTTAGACGAGGCATGACAAATGAGAAAATAACCAGTAACAGCATCAGGCACTCCGGACAGGTCAAGACTCACAATATTTTTGGCTTTCTTTTCCTGCATGGCAGCTACAGCCTGTTGCAGGATGTCCTCCTTATTGTCAATAACCGTCTTCTTGCGCATGCTACCGTTTGTGTCGACAAAAATAGGGATTTTTATGTTGGCAGACAGTATTAAAAAATGCAAAATACTGGCCGTTACATCCAAATGTACAATAGTCGGAAAGGAATCCCGTTTAACTGTAAACAACTTCAATCAGATAAAAACGAAATTTAACAAATATATCTATCGTTTCTGCTGATTTTATCAAAAAATCCGAATCATGAAGATTATTTTACATCAATATAATCATCTGGATTCCACTAACGAAGAGGCTTTGCGTCTGATATCTGACGAAAAGGCAGGAGAAGGTATGGTTTTACGGACACATGAGCAAACGCACGGAAGAGGTATCGGTGAAAACAGCTGGGAAAGCGAACCCGGAAAAAATCTGACCTTCAGTGTGATTCTGCAACCACATTTTCTGGAACCATCGCGGCAGTTTGCTTTAACCGAAATGATTTCTTTAGCGCTGTTTGATGTTACAGAACGCCGGTTAGGATGTGAGTTCTTACGCATAAAATGGCCTAATGACCTCTATTTCAATAATAAAAAGATAGTCGGTGTGCTGGTACAAAACAGGATAAAGGCAGACCAACTTGATTTTTCCGTCATCGGCGTTGGATTTAACGTAAATCAGAGAAAGTTCTTTTCGGATGCTCCCAACCCGGCCTCACTAATCCATTTTTCCAAAAAAGAGGAATCCCTTTCCGGTTTATTGGATGAAATTCTGGAACAGCTCAGCTATTATTACGAAAAAATAAAGGCGGATATAAAATCTCTTGAGGATTTATACCTGCAAAAACTTTATCGCATGGGCGAATGGGCCGGATACAGTGATGAAGCTGGCATTTTCATGGCCAAAATAACCGGTATCAATCGGTACGGCCAGTTACTTATGACCGACCGGCAGGGAAATCAGCGGATTTACGGCTTTAAAGAGGTAAAATTTTTGGATGAACGGTTTCCGTGATGATTATTATCCAAATACTGAATATCAGAAGATTAATGTATTTTCATTTAAAAAGCTATCATTATGGTTATTAACGTATCGTACTGAATATCAATCGGGCATATGTGTTTTATTGATAATTACCATGTGTTGAGGAAAATTTTATAAAACCGGAGGTTAAAAATGTATATTTTGTTTTTTATTTGTGTAATAGGCATAATTGCGGCAGTACCAATTCATTTCCAGTCAGTAGAGCACCTGAAATTTCAAGAAAAGTACGGGAAGGAGAAAGGAGTGAGATTTATGGTCGCTTGTCAGCTAATCTGTTGTTTTTCTCGTTGATTGGCATCTGGTTTTCACCCCAACCCGGATTTATTACTCCGATTTTTGAAAATATATCAATTACAATTCCAATTATCAATTTCTCCATTCCATTGATTCACTTGATAATAACTGTTCTTTTCGTATTGTCGGGAGTTTGGCTTTTGATCAAATCGGTAAGAGAATTATCACGTAGGGTTTCAGAAATGCACAGACCGGAAAAAGTTGTCGCCACAGGTATTTATACTATTGTCAGACATCCGCAACATCTTGGATGGTTATTAGCGCATGTGGGGTTTTCCTTTCTTTTATCTGCATGGTACTCTTTACTTATTACCCCCTTGATAGCCGGGCTGTTTTATCTTCTCTCGAGAAAGGAAGAGAAGGAGCTGACCCGGGAATTTGGTGTAGAATATGAAGTCTATAAAAGAAGAGTTCCGATGTTTATCCCGGGATTAGGAAAATAGGTTGACAATGAAAATAGCTTTAAAGCCGGAGTAGAGTCCACTAACAAGGCGCTCCTGGCCGGTGCTGCACCGCACTCCAATAAGTAACAGGTGAGCCTGGCTTTAGCTAATACTACGTATTTATCCTCATCAAACGCAGAAAACCAGCAGGGATAATTTCCCTGTTTTTCCCATCCCCGCCTCCGGATTTCCTCAACCTGTTTCTCCTAACCAAAAAAAGCCTCAACAAATAAATGCTGAGGCTTTAAAAAGGTTGGCGACGGCCTACTTTCCCA
>BTTE01000073.1:0-11287 GCA_036244975.1 bacterium | reverse complement strand
GGTCCCCGGGGTTTGATGCCAAATCCTAAGACCGGTACTGTAACCATGGAAGTTGGTAATGCTGTGAAAGCAGCTAAAGCAGGTAAAATTGATTTTAAGGTAGATAAATTCGGTATTATTCATTCTGCTGTCGGGAAAGTAAGTTTTGATAATACACAACTTACCGATAATGCAAATGAACTGCTGAATGCTGTCCTGAAATTAAGACCGGCTTCCACCAAAGGAAACTATGTTAAAAGTATCTATTTGTCAAGTACAATGAGTCCGGGTATTGCAATTGATCTTAAATCGGTTAACGCATAGATAAAAACAAGCGATTGTTATGAGAAAAGAAGATAAAAAACAACTTATTGAATCTTTAACTGCGCAACTAACTAAGCATCATAATTTTTATCTCGCTGATACTTCTACATTAAATGCAGAAGACACCAGTAAGCTGAGAAGAATGTGTTTTAACCGTGGCATTGAAATGCGGGTGGTGAAAAACACCCTCCTGCACAAGGCCATGGAGCAGTCGGAAAGAGCGTTTGATGAGTTATACGGAACACTCAAAGAAAACACATCCCTGATGTTTGCCGAAGCCGGTAATGCTCCGGCCAAGTTGATTAAAGATTTTAGGAAAAAGTCGAAATATCCCATTTTAAAAGCGGCATTTATTGAAGAAATGACTTATGTCGGGGATGAACAACTTGATTTCCTTGCTTCTATTAAATCGAAAGACGAACTGATAGCCGATGTTGTTGCCTTGTTACAGGCACCTATGAACAATGTGCTTTCTGCATTAAAATCCGGTGGTACTAAACTTTCCGGAATTCTTGAAACCTTATCGGAAAAAAGTGAATAAGGGGAATAAATACGAATAATAAATACGAATTAATAACATAATTTAAATTATAATAAAATGGCAGATTTAAAAGCATTTGCAGAACAATTGGTTAATCTTACTGTTAAAGAAGTAAATGAACTGGCTGAAATTCTGAAAGAAGAGTATGGTATTGAACCCGCTGCTGCAGTGGCAGTTGCCGGTCCCGCAGCAGGTGGCGCCGAAAATAGTGTCGCTGAAGAACAAACATCTTTTGATGTTATTCTGAAAGCTGCCGGTCAATCTAAACTCGCTGTTGTGAAATTAGTTAAAGAATTAACCAGTCTTGGGTTGAAAGAGTCAAAAGAACTTATTGATTCTGCACCAAGAGCCATTAAAGAAGGCGTAAGCAAAGACGAAGCCGAAGCTTTGAGAGCACAGCTTGAAGAAGCCGGTGCCGAAGTGGAGGTTAAGTAATACTTTATTTCTATTCAATTGGTGGCCCCTCTGTCCCGGCATTCGGGACAGAGGCTCGCGCCTATTTGTTCTTTTACATCATTCTTTCATTATTTGCCGGTGATTTTTTGAAATGTACCGGCTTGTTCATAACTTAAAACTATTGTGCCTTGGCTGGAATCAAAACCGAAAGAATCAATTTCGCATCTACAAAAAACCTGATGCCTTATCCGAATTTCCTGGATATTCAGTTAAAATCTTTTCAGGATTTTTTTCAACTGGAAACCAACACGGAAAACCGTATTAACGAAGGCCTCTTTAAGGTTTTTTCCGAGAATTTCCCCATTACAGATGTGAGAAATAATTTTGTCCTTGAATTTTTAGACTATTTTGTTGACCCTCCACACTATACAATCGACGAGTGTATTGATCGCGGGTTGACTTATAGTGTCCCTCTCAAAGCAAAATTAAAACTTTATTGTACCGATCCTGAACATGAGGATTTTGAAACTATCGTTCAGGATGTCTATTTGGGCATGATCCCTTATATGACCCCCCGTGGTACTTTTATTATTAATGGTGCCGAAAGGGTTATCGTTTCACAGTTGCACAGGTCGCCCGGTGTGTTCTTCGGGCAACACAGGCATGCTAACGGTACGCAGTTGTTCTCTGCCAGGATTATTCCTTTTAAAGGTTCCTGGATGGAGTTCTCTACGGACATAAACAACATTATGTATGCCTATATTGACCGTAAAAAGAAATTACCCGTTACTACCTTATTACGTGCCATTGGTTATGAAACCGACCGTGATATACTCGAAATTTTTGACCTCGCCGAAGAGGTAAAGGTGAGTAAAGCCGGCCTGAAACGCGTATTGGGCCGGAGCCTGGCAGCACGAGTTGTTCGCTCCTGGTTCGAAGATTTTGTCGATGAGGATACCGGCGAGGTGGTAACTATCGAGCGTAACGATGTCATTATCGAACGCGAAACAACTCTGGAAACGGAACACATTCAGAAAATTATCGATGCAGGCGTTAAAACTATTCTTTTGCATAAGGACGATGGCAGTATAAACGACTATTCGGTTATTTTCCAAACCTTACAAAAAGATACTACCAACTCGGAAAAAGAGGCCGTTGAATATATCTATTTTCAGCTGCGTAATGCTTTGCCTCCCGATGAGGAAACTGCCCGTAGCGTATTTGAAAGGCTTTTCTTTTCCGATAAACGTTACGATCTCGGTGAAGTCGGACGCTATCGTATCAATAAAAAACTTGAGCTGAATACGCCCATGGATGTGCGTGTTCTTACCAAAGAAGATATTGTTCTCATCATCAAACACCTCGTTAAACTACTGAATCAGAAAACCATTGTTGATGATATCGACCACCTGAGTAACCGTAGAGTACGTACCGTAGGCGAACAGCTTTATTCTCAGTTCGGCGTAGGACTGGCTCGTATGGCGAGAACCATCCGCGACCGTATGAATGTCAGAGATAATGAAGTATTTACACCGACAGATCTTATCAATGCCAAGACCCTTTCATCGGTTATCAACTCTTTCTTCGGGACAAATGCTCTCTCGCAGTTTATGGACCAGACTAACCCGCTTTCTGAAATTACGCATAAACGTCGTATTTCCGCACTCGGACCTGGTGGTTTGTCGCGCGAAAGAGCCGGTTTTGAAGTCAGGGACGTTCACTATACGCACTACGGAAGACTTTGTACTATTGAAACACCTGAAGGACCAAATATTGGTCTTATTTCTTCGCTGTGCGTTTATGCAAAAATTAACCATCTTGGCTTTATTGAAACACCTTATCGTAAGGTGGAAGATGGAGTTATTGACTATAAACATAATCCCATTTATCTGAGTGCCGAGGAAGAAGAGGATAAAATTATTGCCCAGGCAAATACTGTTGTTGACGATTCCGGAACTTTTGTCAACGAAAAGGTAAAAGTCCGCTATCAGGCCGATTATCCCATTACTCCCCGCGAAGAGGTGAGCCTTATTGATATTGCCCCTAACCAGATTGCTTCCATTGCCGCTTCAAGTATTCCTTTTCTGGAGCACGATGATGCTAACCGTGCTTTGATGGGCTCGAACATGATGCGCCAGGCAGTGCCTTTGCTAAACCCGGAAGCACCTATTGTAGGAACCGGTATTGAAGCAGATATTGCCCGCGACTCACGTGTTTTGGTTATGGCCGAAGGCGACGGTGTTGTAGAATATGTGGATGCTAAGAAAATTGTTATCCGCTATTCGCTGGATGAGATGGAAAAACTTGTCAGCTTTGATGACGATGTAAAGGAATATGCTTTAACAAAATTCCGCCGTACTAACCAGAATACTTCCATCAACCTGCGCCCGATTGTGCGTGCCGGTGATAAAGTATCTAAGGGTCAGCCATTGTGTGAAGGTTATGGTACACAAGGCGGAGAACTTGCCCTCGGACGTAACCTGAAAGTTGTTTTTATGCCCTGGAAAGGCTATAACTACGAGGATGCTATTGTGATTTCTGAAAAGGTTGTGAAAGATGATATTTTCACCTCCGTACATATCGAAGAATTTACTTTGGAAGTGCGCGATACTAAAAGAGGTATTGAAGAACTTACCAATGATATTCCCAATGTAAGTGCAGAAGCTACCAAAGACCTTGACGAAAACGGTTTGATACGTGTAGGTGCCGAAGTGAATGAGGGGGACATCCTTATTGGAAAAATTACCCCGAAAGGCGAAAGCGATCCAACTCCGGAAGAGAAATTGTTACGTGCCATCTTTGGCGATAAAGCCGGTGATGTTAAAAATGCTTCCTTTAAAGCGCCACCTTCATTGAAAGGTGTTGTCCTTAAAAAAGATCTGTTTTCCAGAGCTGTGAAAAGCTCCAAAAACAAATCTAAGGAAAAAGAACTTATTGCCAGTCTGGATGAAGAATACAATAAAAAATTTACGGAGTTAAAAGCCAAACTGGTTGATAAGCTGACCGTTCTGGTAAGCAACCGTACCTCACAGGGTGTTACCAATGTGTTTGGTGACGTGGTTGTTCCTACCAAAACCAAGTTTACGCAGAAAATACTTCACTCACTGGATTATATTAATATTAATGCCAGCAAGTGGACTACCGACAATACAAAAAACGAGATGATTAAGGTGTTGCTCAACAACTACAACATCAAATACAAAGAGTTGCTGGGCGTTTATAATCGTAAAAAGTTTATTGCCAGTGTAGGCGACGAGCTTCCCAATGGTATTGTTCAGATGGCTAAGGTTTATATTGCCAAGAAACGTAAGTTAAAAGTGGGTGATAAAATGTCCGGACGCCATGGTAACAAAGGTATTGTGGCAAGAATTGTCCGTGAGGAGGATATGCCGTTTATGGAAGATGGAACACCTGTTGATATCGTTCTGAATCCTCTTGGCGTACCTTCGCGAATGAATCTGGGGCAGATCTACGAGACTGTTCTCGGTTGGGCAGGTAAAGTGCTGGGGCTGAAGTTTGCAACGCCTATTTTTGATGGTGCTACTGATGCTCAGATTAACTCTTATATGCAACAGGCCGGTTTGCCGGAGAATGGCAGTGTTTATCTTTACGATGGAGGTACAGGCGAACGTTTTGACCAGCCCGCAACAGTGGGTTACATATACATGATTAAACTTCACCACCTGATTGACGATAAGATGCATGCCCGTTCTATTGGGCCTTATTCCCTCATTACACAGCAACCTCTTGGCGGGAAAGCCCAGTTTGGTGGCCAGCGTTTTGGTGAGATGGAAGTATGGGCGCTCGAAGCTTTTGGAGCTGCTAATATTCTACAGGAAATCCTTACCGTGAAATCGGATGATGTAAACGGCAGGGCCAAAGCCTATGAAGCGATTGTAAAAGGTGAAAGTATGCCTACCCCCGGAATGCCGGAGTCGTTCAATGTACTTGTACACGAACTGCGCGGACTGGGACTGGAAATCAGCTTTGACAAGTAATTTAATTTGATTCTAATAAAATAAAAATCTGATATGGCTTTCAGACAAGATAGTAAAGTACCGGATAGTTTTAATAAAATAACCATCAGCCTTGCTTCACCCGAGTCTATTCTGGAACGGTCGCATGGGGAGGTTTTAAAACCTGAAACCATCAACTACCGGACCTATAAACCGGAACGAGACGGACTTTTCTGCGAAAGGATTTTTGGTCCTGTGAAGGACTACGAATGTCATTGCGGGAAATACAAGCGAATTCGTTACAAAGGCATCGTCTGCGACCGTTGCGGAGTTGAAGTAACCGAGAAAAAAGTTAGACGTGAAAGAATGGGACATATCGAGCTTGTGGTTCCCGTGGTTCACATTTGGTTTTTTCGCTCTTTACCTAATAAAATTGGCGCTCTGCTCGGAATCCAGACGAAAAAACTGGAATCAATTATTTACTACGAACGTTATGTAGTAATTAATCCCGGTATTAAAGAAGTCGATGGCATCCAAAAAATGGATTTCCTCACCGAAGAGGAATATCTGAATATTCTCGATACGCTGCCTTCGGAGAATCAGTATCTCGATGATATGGATCCGGATAAATTTATTGCAAAAATGGGTGCTCAGGCAGTGCATGATTTATTGATGCGTATTGACCTTGATAAAGTATCTTTTGAACTCCGGCATAAAGCAAATACGGAAACTTCACAACAACGAAAAGCAGATGCCTTAAAACGACTTCAGGTTTTTGAAGCTTTCCGTGATGCCCGTAAACGTAAAGAAAATCGTCCTGAATGGATGATCGTTAAGATTGTTCCGGTCATCCCACCGGAGCTGCGACCTTTGGTCCCGTTGGATGGTGGCCGCTTCGCCACTTCCGACCTGAACGACCTTTACCGCCGGGTTATCATCCGTAACAACCGGCTGAAACGGTTAATCGAAATCAAAGCTCCCGACGTGATTATGCGTAATGAAAAACGTATGCTCCAGGAAGCTGTTGATTCTTTGTTTGATAACTCCCGGAAATCAAGCGCTGTTAAAACGGAATCGAATCGTCCGCTGAAATCTTTAAGTGATAGTCTGAAAGGAAAACAGGGACGTTTCCGTCAGAATCTGCTCGGTAAACGGGTGGACTACTCCGGCCGTTCGGTGATTATTGTCGGCCCTAAACTGAAGATGAACGAATGTGGCCTTCCCAAAGATATGGCTGCCGAACTTTTTAAGCCTTTTATTATTCGACGGCTACTTGAACGTGGTATCGTCAAAACGGTTAAGTCGGCGAAAAAAATTGTGGAAAGAAAAGATGCCGTTGTGTACGACATACTTGAGAATATTCTGAAAGGGCATCCTGTTTTGCTTAACCGTGCTCCTACGTTGCACCGCCTCGGTATTCAGGCTTTTCAGCCCAAGTTGGTGGAGGGTAAGGCCATTCAGTTACACCCGTTGGCCTGTACCGCTTTCAATGCCGACTTCGACGGTGACCAAATGGCTGTTCATTTACCTTTGGGTAATGCTGCTGTTTTGGAAGCACAGGTTCTGATGCTCGCTTCACACAATATTCTGAATCCTGCTAACGGTGCGCCTATTACCGTCCCTTCACAGGATATGGTACTGGGGCTTTACTATATTACCAAAGCACGGAAAAGTACTAAAGCGCATCCTGTCACCGGAGAAGGTATGATTTTCTATTCTCCTGAGGAGGTTCGTATCGCTTATAACGAAAAACGTGTTAATTTACACGCTATTATCAAAGTAAAAGTTGATGTAAAAGAGGATGGTAAACTGGTTAATAAACTGATTGAAACCACAGTAGGAAGAGTTCTCTTTAATGAAAAAGTACCGAAAGAATTTGGGTTTATTAATAAACTTTTAACAAAAAAAGCACTTCGGGATATTATCAGCGATGTGCTGAAATCCACCGGAAATGCTGTAACGGCCCAGTTCCTTGACGATATTAAGAACCTCGGTTACTACATGGCTTTTGTGGGAGGTCTCTCCTTTAATCTCGGAAATGTGCGCGTTCCCAAAGTGAAGGAAGAACTTATTGAAAAAGCCGAGGAGGAAGTGGATGAGGTGGTGAACAACTACAACATGGGTTTCATCACCAACAACGAGCGTTATAATCAGATTATTGATATCTGGACACACACCAACTCTCGCCTTACCAATATCTTAATGAAAGAACTTGCTTCTGATGATGATGGATTTAATCCTGTTTTTATGATGCTTGATTCCGGAGCCCGTGGTTCCAAAGAGCAGATTCGTCAGCTCTCGGGGATGCGTGGTTTGATGGCTAAACCCCAGAAAGCAGGTGCTGCCGGGAATGAAATTATCGAAAATCCTATTCTTTCAAACTTTAAAGAAGGATTGTCGGTTCTTGAGTACTTTATTTCTACTCATGGTGCCCGTAAAGGTCTTGCCGATACAGCCCTGAAAACAGCTGATGCCGGTTATCTGACCCGTAGGCTGGTTGATGTGGCTCAGGATGTGATTATCTCTGAAAAAGATTGTGGTACCTTGCGTGGACTTACAGTTACCGCTCTAAAGAAAAATGAGGAAGTTGTTGAGTCGCTTTACGACAGGATTCTCGGACGTGTGGCCGTACATGATATTTATCATTCCCAAACAGGAGAACTTATTGTAAAAGGTGGTGAAGAGATTACGGAAGAAATTGGTAAGCAAATAGAAAATGCTCACATTGAACAGGTTGAAATCAGGTCAGTACTTACCTGTGAGTCGAAGCATGGTGTTTGTGCCAATTGCTACGGACGAAACCTGGCCTCCGGACATTTGGTGCAAAGAGGAGAAGCTGTTGGCGTGATTGCCGCCCAGTCGATTGGAGAACCGGGAACACAGCTTACCTTGCGTACTTTCCACCAGGGTGGTACGGCTTCAAATGTTGCTGCCAGTTCAAAAATTGAAGCTAACAATAATGGCGTTCTGGAATTTGAAGAGCTGAGAACTGTTGCTTATAGCGATGAAGAAGGTAACAAACATGATGTTGTTACCGGTCGTTCGGCAGAGATGAGACTGGTAGATCCTAATACCGGCGTAGTTCTTTCATCTGCAAATATTGCTTACGGTTCCAGATTATATTTCAAGGATGGGGATAAGGTGAAGAAGGGGGATATGATTGTTGACTGGGATCCTTTTAATGCTGTTATCCTTTCAGAAGTTGCCGGTAGTGTTGCCTTTGAGAATATTGTCGAAGGACAGACTTACCGTGTGGAATCCGATGAGCAGACAGGCTATTTCGAGAAAGTAATTATCGAAACCAAACAGAAAGCAAAGAATCCAAATGTCAAGGTTCTGGATGTTGATGGTAATGTGCTGAGATATTATGACCTGCCTGTGGGCGCTCATATTGTCGTTGAAGAGGGTGTCAATATTAAGGCTGGAGACCTGCTGGTGAAAATACCGCGTGCCTTTGGTAAAGCCGGTGATATTACCGGTGGTTTACCACGTGTAACGGAACTTTTCGAAGCGCGTAACCCTTCGGAACAAGCTGTTGTTTCTGAAATTGATGGCGTGGTTTCTTTCGGTAAGAAGCTGAAACGCGGGAACCGTGAAATTATCATTACCGCTAAAACAGGGGCAGAGAAACGTTATCTTGTTTCAACAACCAAACAGATTTTGGCACAGGAAAACGACTTCGTAAAAGCCGGCACTAAACTTTCTGATGGCGTCATTACCCCTGCTGATATTCTGGCCATTAAAGGGCCTATGAAAGTTCAGGAATACATCGTAAACGAAATTCAGGAGGTGTATCGTCTGCAGGGTGTGAAAATCAATGATAAACACTTTGAGGTTATTGTTCGCCAAATGATGCGTAAAGTACAAGTGGAAGATCCCGGTGATACACGTTTCCTCGAAGGTGAACTGGTGAACAAAGTTAAATTCCATGAAGTGAATGACGAAATCTTTGGTATGAAGGTCGTTATTGACCCCGGTGATTCGGATTCTGTACGCCAGGGTGAGATTATCACTGCCCGTAAATTGCGTGATGAGAATTCAACCCTGCGTCGTCGTGATAAAAAACTCATTGAAGCGCATAATGCACAAACGGCCACAGCCCGTCAGGTGCTTCAGGGTATTACCCGTGCTTCCCTGCAAACCGACAGCTTTATATCGGCTGCATCCTTCCAGGAAACGACCAAGGTGCTTACCCTTGCGGCTATTAACGCCAAACAGGATACGCTTAACGGTCTGAAAGAGAATGTCATTGTCGGACATAAGATTCCTGCCGGTACGGGACTTAAAGAGTACGATGATATTATCGTAGCTTCCAAAGAAGAGCATGATGCCATGATGGCGAAAGCCAATGACATGGATGCTGTTGAAGAAGAGGCAGAAGAAAAATAAACTATTTTTAAAGGCTGTTGCAAAAGGGAATATCCCTGCCCTGCAACAGCCTTTTTTTAAATATCAAACCATGGAAGACAACAACAATCCACAGCAAAACCAAATCAATATTGAACTCAGCGAAGAGATGGCCGAGGGTATTTACTGCAACCTTGCCATCATTACCCATTCGCATGCCGAGTTTGTTGTTGATTTTGTGAAACTAATGCCCGGTACTCCCAAAGCCAAGGTGAAATCACGCATTATCCTGACGCCCGAACATGCCAAACGGCTGTACAAAGCTTTGCAGGATAACATCCGGAAATTTGAAGCCATACATGGTACTATCAAAGAGAACCCGGACGGCGGACTACCGCCATTTTCCATGGGCGGGCCAACGGCACAGGCATAAAAAAAAGAGGCTGCCTAAAAAGGCAGCCTCTTTTTTTATTATAGCTGATTTCAAAGATGCTTATTCAAAAAATCTTCCATAGCCTGTAGCACTTTATCCCGAACCGGCTTCCTGGAAAGCAACAGGTCGTGCAGGCCGTCTTCAAAAGAGGCGCTTTCCACATTCTTTCCAATGACATGCGAGAAGCGCTCGATATCTTCCACATTCAACACGGAATCAGCATCCTGCATTTCCGGTTTGTAGTTTCCGGGCTTTACACTTCTGGCTGAATGCATCACCAGCACAGGACATTGGATATCCAACCCTTTTTGTAACTCCTTTTGTGCCGTGTAAATTCCTTTTATCCAACCGGCATAAATCTGAAAACCTGCATCAGGCTTAAGCTTCAATTCGTAGTCCCATTCTCCATTGTGGCTTTTGTGCAGACTGTATCCGTAACCTTTGTCGAGACCTACCGGAGAAGGAAAACGCGGAAAAGAACCGGCCAGTGAAACCATAAGCGGGATAAAAGTCTTCTTTAAAATTGGCGAAACGTTAAACTCAAAAAAAGGACTGTTCAGAATAAGCGCATCCACAAGGTTGTCATTCCTGTGGTCGTGGGCATACAGTGCTCCAATAAGTCCTCCCGTGGAATGACCAATAAATGCCAGCTTTTCGTTTTCATCCTTTTCCCGGATAAACGCTATGGCCTTGTCAATTTCTTCAAAATATTCGCGGATATCCCTGAAATCGTTGGGCTTTTGATGCGGGAGAATGGAGCGTCCGTATTTTCGTAGCTCCAGGGCGTAAAAGTTAAATCCAAGCTTATTCGCCCATGCTGCCAAATGATCCTGAAAAAAATAATCATTAAAACCGTGCAGATACAGAAGGGCTTTTTTTGCCGGTTTTGCCGACTTCTTTTCAATAAGGGTAGCCACAACTTTGCCCTCATAATCGGGCTTTAGCTCCAGCGTATGAAAAATAAAACCGTTTTCTATTTGCTTTTCCATGATGCAAATTATTGTGTGGTTAACTGAAATGAGATGAACTTTTCTTTGTAAGACTCTTTTACCCAACAAATATAATGAATTTTTTGCAATTTACTTTTTGTGCGGGAGTTTGATATACAGAGAGTTATTTGCCATGGCAGTTATTCGCCTGCATCGGTTTTAGAAAAAGAAGGGACAATGAAATAATAAAATGGAATCAGATGGCTATTCTGATATGGCTTTTTCCGTCATAATGCGGATGTTTCTCCGGCTGATGGGACTTTTTTTCTGATATTCAATCTCTTCTATAAGACTGCTCGTATGGCAGGAGTCACCTGAGTCA
>BTTE01000072.1:0-11297 GCA_036244975.1 bacterium | reverse complement strand
ATTGAACATTTTGATTACACTGTTAATTTTGAAAATGATTCCCTGCAGTCAGTCTTGAAAGTGCTGGAAGAGATAACGCCTGTTCGGTTTACCATATCCGGTAACCGGATTTTTGTTACCCGAGACAAAAAACGGTGGAATGATTTCATCGGAATAAAGAAAAAACATAATTAAAAAGTCGTTGCCTATGGAGAATAATTCCTAAAAAAGAAATTCTGTTCGTAAGAAAAACCGGGAAATGCTGGCACACTTCCCGGAAGAGTAAAATAAAGTTAATAAACAGCAGGAAAATCAGGTGTGTTTATTAACAAGTATTAATTACAAAAACAAAAGTATGAAAAAAACAACAACATTTAGATGGCTTAACAAGCTTCTGAAAAATAAAATTTTCCTCATCATGAAACTTACTCTCATACTGGTTTTGTTGAACGTTTTCACTTTGTCGGCAAAGGCCTATTCCCAGGAAACACTTTTGACAATAGACATGAAAGATGCCAGTATCCAACAAGTCCTGGATGAAATTTCCAGCCAAAGTGAGTTTACATTTGCCTGGAGCAGTAAATTTGTTAATCTGAGTAAAAAAGTCACTATCCGGGTAAAAAACAGTCCTGTTGAAAAAGTACTTAACCACTTATTTAAGAGGTCTGACATGAAGTATATTATTGTTGGGAAGCAAATTATTTTATCTCCTTCCGGAAAAACGGCAATACAATCACAGCCTGAGAAAATAACCGTTCGGGGGACAGTAAAATCTGCTACTGATGAAAGCATGCTCCCCGGGGTAAGTATTTTACTGAAAGGTACCACAACGGGAACGGTAACCGATTTGAATGGACATTATTCAATCGCAGTTCCAAATAAAGGAACATTAGTTTTTTCTTTCGTTGGTTTTAAAACCAAGGAAATTGCCATTGGCAACCAAAAGATTATCAATGTTAAGCTCAGTCCGGAAAATGTAGCATTAAATGAATTGGTTGTCGTTGGATATGGTACCACTAAAAAAAGAGATTTCACAGGCTCTGTTTCTACTATAAAAGGGAACCAATTGTCCCTGGTGGCTGCTGTATCTCCCATTGCTAACCTTCAAGGCCAGGTAAGCGGTGTTCAAATTATTAATAGTGGGCAGCCTGGTAGTGCTCCTCAGATTCTTATCCGGGGGGTTGGCTCCATACAGGCAGGCACTAACCCATTATATGTAGTTGACGGGGTAATAACTGACGACATTCGAAATCTTGACCCAAATAACATTCAATCAATTGACGTGTTGAAAGATGCGTCTTCTGAGGCCATTTATGGGGCCAGGGGATCGAATGGTGTGATTATGATTACCACTAAAACGGGTAGCATCGGCAAACTGCAAGTCAGATATGACGGATATTATGGTATTAAAACGATTGTTAACAGGGTAAAAATGGCAGGTTCGCAACTTTACGAGACTTACACTAATGATGCCCTGAAACGGGTCAATAAACCATTAGCCTTTCCAACATTGAATTTACAGTACAATACAGATTGGCTTAGCGCTGTAACCAGGATTGGAAAAGTTAACCAGCAAACGGTTACTTTAAGCGGAGGAACCAAAGATGTTACCTACTTAATAAGTTTAGGGTATTATGGTGAACAAGGCGTCCTGCAAAAAAACAACTACCAAAGGATATCTCTTATGATCAGCAATAAATACCATGTTGCAAAATTTTTGGACATCGGGAACAACCTTAATTTATCTACTTATCATTCCGACAACCCTGATAATTCTATTTATAATGACGCTTATCGCCAGGGGCCAAACTTTCCGGCAAAATACCCGTCAGGTGATTACGGATGGTCTCATAATATCAATAATGTAGGAAATCCGGTTGCAGACTTAAGTTATTGGAATAATAAGAGCAAAGGGTATCGATTATTGGGTGCATTATGGGGGGAAGCCCATATTTTGAACAGCCTGAAGTTTAGATCAAGTTTTGGTTTGGATATTGGAACCAACCGTGGTTTAAACTACACCCCGGTTTATTTTGTTTCTCCTCCCCAGCAGAATCTCATTAGTAGTTTATCCGTAAGCGACAATGGATCAAGCCATTATACCTGGGATAACTACTTTACCTATAACAAATCTTTTAATGGGGTTCACAATGTAAACATTGTTGCGGGCATTACAACTGAACTTTTTCAGTCCCATTATCTTTCCGGCTATAGGCAAGACGTTCCGCCGCAGGAAAATTACTGGTATTTAAATCTGGGAAATATTGCGACTGCAACCAATGGAAATGGCGGAAATAAATGGACGCGAATGTCATATTTTGGCAGGGTTTCCTATAATTTCAAGGGAAAATATTTATTTACCGGAACCCTGAGACGAGAAGGTTCTTCACGTTTTTCCGCCAATAATCGCTGGGGAATTTTCCCTGCTTTGGGTTTGGGTTGGAGAATATCTCAGGAGACCTTTCTTAAAAACATAAAGGTTATAAGTAATTTAAAATTGCGGTTTAGTTGGGGAATTGTCGGAAACGATAATATCAACAGCAATGCTTTCCTGTACACTATAAATTCAGGGATAAACTACGTATTTAATCAGCAAATTGTCACCGGGTCCACCATAACAGATATAAAAGACCCCAATTTGAAATGGGAAACATCCAACAGTATTGATGTCGGCCTGGACTTTGGGCTTTTTGATAACAAATTAACCGGAACCGTTGATTATTATAATAAGCAAACAAAAAACTTGTTATTTCCCCTTCCTTTACCTGCTATTTTAGGCTCTTCAAGCTACATTACCAATGTAGCAAGAATGGAAAATAAAGGACTTGAGCTTGCCCTTAACTGGAAACACAATTTTAATAACCATTTAAGGTTATCTTTGGGAGGTAATATAACCTTCAATACCAATAAAGTACTGGATATCGCTAAGGGAGTTCCTGTTAACGGAGGAGGCCTGAATAACGGTCAATACACGACCCGAATTGCGGTTGGCCAAACTGTGGGTAGTTTTTATGTTTATAAAACCAATGGAATTTATCAAACACAAGATCAGATAAACGCTACTCCGCACTTTTCTGATGCAAAGCCCGGGGATTTGATTTATGTGGATACCAACGGCGATAGTATTATAAATGAAAAAGACAGGGTTTTCGTTGGTTCCTATCAGCCTAAATTCTTTTTCGGACTTAACTTTAATATGCAATATAAAAATTTTGACTTTTTATTGACTGCTTTTGGAAATATCGGAAATAAAGTTTACAATGGTAAAAAAGCCCAAAGGTGGGGTGGTGAAAACATTGAAGCCTCTCTTGCTAACTATTGGACTCCGGACAATACACATACTAACATACCGGCCCCTTCCAATACGGTTCCTGTTGCCTCCGATTATTATGTGGAGTCTGGAAATTTTCTAAGAATTAATAATATTACATTGGGATATAGCATTCCGGTTAAAACAAAGGCAATTTCCAAATTGCGGATTTATTTAAGCGCTCAAAACCTATTTACATTTAAAGCATTTAGCGGTTTTAATCCTGAACTGCCCGGGGACGTCCTAAACTCCGGAATTGAGTTATATCCGATTCCTATTACTGCGAGATACTTTTTTGGTGTTAATTTAAATTTTTAAAACATTTGTAACCATGAGAAAATACAAAATCATATTACTGGTGAGTCTGAGTCTAATATTTATAAGCTCATGCAAAAAAGATTTTTTAAACGTTCCGCCTGAGGGGCATGTTACGCCCACTGGCTATTATTCAACCCCTGACAGGGCAACGCAGCTGGTAAATGCTGTTTACAACAATCTGCTGCAATGGGACGAAAGCTCCTTTTCATGGATTGGTATCTCAAGTATAACCTCTGATGATGCAAAAAAAGGAAGCAGTGCCGGAGATACCGGCGCAGATAAAAATCTGCTTGATAATTTTACTTACACGTCAACAGACTTTTCAGCCAGTGAGGTATGGGTGGCTAACTATCGGGGTATTGCAAGGGCTAACAGGGCTTTGTCTATATTGCCGGGAGTGGCTATTAATTTAAAACTCAAACATCGGCTGATTGCCGAAGCAAAATTTCTAAGGGCGTTATATTACTGGAGACTGGTGAGGACCTTTGGGGGTGTTCCCTTAATTGATACCATAGTTGACCCCACCAATCAGGCGGCCTTAAATGCAGCAAACGTACGGGCTACCAAAGAAGCTGTTTACAACTTAATTACCCGCGACTTTTCTTATGCTGCAAATAGCCTGTTCATCCGAAGCGACTATCAGTCCACTGATCTGGGGCGGGCAACCAAAGGCGCAGCAAACGGATATTTGTCCAAGGTATATATGTATTTGAAAGACTGGCAAAAATCTTACGACTATAGTGCCAAAGTTATTAATTCCGGTCAATATCATCTCGCTCCTAATTATGCTAAAATATTTAGGGAAGCTGGAGACAACGGCCCTGGTTCTTTGTTCGAAATTCAGGCAGTTGGTGGCCCGGTTAACTTAGGAGTTCAGGGATGGGAAGTGTTACAGGGTGTCAGGGGTCAATTTGGGTGGGGTTTTAATACTCCATCACAGTTGCTTGAAGATGCCTATGAACCCGGAGACCCCCGGAAAGCGGCTACCATTATTTTTCCCGGAGACACTATGTGGGACGGAACCGTCATTATCAGTTCCCCGCCTAATCCACGTTATAACAAAAAGGCATATATTAGCCGGACTATGGAAACTTTTGATGGTAATGACTGGGAAAGCAATAAGCATGTTCACCTTTTGCGCTATGCCGAAGTTCTTTTAATCCATGCCGAAGCTGCCAATGAATTGGGAAAAACCAGTGAAGCTCTTCAATCTTTAAAAGAGGTGCGTGCAAGAGTAGGGTTGCCACCTGTTACCACTACTGACCAAGCTGCTTTGCGCTTAAAAATTTGGCATGAAAGAAGGGTTGAGCTTGGAATGGAAGGAGACCGGTTTTTTGATTTGGTAAGAGAAGGAAGGGCAGCCAATGTATTGGGTCCATTAGGCTTCAGGTCTCCTAAAAATGACCTCTTTCCTATTCCGCAAGCACAAATTGACATTAGTGGTGGTACCCTGAAACAAAACCCGGGATATTAGCCCCTAATATATTAAAGCCCGTATTAATCCTGATTCTTTATTCACAGGAGAAAAAGAAAAAGCTTAGTCTAAAGAATCAGGATTTTTTCAAAAAGATTCTTTCGGCATAATACTGCATTGCGAATATTTAAATATTTAGATAACATGAAATTAACTAAAGTAATTTTCCTGCTTTTTATTAACGTTTATTATCTTTATGGGTGTACCCCCAAAAAAAGAAATGGAGAGATTACTCCCAACCCTGTCCCAACATCTATTTCTGATACTGCCTTGATGGATACAGTACAATTTCAGACCTTTAAATATTTTTGGAACTTTGCTGATCCTGCTTCCGGCATGGCACGTGAGCGTAACACTTCCAGCGTTGTTACGACTGGGGGTAGCGGGTTTGGTGTTATGGCTATCCTGGTTGGAATTCATCGTCATTTCATTACCAGAGAACAAGGACTGGACCGAATCTTAAAAATTGTGGGTTTTCTCGAAAAAGCCGACCGGTTCCATGGGGCATGGTCACACTGGATGAACGGAAGTACCGGCCATGTGGTTCCCTTTAGCACGTACGATGATGGAGGTGACCTCGTGGAAACTTCATATATGATTGAGGGATTGTTGACTGCCAAAGAATTTTTCAATGGCCCGGATTCCGCCGAAACGAGTTTGCGCAACCGTATTCAAAAACTTTATGAAGGTGTTGAGTGGGATTGGTACCAACAAGGAGGGAAAGATGTCCTTTACTGGCATTGGTCTCCCGATTACGGATGGAAGATAAATATGCCCATCACGGGTTGGGATGAAGCATTGATTGTTTATATCGAGGCATCATCTTCACCTACACATCCCATTTCTACATCTGTTTACGACAATGGATGGGCCCATGGAAAGGCGTTCCTCAATGGGCAATATACCCAATTTGAAAACGGAAATATTTACGAAGGAGTTCAGTTGCCTTTGGGACCTCCTTATGGAGGCCCGTTGTTTTTTGCTCATTATTCTTTTCTCGGGCTGAATCCCAATGGTCTAAAAGATAAATATGCTGATTATTTTCTTCAAAATAAAAATCAAAGTCTGATAAATTATCAATATTGCATTAATAATCCACAAAATTTCTATGGATATTCAGAAAATGTATGGGGGCTTACTGCATCTGATGACCCATACGGATACAAAGCACACTCTCCAACCAACGATAATGGGACTATCAGCCCTACTGCCGCCATTTCGTCTATTGTTTACACTCCGGTTCAATCCTTGCGTGCCATGCATTACTTTTATGAACATATGAAAAGCAAAATCTGGGGGAAATATGGTTTTTACGATGCTTTTAACCAACAGAAAGACTGGTATGCCACATCATATTTGGCCATCGATGAAGGCCCCATCATCATTATGATTGAAAACTACAGAAGCGGTTTGCTATGGAATAACTTTATGAAAAATACTGATATCCAAAGCGGCCTTCATAAATTAGGGTTTACATTTAAAACTGCAAAATAATATTCAATAATCCATGAAACTATTTAAATTACTTTTCCTGTCTTTTCTGTTTGTTATCGGGAGCATCTCTTGCCAAAATAAAACAACTGATAACATGAAGACGTCCAAACAGACTAATAATCCCTATGACGCTCAAATAAAAAAATTATTATCAAAAATGACTTTGGAGGAAAAGATAGGACAGCTAAATATGCTTAGCGGTGACTGGTCGGTTACAGGGCCCGTCATTCATTCCGATTTTGCCAAAGAAATTAAAGAAGGTCATGTTGGGGCTATGCTGAACAGTTACACAGCTTCTTATACCCGCAAACTTATGGAATTGGCCGTTGACAGTACACGATTGGGTATTCCTCTTTTGTTTGGCTACGATGTGATCCACGGGCAGCGTACTATTTTTCCTATTCCCTTGGGCGAATCAAGTAGTTGGGATTTAAAACTGATGGAAAAGTCGGCAAGGATTGCTGCCATTGAGGCTTCAGCCGAAGGAATACAATGGACTTTTGCGCCAATGGTGGACATTGCCAGAGATCCTCGTTGGGGACGTGTGATGGAAGGGGCCGGTGAAGATCCCTGGTATGGTTCGCTCGTGGCCAAGGCCCGTGTAAAAGGATTTCAGGGGAACGATCTTTCCAATGATAGTACCATTCTGGCCTGTGTAAAACACGGTGTTGCTTATGGTGCTCCTATAGCAGGAAGGGATTATAATACCGTGGATATGTCGAAGCGTACTTTACTCGAAACTTATATACCCCCGTATCATGCTGCCGTGGAAGCCGGTGTTGCCACCGCTATGACGGCTTTCAACGACCTGAACGGAACGCCCAGCACAGCCAATGCCTGGATTTGGAATGATCTGTATAGAAAACAGTGGGATTTTAAAGGATTTGTGGTTTCTGACTACACGGCCATTAATGAATTAGTTCCGCATGGTGTGGTCAAAAATCTTTTCGATGCGGATGTTCTGGCTTTTAATGCCGGTGTGGATATGGACATGATGGGTGAAGGTTATATTTCTAATCTAAAAAAAGCAGTGGCAGAAGGACTGGTGTCTGAAAAAGAAATCGACCGTTCAGTCTATCGTATTTTAAGAGCAAAGTTTGAGTTAGGGCTGTTTGATAATCCTTATAAATACATTAGTGAAGAAAGAGAAAAAAATGATTTATTAACACCACAGCACCTGGCTTTCGCGCGAAAAGATGCCAGGGAATCCATGGTTTTATTAAAAAATAAGAATCAGCTGCTTCCCCTTTCCAAAAACATTCGTTCCATAGCCATTATTGGTCCTTTGGGAAATAACAAGTATGACATGATTGGGGCCTGGTCTGCTGCAGGCGACCGCTATCATAAGCCCGTATCACTTTTAGAGGGGGTTAAAAATAAACTTGGTCGCAAAGTAAAAATAATGTATTCCAAAGGAACAGAAATTAACACTCGTTCCACAAAAGGATTTAAGGAAGCCGTAAAAATTGCCAAAGAGGCAGATGTAGTATTATTGGCACTGGGGGAAAGTTCCGGCATGTCCGGCGAAGCGTCCTCACGGGCTCATTTAGATATCCCGGGAAATCAAAATGCACTGGCTGATGCCATCCTTAAGGTTAACAAAAAAACCGTGATTGTTTTAATGAACGGAAGGCCCCTGACCATTCAGCACCTGGATACAGTTGCCCCGGCAATTCTGGAAACCTGGTTTGCAGGGACAGAAGCCGGCAATGCCATTGCAGACGTTGTTTTCGGAGATTATAATCCTTCAGGAAAACTTACTATGACCTTTCCCCGAAACGTAGGGCAGATACCTGTTTTCTATAGCCACATGAACACAGGAAGGCCCTTTAACCCAAATAATCACTATACTTCAAAATATATAGATTCCCCCAATTCTCCCTTATATCCTTTTGGGTACGGACTGTCTTATACAACGTTTAAATTCGAACAGCTACAGGTAAATAAAAAGGAAATCACCAAACGGGATACTTTGAAAGTTTCCGTGATTCTTAAAAATACAGGAGAATATGACGGAACAGAAATTGCCCAGCTCTATATTCGCGATCTTGTGGGAAGCGTAACCCGTCCCGTAAAAGAATTAAGGGGTTTCCGGAAAGTTTTTTTAAGAAAAGGCAAATCAAAAAAACTAATATTTAAGTTAACCAACAAAGATTTGTCCTTTTACAGAAAAGATATGACATTTGGCTCGGAGCCGGGCAGGTTTTACGTGTTTGTCGGTGGCAATTCCAATACCGAATATAAAAGAAGTTTTTGGTTAAAATAATACACATTATGCGAAAAGAAAATACCTATAACAAAAACCTGGTGGTCATTATTGTTTCGATAGCAGCCCCGGGTGGATTATTATTTGGCTTTGACAGGGGCAATTATTGACGGGAGATTTCTGATAATTTTATTTGATAAAAGATCATGGGGCTACCGACCCTCATAACGTGTTTTTTTTGGTGGCCCCATTGATTTTTTATCTTGTCATTATTAGCAGGTCAATGCTATACATTATAAAATCCTGAATTTGAAGTGAATGAATAGTCATTAAACAAAATAAGCCTGCTCAAATTATTGAACAGGCTATTGTTTATTGAATAAAAAATATTCAAAAAAACACGTTATTTTTTAATGAATTTTTTCATTGAAGTACGATTCTTCAAGTCTGTCAGGCTAATAATATAAATGCCATTTGTCAGGTCCCGCGTATTCACACGAACGATACCTTTTCTAACCATATCCATTTCAAGAACTTTTTGTCCCAAGACATTATAAACAGCCAGCTTTCGTAAATCGGTGTTTAGCTGAAGGAACAAATCATTTACTGCCGGATTGGGATAAAGGTTGAAATCAAAAGAGCGATAATCAGGTATTCCTGTTGTTGTTCTGGGATTAGGATCATTATTTAACACAATGTTGTCGAAATAAATGGTCTGATCAGCAGTAATGGTAAGCGGATCTTCAAAATCAGGCATGAAAGCACAAATAGGATATTTTCCGGTTAGAGAAGAAAAATCGAAAACCATGTCTTGCCACCCATTAGTGATGGTTTGCTGGTTGGTGCTGAAAATTTCCAAATCTCCGGCGGCACCGCCCTGAAATTTGAATTTAATAGGACTGATGCGGGGTTTGTACACTTCCACATGAATGTATTTATTGGTGGTAAGATCAGCGCTGTCATTGATATTTGCCCAAAAGCCACCCCAGGGTTGTCCGCCATTGTCGGTACCGCGACGGGTAAATTTCATTACTTTATTACTGGTGTTAATTCCCGAGGGATGTGGATTATTAACGATACTAAAAGTTTGGCTAACCGAATGAAGTGCATCGTTGTCCCAATCGCCATTTCCCATTACATGTAAAGTAAGCGGGCCGGTGGTGGTGTCCTCAAATGTTATATCAAATTTATTGTTGGAAGAAGCTGTTATCGGAACAGAATCATTATTTAATAGAATGTCATCAATATAAATAACAGTATCTTTTGTTCTTGTAAACGGGTCATCAAAGTCTGGCATAAGTACTACTGTCGTATATTCTCCGGTTAACGACGAAAAATCAAAAACCATATCAACCCATTGGTTTGTCGAGTCTTGCGTATTCTTACTAAAAACCTCTAAATCTCCGGATGGTCCGTTCTGAAATTTAAATTTTACAGGACTTACAACCGGTTTCCACACTTTTACATGGACGTATTTGTTGGTAGTAAGATCAATACTCTTACTGAGACTAGCCCAAAAGCCACCCCAGGGCTGACCACCATTGTCTGTTCCCCGGCGGATAAACTTTAAAACTTTGCTACTGGTGTCAATGCCATTAATATGCGGATTGTCCACCACAGTGAAGGTTTGACTCACTGGATGTGTCGCATCATTATCCCAATCGCCATTGCCCATAACATGCAGTGTAAGCGAGTCGGTTGTGCCATTTTCAAAATCAGCCATCATTTGTGCCGATGCGAAATGGATCATACCAAAAAGCAAAAGAATTGAAAGTAAAAGTTTGTGTTTCATAATAACCTCCTGTTAATTAAATGAATATTTTGTTTATTAATGGAATCATTAAGACTCCTTTGTAACAATAATACCCCACAGCAGCAAAAAACAATGACTGTATTTACAATTTTATACTGATTATTATTTTGTTGGAAGAAGGAAAACTTTAGATGGCTACAGCACGAACAGCCAGGCTGTAAAAAAGGTTGTCCGAAAAATGTTCGGATAACCTTCAATTTGGACGACCTTAATATTGAGTAAAAATAAAAATGCTTTTGGCTGTTTACTCAGCATTTTATCAACAGTTTTGCAGGCACGAAAACCACCGGCAAAGAATGATTTTTAATGACCAATTTCAAGACAACAACCCCAACCCAGCATTCTAAACAATAATAATGGCCTATTCACACTAACAGTGAGAGTTAGATTTGATTCTCAGACCGAATCCGGGTTATTACTTTCCAATGACTGAAAATTTATAAATTGTTTTCTGATGATATTTCACTTCCGGATTCAAAACGACAGCAGGAAAGTCCGGATGATTTGGCGAATCGGGAAAATGTTGCGTTTCGAGGCAAAATGCAGACCTGGTTTTATATTCAATATGATTTTTTCCTACGTCAGTTTTGTCAAGGAAATTACCCGAATAAAACTGTATTCCCGGCTCAGTGGTATATACTTCCATCTTTCGCCCCGTAACAGGTTCATAAACTTCAGCAGCAAAATTCAAAGCATCGTCTCC
>BTTE01000071.1:0-12416 GCA_036244975.1 bacterium | reverse complement strand
ACATACACCACCGGAACATCCAACGATTTTACCAGTGTGTTAAACTTTTGCAGCTGATGGGTTAACAATGGCCGAAGTATTTTCAACTGCGTATCCACACGTCCCGACAGCTCGTCAAAAACTTCGTATTCCTGTTTGGTCGGCTGGTTGTAGGAGGAACCTGCAACAGAAGCCAGCGCAGCGAGCTTGTTATTCAGCTTCACCGGGTAGTTCAGCGGGTCTTCCGAAGCATGTGATTTCGTTTGCATCAACCTGTTTTCAATGCCGGTGAGTTCTTTCAGCAAAGGTTTTGCCACTGCTTTTAATGTATCCAGCTTGTCATAACCTTTCAACCGTGACAAATAACCATTAACCTGGCCTTTGACTTTCCGGATTTTTAAGATGGCTTTGTCCGTTTCATCCAGCTTTTTATGGACTTTCGTGAGAAAATCAAATTGCTTTTGTAAAGCTTCCTGAGAAACCTTATAGCGTGGGTCAGGAATAACTTTGAAAGATTGGGAAATGGTTTTTCCTCCAACCGAAAGTGTAGCCGTATAAGTTCCGGGTACTATTTGCGGCCCGGCCATGTTTCCGCCCCAGATAACCGCTCCGGGAACACGGGTGGCATCAGGGTAACGCAAATTCCACACATAACGGTTTAGCCCTTTTTTGGCCGGCAATACACCACGAAGGGTTTTACTTGTATCGGAATAAAATTTGGTTGACGCATGAACCGGTTTGCCAATCCTGTTTGTTTTATTGGAAAAAGAGGCAATGGTATCGCCCTGCTGTGTCAGAAAATTCAGCTTAACCACCTGCCCTTTTGCCGGAGCCTTTTTCAAATAATAAAAAAGTACCAGCCCGTTGGAGGGATTTTCCCCTATGGTCATTCCGGACCGGTGAAAACTATAACCTTTGGTCAGGTAGGTTTTCTCAGGTTGAAAGAGAAAGACGCTGTCATCTTCAATTTTGGGCGCTATCTGCCTGAGCAACTCTATGTTATCCAAAATCCAAAACGCCCGGCCATGGGTTGCCAGCACCATATCATTGGCATTTTTCTGAATGGCGATGTCCCGCACCGGAACATGCGGAAGGTTTAATTGAAGCGATTGCCAGAACTTCCCTCCGTTAAACGAAACAAAAACTCCTGTCAGCGTTCCGGCAAAAAGCAGGTTACGCTCTTTCGGATCCTGACGGATAACAAATACCGACCCGTTGGCAGGCATTCCTGCTGAAATTTTTTCCCAATGTTTACCATAATCCGTTGTTTTGTACAGATAGGGTGTAAAATCGTCCATCCGGTATCTCCGTGCAGCCACATAAGCCGTACCTGCATCAAAATGCGAAGGCTCAATGGTACTAATGGTGGTCCATTTGGGTAATCCTTTGGGCGTTACGTTTTTCCATGTTTTGCCGTTATCCGTGCTCACATGGATCAACCCATCGTCAGAGCCGGCCCAAAACACACCTTCTTTCACCGGTGATCCGGCAAAAGCAAAAATGGTGTTGTAATACTCCACCGCCGTATTATCTTTGGTGATGGGCCCGCCCGAAGCCTGCTGTTTGGTTTTGTCGTTACGGGTTAAATCAGGGCTGATTCTCGTCCAGCTTATTCCCCCGTTTGTGCTTCGGTAAACATATTGTGACGCAACATAAAGTGCATAGGGAGGGTATTGCGACTGCACAATAGGATAAGTCCACTGAAAACGATCGCGCAGGCTGTCGGCGCCATATCCCATGGGGTTATCCGGCCAGACGTCAATGCGCTGACGCTCACCGGTTTTGCGGTTATATTTTATCAAAACGCCGTCGTAGCTGCCGCCGTAAGTAACATTCGGATTTTGCAAATCAGGAATAACATATCCGCTCTCGCCGCCGGCAGAAGGCCACCAGTCTTTGCCGGTTATCCCGAATCCGGAGGTGCGACTCAAAATCTCAACTGTGGAATTATCCTGCTGAGGGCCATAAATATGATAAGGGAACTGATTATCCACGGAAACATGATAAAACTGAGCGGTAGGCTGGTTATTTTCGGAGGACCACGACTTGCCGCCATCATAAGTTACCGAAGCGCCGCCATCATTTCCGCCAATCATAATTTCAGGGTTTTCTGGATTTATCCACAGCACATGATTGTCACCGTGCGGTGTCCGGAGGGGTTTAAAATGATTACCTCCATCGTCGGAGCGGAAAAGACCGGAAACCTGCGGAGCATAGACAACATTTTCATTTTTCGGGTCGGCGTAAACCCGGCTATAATACCAGGCCCGCTGGGTAAGCTCGGATTGATGAAAGCGTCTCGACCATGTTTTACCCCCATCGTCCGAACGGAAAACCCCTCCGTTTCTCGCCTCAATGATAGCATAAATCCGGTTTGAATTGGCGCCGGAAACAGAGATACCGATTTTTCCTAAAATCCCGACAGGCAGACCGGGGTGTTTTGAAATGTTCTTCCACGTATCGCCACCATCCGTTGATTTATACAGTCCGCTGCCCGACCCTCCGCTGGAAAGGAGCCACGGCTTACGAAAAGCCTGCCACATACCGGCAAAAAGAATGCGTGGGTTGTGCGGATCCATGGCAATAGACGAAGCGCCGGTTTTATCGTTCACATACAACACTTTTTTCCAGGTCTTTCCACCATCCGTTGAGCGGTAAATACCACGTTCTTTGTTATTTCCAAACACATGTCCCAAAGCCGCTACAAAAACAACCTGCGGATTATCAGGGCTTACCACAATTTGACTAATGACATGCGTGTTTTTTAACCCAACGGAAAACCAGGTTTTACCGCCATCATTTGACTTATAAACACCATCACCGGTGGCCATATTTCCACGAATAAAAGACTCTCCCATGCCGGCATAAATCACATTCGGGTCGGAAGGAGCCTCAGCAAGGGCGCCCACGGCAGCCGTCTTAAAATATTTATCAGACACATTCCGCCAGGTAATACCGCCATCGGTGGTTTTCCACACACCGCCGGCTGCGCCGCCAAAATAGAAAGTGCGGGGATATTTTGCATTACCGGCAACCGCCACAGACCGTCCTCCGCGAAAGGGGCCGATGCTTCTGTACCGCAGGGCACTGAACAAATTTTTAGGCAACGGCGCGGTTTTTAATTCTTTTTTGATAGAATGTTTTTTCTTCGCATACACATTACCCTGCATGGCAAACGAAAAAATAAAAAGCAGGATAAAGAAAAAACCGGCAAAGTACCCGGTCTTTTTTTCTGTAAAAACAGGTGTCAATTTCTCTTTCATTTCGAATATATTTTGGTTACGGTATTCCTTGTATTTGTCAAAACTAAATCTTTTTTATGGAATAGTCGCACAACGAGGCCAACAATATCGGGGACCATCTCGGAAATTCACCGGAATCAAAAAAAGTCCGAACCCAAAGGCCCGGACTTTTCATATCATTGAAATTTTAAAAGAAAATTACTTTTTCTTTTTGGCTTTCCTTTGGTCAAACCTGGCAGCTTTTTCTTCAATCAATTTATCCTCACGCTTTCCGTGCAGCAAATCATAAGCAATGGGGCTGGCAGTAAACACTGACGAATAGGTACCAATGGTAATACCAATCAACAGGGCAAATACAAACCCGCGTATCACTTCGCCACCGAAAAGGAAGATGACCAGCAACACCACCAGCGTTGTACCGGAAGTATTCATGGTACGGGCCAGTGTCTGGTTCAAACCTTCATTCATATTTCGCTTTAACGGATGCCTGGGAAACAAATGGACATTTTCGCGAATACGGTCAAAGATAATCACCGTGTCGTTAATGGAGTATCCTATAATAGTCAGGATAGCAGCAACAAAGGACTGACCCACCTGCATACCAAACGGCATAATGCCATGGAACAAAGAGAAAATACCTATTGTTATTAATGTATCGTGGAACAGCGCCAGCACCCCCCCAACGCCATACTGCCAGTTTCTAAAACGAACGGCAATGTATATAAAGATAATAACCAGCGCAAAGAAAATAGCAAAATAGGCCTTTTCACGAATGTCGTAAGCAATCGTCGGTCCGAATTTTTGCGAACTTAAAATCCCCAACAATTTACTTTCACCCTCGGTATCGGAGGTAAAATGCTTATAAGACAATGGCTTTCTATAAAAAGTCTTCAACCCCTGGTACAATTTATCTTGAATAAGGGAATCAACATTATCGCGATTATCGTCAATAAGGTATTTTGTAACAATCTTTATCTGGTTGTCAGGACCAAAAGTTTTCACTGTGGGAGGCTGTTTATCAAAAGCGACAGTCAGCGATTTACGAATAGCTTCCGTATTCACATTCTGGTCGAAGCGCACCACATAAGTACGACCACCTGTAAAGTCAACGCCAAAGTTCAACCCTTTGGTAAAAAGCGAAACCAAACCAATCAGGATCAGGGTGCCTGAAAAGATATAGGCTTTTTTTCGCATACTGATAAAGTCAAAACGGGTATTTGAAAGTGTATTGGCAGTCCATTTATAAGCAAAAGAAATGGTTTTGTGTTTTCGCAGCATCCGGTCAAAAATGATACGGGAAACGAAAATAGCAGTGAACAGCGAAGATAGCAGACCGATAATCAGTGTAGTGGCAAATCCCTGGATAGGACCGGTTCCGAATACGTAAAGTACAACGCCGGTAAGCAGGGTGGTAACGTTACCATCAATGATAGCAGAGTAAGCATTTTTATATCCGTCGCTCAGGGCGAGACGTACACCTTTCCCCGCTCGCATCTCCTCTTTGATACGCTCATAGATAATTACGTTGGCATCCACAGCCATACCGAGTGTCAATACGATACCGGCCATACCGGGAAGTGTCAGCACAGCGCCAAGAGAGGCCAAAACGCCGAGCAGGAAGAAAACGTTGACAATAAGAGCGAGACTAGCCACCCAACCGGCTTTTTTGTAATAAACAATCATATAAGCCAGTACCAGAATAAAGGCGAGGGCAAAACTGTTCATACTGGCTTTTACAGCCTCACGTCCCAGCGAAGGACCTACAACAGCTTCTTCAACAATTTTGGCCGGAGCAGGCAATTTACCGGCTTTCAGAATATTAGCAAGGTCTTTGGCTTCTTCCACCGACATTCTGCCCCCTGAAATAGAGGAACGACCATTAGGAATTTGATCATTTACCACCGGAGAAGAATATACATAGCCATCCAAAACAATAGCTACCTGTTTTCCAATGTTTTCGCCGGTAACCCTTTTCCAGACTTTAGCCCCCTGGCTGTTCATTTGCAGGTCAACTGTAACCCGTCCGTTCTGATCAAAATCCTGCCGGGCATCGGAAATGACATCGCCACCCAAAGCAGCACTTCCATCACGCGAGCTGGCTTTTAAAGCAATCAACGCCAGCATATTAGGTGTTTCGGGATTAGGTTTCACTTTCCAGGCTAATGTCAGGTCGCGTGGAAAAACATTTTTCACCAAAGCCAGCATTCGGTTCACCCTTGCAGTATCTTTAATGGCGGCAACGCCCACAGTCGAGGTCTTGGCCGGATAATAACGACCTTCATTATTCTGAAAATAAGAAGGATGCAAATAGGCGTACAGCGGATTTTTTTTAGTGTAAGCCTGCATGGAGGCATTCTCACTTTGCCCGTGGGTGGTATCTTTTGCTATTTGTTTCAGCAAATTGTTGGTAGCAGTATCTACAGCCTGTTGGCTTTTGGATTTCTTTGAACCGGATGCCAGTAAAGTTTTTTGTGTAGCCGCGCGGGTAGTATCAACTTTCAGCAGTCCATCTTCGACACGCAGCTTGGCGTTAGCCTCATCAAAATAGGTATAAATATCCGAGAAGCTGTAAGTTTCCCAGAATTGCAGTTTGGCTGTTCCCTGCAAAAGTTTTCTTACACGCTCGGGATCCTTAATGCCCGGAAGTTCGACCAAAATCCTGCCGCTGGTAGCGAGTTTCTGAATATTGGGTTGTGCCACACCAAAACGGTCAATACGGGTACGCAAAATCTGGAATGTACGGTCCACAGCACCTGCGGTTTCTTTTTTCAAAACGCTGAGTACCTCGGCATTACTTGAGGTTGTGGTAATTCCTTTGTCTTTAAATTCATAAAGAAAGATGGAGGCAAGACGGGCATTGGGGTCTATTTTTTCATAAGCCTGACCAAAAAGAGTAACAAAGTCTTTGTTACTTTGCTTCTGCATTTCGGTGGCCGTTTTCATGGCTTTGAGATAGACAGTATCTTTACTGTGACCGGCCAACGCGTTTACAATATCCTGCACTTTAACTGCGAGAACAACGTTCATTCCCCCTTTTAAGTCAAGACCAAGATTCAATTCTCTCTCTTTAACCTGTTTGTAAGTATATTTACCAATTCCCAGATTGTAAACCACTTCATTGTTCACACTGTCAAGATAATATTTCTCACGTGCTTTGGAAATTGAATCAAGGTAGTAAACTTCTTCAGCCTGATTGCCGTTTGCCAGCTGTTTCGCCAAACGGGTTGCTTTGCCATTCTCCGCATAAGCTTTTGCTTTTCCCCGTACTCTGGACGCCACGTAAGTAAAACTCAACTGGTATAGGCAAACCAAGGCAAAGGCAATGGCAAAAAACTTGATAGCTCCTTTATTTTGCATTTGAAATTAGATGTTTATAATTTTACTTTCATTTTAAGAGGGTGCAAAAATAGAATAATATTTCATACTTAACAATATCGTTTACAACCATCGTGGTCGAATTGTTCAAAAATTACCATTTTTCTACCAGTTTTTTAACGGAAGAATATTTATGCGCTAAAACCGGTCAACTTTTCTTTTAATTTACGATACTGATTATTAATATTTTAACCATTTCCACAAATCTGAATAGCTTATCTTTTTACCATATATCAAAATACCGATGCGGTAAATTTTTCCTGCCAAAAAAGTTGTAAACACAAAAGTCAGCAGTAGCAGTCCTGCTGAAAGTCCTATCTGCCAGTAAGGTACGCCAAAAGGAATGCGTATCATCATTATTACCGGAGAGGTAAAGGGAATCATGGACATCCAAAAGGCCAGCGCACCGTCGGGCTGGTTGGCTATCACACCGGTCATGGCTACGGAGAAAATCAAAGGTATAGATACCGGTAACATGAATTGCTGGGCATCCGCATCGTGGTCAATAGCCCCGCCGATGGCTGCAAAAAGGGAAGAATACAGCAGATAACCACCTATAAAATAGAAGAGGAAGCTAACAATCATCACTCTAAAATTGATGGAAGAAAGCAATTCTGAAATTTGCGCCAGGGCCATACTGCCGGTATCGTTGGCTATGACGCCGGCCTGCCCCGAAGAAACACTTTGTTCCGTTAGTGTTTTAACACCGGACGCAATGTCTCCGCTAATAATTCCCGTCCGGAAAATACCTACCAGAGCAAGCGTAAGCACTATCCACAGCAAAAACTGGGTGAGGCCTACCAAACCGACACCGATAATTTTACCCAGCATGAGCTGAAAAGGCTTCACCGAGGAGACTATTACTTCCACGATGCGACTTTGTTTTTCTTCCATCACCCCTCTCATAACCTGTGCCCCATACATAAAAACAAACATATAAATGAGAATACCCGAAAAAATACCCAGTCCCATTTCCACATCCGTGTTTCCCTGTTTTTCGACACCTTCCGCGGTTACTTTTATCGTTACCAGATTGATACTGGCTTTAACGGATTTAATTACTTCGGGATTGATGCCTTTGGCCAGCAGTTTTTTGTTCTCTACGACGTTTTTCATAACCGTTTTAATATAGCTGCGCAGAAATAATCCGGGTTGTTTGATGGAGAAAAGTTCTGCATTTTCAGGAATATTCAATTCGGGAAGCGGAATATACAACAGCAAATCTCCTTTCGCAAGCGCTTCGGCCCTGGCTTGCTGCACATTTTTATTCACATAATAGAACTGGATATTCCCCTGATTATGAAACTTTTGATAAAACCAGCCTGTTTCATCCAAAACAGCTACCTTTTTCATCGAAGTGCTCACCTCCGACAAATATACCGGCAGAAGAATCAGCGCAGCCAGAAGTATAGGGCCAAGAATCGTCATTACGACAAACGACTTTTTACGGATGCGCGTCAGGTATTCCCGCCGAATAATCAGTAATATTTTTTCCATGTTTTGTGTGGACAATAATGCATGCAAATATCCGAAAATTTTTGCTCCGAATTTCGGAGTCGGATTTTAGATTTTAGAATTGGGAAATACTTCTAAATTCTTATTTCTAAGATCTGAATTCCATCCCATTATTAAATTTTTATTGAATCGATGGATCACTTTCCAAACGGTTTGGCTAATTTTGCGAAAATTTAAAAACATTATGGAGAAAGTAGAAGAACGATTTATTCGCTATGCTAAAATTGACACACAGTCGGATCCCGAGAACGAACAATGCCCCAGCACGGAAAAACAATGGAAACTGGCAAAGCTTCTTGCCGAAGAGCTTGAAAACCTGAGTTTCGGGGATGTAACCCTCGATGAGCATGCCTACGTGATGGCCACGCTGCCCGCCAACACGAAAAAAGATGTTCCCACCATCGGTTTTATTGCACATATGGACACGGCGCCCGACTTTATATCCGAAAATGTAAATCCCCAACTACACAAAAATTATGATGGTGGCGACCTTATATTAAATAAGGAGCAGAAGATTGTTATATCTCCTTCCGTTTTCAAGGAATTACCAAATTATAAAGGGCAAACACTCATCACCACCGATGGTACCACACTTCTCGGAGCCGATGACAAAGCCGGCGTGGCAGAAATTATTGCGGGCATGGAGTACCTGATGGAGCATCCGGAAATTGAACATGGAAAAATACGTATTGCTTTTAATCCCGATGAAGAAGTCGGACGGGGCGCTCACCTGTTTGATGTGGAAAAATTCGGCGCTCAATGGGCCTACACTCTGGATGGCGGACAGGTGGGAGAGCTGGAGTATGAAAATTTCAATGCTGCCGGAGCAAAAGTTACGGTTAAAGGCGTAAGTGTACACCCCGGCACAGCCTACCACCAAATGGTCAACTCTGTACTTATAGCCAATAAATTTATTGCTTCGCTACCCGTCAACGAAACACCTGAAAAAACCCAGGGCTACGAAGGCTTCTACCATCTATATCAAATAAAAGGGAATGTAGAGAAAACAGAATTGCAATATATTATTCGTGATCACGACCGGAAATCTTTTGAAAATAAAAAGGAGCTCTTTCTTCAAGTGGCAAAGGCAGTGAACAATGGTTCTAAGAAACAACTGGTAACCGTTGAAATGGAAGACCAGTATTACAACATGCGCGAAAAGATTGAGTTACAAATGCATATTATTGAAATCGCCAAAGAAGCTATGGAAGCTTTGAGCATCGAACCTATTGTCAAGGCTATCAGAGGCGGTACCGATGGTGCCCAGCTCTCTTTCAAAGGTCTCCCCTGCCCCAATCTGTTCACCGGCGGTCACAACTACCACGGACGGTATGAATACATCCCTGTCGAATCGATGTACAAAGCGGTGGATGTTATCGTGAAAATTGTAGCGCTCACTGCAAAAAAGTACGCGTAATCCATCCGGATAAAAGAATATTGGGTCTATGTTGTTTATAGTGGATAAATTAGGATGTCTTGCTGCCGTATAAGGAAAAAATATCAAAAAATTCCAAATAACAAAGGGACAAATAAATCCCAATATTCAATGTCAGAATACTCAAACTGATCAAAACCATAAACGGCTCTTGACTTATCGAAGTCATTTTTTTGTGTAAATTTGAATTTATGAATTAATCAGGCTAAGGGATTGTAACGAAATAACCTAACGGTTTCGGCTTATCTTTTTACGCTTTTTCTTCGTTGCAAAAGCATTAAATAAACAGTGGCTATTCGCAGCTTTTGCGCCTTGAAAACCCGCAATCTCGTTTTAAACGAGACCCGTCACTTTATTTCGTTACAATCCCTAAATATTTGAACGATTCAGATATATCTTTAAAATTTTTAGTCATGAAAAAGCGCGTCCGGCAATGAATTATTTCTAAATTTGCCGCCAAAATAGCGTTCATAAAATATTACGCAAGTATGTTATACCGCAGACACCTCCGAATTAAAGTCTTACAGGCCTTATACTCATGGTATTCAGGTAGTATTACCGACCTTCCATCAGGCGAAAAACAGTTATTCCAAAGTATCGACAAGTTATATGAACTTTTTATCTACCAGCTTTCGTTTTTGTTGGAAGTAAAAGAATTTGCTCTGACACGCATGGAGCTTAACAAAAAGAAATATTTCCCCACGGAAGATGACCTGAACCCTAACCATAAATTTGTTCGAAACCAGGCTTTAAAGTTTCTTGAAGAAAACAAAGATTTTCAGAAAAAGGCGGCACTTTTTAAAGTCAACTGGAAGCAGGAGCAGGATATGATTCTTAAATTCTACAAACTTTTGCGGGATGCTGATTTTTATAAGGAATATCTGGCCGATACCCACATATCGCTGGAAGAAGACAAAAAATTTCTCATAAAAGTGGTGGACCGGCTTATGACAGATTTTGACCTTTTAAAATCTTATTATGAGGAAAAAAGCGTCTATTTTTCAGAAGGTTATGATTTGGAGGGAGTACTATTGATAAAATTTTTCGATGGAATATCTTCGAAATTTAATTCCGGAGCCGCTCTTCCCGAAATTTATTCCACTTCGGGACAAAAAGTGAACGATGATAAAATATTCGTACAGAAACTCTTCCGTAAAGTAATTTTAAACGATGAAGAAAACAGCGAAATTATTCGGGCTAAGTCAAAAAGCTGGGATTATGAACGCATTCCTATGTTGGATGTTATTCTGCTAAAAATGGCCATTGTGGAGCTGAAAGTGATGGAAACCATTCCTGTAAAAGTAACCCTCAACGAATACATTGAACTGGCCAAATATTTCAGCACGCCCAAAAGCAAAACCTTTATCAACGGTGTTCTTGACAAGCTCATCGGAGAATTCAAAGCGGATGGCACCATCAAAAAAACCGGTCGCGGACTTATCGAATAATTTCTCAAATTAGAAATAGTTTGAATAAATCTGTCCCCTGACGGCTAAATAATATTTTGAAGTGCTAACATTTGAATTTATGAATTAATCAGGCTAGTCGTTGCACGAAATGTGCACCGGGATATTTTGGGAAAAATCCGGAAGTTATTTCTCCACCAGCCCGTAAAGTATTTCAATCTCCTGCGGCCAGAGGCTCGTGTCGGGCGTTTCCAGTATCAGCGGTATGTCATCAAAGCGCGGGTCATTCATAATCCGGCGGAACAGGTCGAGGCCGATAAAACCTTTGCCGATGTTGTTGTGACGATCCACACGTGTGGCCAACTCCTTTTTTGAGTCGTTCAGGTGCATCCCTTTCAGATATTGAAATCCCACAATGGACTCAAAATCGGCAAAAGTTTTATTATATCCGGCTTCGGTTTTGATGTTGTAACCCGAAGTGTAAGTGTGACAGGTGTCGATACAAACGCCCACCCGGCTTTTGTCTTCCACACGGTCGATGATGGCTGCCAGTTGTTCGAAGCGATAGCCGAGATTGGTTCCCTGTCCGGCCGTGTTTTCAATGACTGCGATGACGCCCCGGGTTTTGTCCAAAGCCCGGTTTATAGATTCGGCAATGGTATTCAGGCAAGCCTCTTCGGTTATCTTTTTCAGATGGGAGCCGGGATGAAAGTTCAGCCTGTCGAGGCCGAGCTGTTCGCAGCGTTGCAATTCGTCGAGAAAGGCAGCGCGTGATTTTTCCAACGGTTCTTTCTCCGGATGACCCAGATTTATCAGATAGCTGTCGTGGGGTAAAATCTGGCGTGGAGCATAGCCGTACTTTTCACAATTTTCTCTGAAAAGCCGAATGTTATTCTCCGTCAACGGTTTGGAAAACCACTGTCGTTGGTTTTTGGTAAAAAGGGCAAAGGCTTTTGCCCCGATTGCTTGCGCATTGACCGGTGCATTTTCAACACCACCCGAAGCGCTTACATGAGCACCGACATATTTCATAGATTTAGTTTTTTACCTGGCTTTTTTTCAATTTTCCACTAAGTTTCTTTGACTGTATAATCTTCCAATTTACCTCTGAAATCCGCATTACGAACGTACTTATTATTTGTTCATTAGTTCTTCAACTTCAATCTTTAATTTAGGCAGGTGCTTTATTATTATTCCCCAAATTACATCATCTGAAATTGTATCATAGCCGTGTATTATTCTATTCCTTGCATCGACAATCTTTCTTGCGTTGGTTAGTTCAATTTTACTATTCTTATCAAGAATTCTTTTTACTGCTTCTCCAATTATTTCTATATTTCTCTCAACTGCACGCTTTGTTTTTATGTCTTGTTTGTATTCCTCAAAAACTTTTTTTCCATCCTCAAAAAACCTGTCTATTTCCGAAATAGCAGAGTTTATATCAAATAGCCATGTTTTAATTTC
>BTTE01000070.1:0-12701 GCA_036244975.1 bacterium | reverse complement strand
GAAACTATTTATGTTGATAATTCGGTTTTTGGTGGAAAATTTGACCCTGAGTTTGAATTGTGGATAGATTTGCTTTTAAAAAAATTAATTCGGATATATTATTACTTTTATCAGAAGTTGTAGCACATAAGGTACGATAAATGAGACCTTCCACATTAAGAAAGAATAAACAAAAAGATTTTGATATTTGTAACTTATAAGTTACCTTTGCAAAATGAATAAAATAAGAGAAGTAATCGCCTATAAAAACTATTTTGAGGATTTCTTATTAAAGCAACCAATCAAAGTGCAGAATAAGGTTTTCAAAATTATTGAGGCAATTGAGACTCTTGAAAGAATACCAGAGAATTATTTGAAATTTATCACTGGAACTAAAGGACTTTATGAGGCAAGGATTTCATTAGCATCAAATATTTGGAGAGTATTTTGTTTTTTCGACAAAGGGAGACTTGTGATTCTGCTGAATGGATTTACAAAGAAAACACAAAAAACTCCAAAACGTGAAATTGACAAAGCACTTCGATTAATGAATGAATATTTTAACGAAAAAGAAAAAGAGGAGGAAACAAAATGAATACAAAAACTTGGGCTGAAATAAAAGACTCGGTTTACGGAGAAAAAGGAACCGAAAGAAGAGATGAACTTGAACGTGATTTCGAATCCTTCAAAATAGGACTTCTATTGAAAAAGGCCAGAGAAGATAAAAAATTAACTCAACAAGAACTAGGCAACATTTTAAACAAAAAAAGGACTTATATTTCTAGAGTTGAAAACAATGGAAGCAATCTGACCCTGAAGACTCTGTTTGACATTGTTGAAAAAGGACTTGGAGGAAAAGTTAATATCTCGATTGACGTATAGAAATTACGTGCTACAACAACACCTATGCGTAATGCGTGCAACACGTTGAGTATAAACGATATGGCAAATAAAATATAACGTTAGGTTGAAAGTGAAGCGCATTAAAATCACGCACTCCGCATAGCCAACACGTTGGCGTTCATTTAAAGGAAATATTAGAGGAAACCGAAAATCTACAAAAGAGTAGGCACGTTCAATTAAAAAACATTATGCTATGAGTTATTCAAAACCAAAATTTAAAGAAAAGTATGGGAATTTCATCAACGGAAAATTCGTTGCACCTGTAGGCGGACAGTATTTTGATAATACTTCGCCAATTGATAATTCACTTATTGCAAAGTATCCGCGTTCGCAAAAAGAAGATGTAGATAATGCAGTCGCAGCAGCAAATGCAGCTAAAGAAGCATGGGGTAACACTTCTGTGGGAGAAAGATCAGCTTTGCTTAATACAGTGGCAGATATTATTGAAGCCAATGCTGAAGAATTTGCTTTGGTAGAAACCTGCGATAACGGCAAACCAATCAGAGAGACACTTGCCGCCGATGTTCCTTTAGCCATAGATCACTGGCGTTACTTTGCTTCGGTTATCAGGGCAGAAGAAGGAACAGCTACCGAGCTGAATGCAACTACTTTATCATTAAATATTAAAGAGCCGTTAGGGGTAGTCGCTCAAATTATTCCCTGGAATTTTCCTCTGTTAATGTTATCGTGGAAAGCGCCGCCTGCATTAGCAGCCGGTAACTGTGTAGTATTGAAACCGGCAGAACAAACACCATCCTCCGCTACCTTGCTTATGGAAAAAATAGCAGATGTATTTCCTCCGGGTGTATTTAATATTATACAGGGATTTGGACCGGAAGCAGGAAAACCATTGGCTTCAAGTTCAGGTGTTAGTAAAGTTGCTTTTACAGGAGAAACTACTACAGGCCAATTAATTATGCAATACGCATCTAAAAACCTGAATCCTGTTACCATGGAATTAGGTGGTAAATCACCAAATATTTTCTTTAATTCTGTAATGGATGAAGATGATGCATTTTTAGATAAAGCAGTTGAAGGAGCGGTTTTATTTGCTTTCAATCAAGGTGAAGTTTGTACTTGTCCATCAAGATTATTAGTACAGGAAGATATTTATGATGCCTTTATGGAAAAAGTTATTGCCCGTACAAAAGCAGCAATTCAAGACAATCCGTATGATGTAAATACAATGGTTGGAGCACAATGTTCTAACGACCAGTACGAAAAAATACTTTCTTATATTAAAATAGGAAAAGAAGAAGGCGCTAAAGTCCTTACAGGTGGTGCCGCCTGTAAATTAGATGGAGAATTAGCGCATGGATTTTACATTCAACCTACTATATTAGAAGGACATAATAAAATGAGAGTCTTCCGGGAAGAAATTTTTGGCCCGGTTGTTTGTGTAACTAAATTTAAAGATGAAGCAGAAGCAATAGAAATTGCAAACGATACATCGTATGGTTTGGGAGCAGGTGTCTGGACAAGAGATGCTCATCAATTGTACCAAGTTCCGAGAGCAATAAAAGCAGGCAGAGTTTGGGTAAATTGTTACCATGATTATTCTGCACACGCACCATTTGGCGGTTATAAAAAATCAGGATTTGGCAGAGAAACACATTTGATGATGCTGGAACATTATCGTCAAAATAAAAATATGCTAATTTCTTACGACAAGAACAAACTGGGATTCTTTTAACGGATGATTTTAACTGAAAATATACAGGCTGACTGAAATATTTGGTCAGCCTGTATTCGTTTTGCGTTTTAAACCTAAATGACATGAAATACGAAAGAGTAGCAATAACAGAACGAGCCGGAGAAGTTGTAAAACAACTCAAAGCAAAACACGGAGATTTAATATTTCATCAAAGCGGTGGTTGCTGTGACGGCTCGGCACCAATGATTCTTGAAAAAGGAGACCTGTACCTTGATGATAGTGATATTTTACTTGGACAAATAGAAGGTGTAAATTATTATATGAATCAGGACCAGTTTGAATATTGGAAATACACCCATTTAACTGTCGACATCACAGAAGGAAGGGGTTCAAGTTTTTCGCTTGAAATTCCACTTGGGTTACGATTTATTATTCATTCAAGATTACTTACGGACGAAGAAAATTCCGCTTTGAATAAATCACAAAATGGCAACAGTATAGAATTTAAAGCCTTGTCAATCCCAAAAAGCAGGTAGGAGATAAAAGAGTGGTCAGAAGACAAAAACAGAGCAACCGAAGTAAACAGGTTTTTCCTATTTTTGTCTCATGCAATGGATAATATTGATTGGCGGGTTGCTCATCGCCTACCTCCTGGGTTCCATTCCCACGGCAGTATGGGTAGGCAAATGGTTTTACCACCGTGATATCCGCAACGAGGGTTCGGGAAATGCAGGAGCCACCAATGTCATCCGTGTGCTCGGCGTAAAAGCCGGTATTCCGGTCATTTTTGTGGATGTGCTTAAAGGTTTTCTCGCTGTTTATTTTATGAGTGCATTTATCCCGCCTGGCTGGACGGCCTCTCAAATTATTTATGCACAAATGCTGGCCGGATTTCTGGCTGTTATCGGTCATGTTTATCCCGTTTTTGCTTCTTTCAGGGGTGGAAAAGGCGTTGCCACACTGCTGGGCATGGGCATTGCGCTCTTCCCAAATGTGATTTGGATTCCGGTGGTTGTCTTTGCAATTGTGGCTTTTGGAACCGGCTATGTCTCACTGGGATCCATGCTCGGCGGGGTTTCTTTTCCGCTGGCCGACATTTTGCTTTACCACGACAGGCATCCCGGCAGGGTTATCTTTTCCATTGTGGCAGCGCTATTTTTACTTTATACTCACCGGCAAAACATCCGGCGGCTGTGGAAAGGTGAAGAAAACCGTTTTAAAAGGGTTAAAAAGAAACTTAACAACTATTGTGGAAAACTTATTTAAAAGAACAGGTAAAAACTTAACGGAAATTTTTACTTTTACCTTTTGAATATTTTTGTAGAAAAGAAAATTCTAACACTATGAAATTTATCATATCAAGTGCCAGCCTGCTGAAAAGTTTACAAAAGATTAGCGGAGTGATGAGCAGTAGTAATACTCTTCCCATTCTCGATGATTTTTTGTTTGAACTCTCCGAAGAGAAATCGCTGAAAATTACCGCTTCTGACCTTGAGACAACCATTACGGTTGTGGTACAGGTTGACATGGCTGAAAATCCGGGAAAAATTGCTATTCCCGCCCGTATGCTGCTGGATATCACCAAGACCTTTCCAAACATCCCTGTTACTTTTACCGTAGATTTGGATTCACAGGAGATACAGCTGCTTGCCGGCGAAGGAAAATACAAGCTGATAGGTCACAACAGCGATGAATTTCCACAGGTTCCGCAACTGGAAAATACCATCTCGGTCAACCTGAACGCTTCGCTGCTGGTGAATGCTTTCGGCAAGACGCTTTTTGCCACCGGTAATGACGAATTACGTCCGGTGATGTCGGGTATCTTTTGCGAAATTGAGCAGGACCATATGAATTTTGTGGCCACCGATGCGCACAAGCTTGTGCGCTATCGCCGTCATGATATTAAATCGGAAAACAGCGTTTCTTTCATTTTGCCTAAAAAGCCTTTGAACCATTTGAAAAACATCATGCCCGATGATCCTGAAACGGAAGTAAAAATGGAATACAACGATACCAATGTCATTTTCCGGTATGATGATGTTACTATGGTCTGTCGGCTGATCGACGGGAAATATCCCAACTACGAAGCCGTTATCCCCACACAAAATCCTTACAAGCTGGTGGTGAACCGGAAAAACCTGCTGGATTCTCTGCGCCGTGTGGCCATTTTCGGAAGTAAATCAACCCATCAGGTGCGGTTTAAAATCTCCGGACAGGAGCTGATACTTACCGCTGAGGATATTGACTATTCCAGCAATGCCAAGGAGCGCTTAACCTGCAACTACTCCGGTGAAGATATAGAAATTGGCTTTAATTCAAAGTTTATGCAGGAGATGCTGAATACACTGGAAGCAGAAAACATTGACATTGAATTGTCGGCACCCAACCGTGCAGGCATCATCCTTCCCGACACCAACGACAACGAGGCGGAAGACATCCTGATGCTGATTATGCCGGTGATGCTGACGCAATAAGAAAAAATTCACAAAAAAAACTATTTTCATCTTCGCAGGATACTGTAGGCACACCGGGCAACCACCACCGGCTCTTGCTGATGCTTCTGAAACAGTTTTACATCGGCTAAAATAATCCGCTTACCGGCTTTCACCAAAACAGCTTCACCATAGATATCCTCCTCAACGGCTCCATGCAAATAATCAATCCGCATATCCACCGTATTCACCTGATCCTGTGAACGAGCCAGACTCAAAGCCACCAAACCTCCGATGGTGTCGGCCACACTCGCCAAAATACCACCGTGCCAAAGTCCTCTCCTAAAATCGCCCACAAACTGCTTTTGAAAAGGAACCCGTACTTCTGTATAGCCTTCTTCCAGCTTTTCAATTTCAACACCCAACAGTTTATTCACGGGCATCACCTCCTGCATTACTTCCTTTAGGAGATCTAAACGTTTCATCGTTTCCGTATTATTTTCTTTCATCTTTTTGGCCTGCTTGTTTAAAACCGGGTACAAAGGTCTAAATAATTTTCAGACTTTGCCGGAATTCACGGCTAAATAATCTTTTGAGATATTGAATCATTTTTCTCTTTTATCTCGGTGAGATCAAAATTCTTTAAAATTATTTTCGGAGCTATCAACTTTAACAGCTTCCCGTATAGGGCTTCTTCGGATTGCATATTTTTATTTTTTTCGTTACCTGCAATCTTAAGCATTTTTCTCCTGACACCTCAAAATAATATTTAGCCTTAACATCTCCGGTTGCACAGAATCTCAAAAAGTCTTAATATTGCATGTTAAAGCTTCGGTCATGAAGAAATTTACATTCTTAATTTTATCCTCTTTCACTATTTTGTTATTTGGCTGTCAATCAGAGGTTAGCCACAATAAAGGCACATTAGCCGGACAGCAACCTGTTGAATCAACACTAACTATGCCTTACAACAAAATCCTGAAACCGGCAGGCAGGCAAATCTTTTTTGGTGATTCGGCACTGGAAAACCATGCCCTCGATGTGGCTCTTTCTCCCGATGGCAAAACCCTGGCGGTAGAAAGCCGTTACAGCGTGGTTTTTGTCCGTACCGCCGACAACAAAATCCTTTACCGGCTTATTATGCGAAAATATGACAAAGGAAATGCCATGAACACCTATTCAGGCATCACCTGGCTTCAGGATAAAAATAACCTTACTGTTTTGTGGGGAGGCAGGAATGACTTTATGCAGGCCCAATGGAACGGCAAAACAGCCAAAATCATTAAAACTTATTATTTCCAACCAAAAAAAGGTATCAAAGCATCCATCCCCAACGAAATGGTTCTTCGCAAAGAAAACGGAAAGTCCGTGGCATATCTTGTCCTGAACGGTAACGACGAAGTTGTGAAACTGGAATTGGGTTCTGGAAAAATCTTCTGGCAGCAGCCGGTGGGGATGGCGCCTTACGGCATTACCATGGCCAAAGGTAAACTATACGTTTCCAACTGGTCGGGTTCGGTGCCGGCAGCCGGAGAAAAACAAACTGCGGGAATTCCCTGGGAGAAAGCTCATGTGGACCGTTTTGGCACGGTATCTTCCGGAACGGTAAGCGTATTGGATCCGCAAAGTGGAGAAACCCTTCAAAAAATAAAAGTCGGACTGCATCCCAACAAAATTATCGCCAGCCCCGATGCGAATTTTGTGTTTGTGGCCAATGGCAACGACGATAATATTAGTGTCATCAATACCGAAACAGACAAGATTACGGAAACCATTTCTGTCAGGCTAAACCAAGATAAAAATCCCTATTTCGGGGACTCCCCCAACGGGCTAACCATTTCGTCCAACGGACGGCATTTATATGTTGCCAACGGCATGGACAACGCCCTCGCGGTTATTGCATTGGGACAAAAAGCAAGTCGCCAGGCTTCTGCCGACAGCAGTAGACTCCTGGGATTCATTCCGACAGCAGCTTATCCGGGTGGTATTGCACTACAGCATGACACCCTGCTTTATGTGGCTAACATTGAAGGAATCGGGGCACGTTTAACTGTAAAAAACAAAGAAAATCCGGCTTTTCAAACTTTCATTCCGCTAAACGGGAAAAAGAGCTCCACCGCCGGAGCTTACAACGCACATCGCATGCTGGCCTCCGTGTCCATCATTCCCGTTCCCGGCAGGGAAAAGCTGGAAGCCTATACACGGCAGGTAGTACGCAACAACCATCTGACACGGCTGGCATTGCTGAAGCTGCTGCCACGCAAAAACATGAAACCGGTTCCCGTTCCTGCGCGTATCGGTGAGCCTTCTGTTTTCAAGCATGTTATTTACATCATTAAAGAAAACAGAACCTACGACCAGGTGCTCGGCGACATTAAAAAAGGTAATGGCGATCCTGCACTTTATACTTTCGGAGAAAAAGTAACGCCCAATACCCACAAATTAGTAAATGGATATGTGCTGCTTGACAATTATGATGTTTCCGGAAAAAGCTCTGCCGAAGGGCATTTGTGGACAGATGCCTCCATCGTAACCGATTACATTGAGAAAAATGTGCGCGCCTGGTACCGGAGTTACACCCATGTATTGTACGATGCGATGGCTTATCCCAAAACCGGTTTTCTCTGGGACAATGCCCTGGACCATGGGAAAAGCGCAAGAATTTATGGCGAAGCCTGTAAACCGGAATGGAAAAGCGGGGAAAAATGGACGGATATTTATAAAAATTTCCTTGCCGGGAAACCTTTTCATTTTACCAATATCACCACCATCGCCCGCGTACGGAGCATCTTATCCCAAACTTATCCCGGCTACGACAGCCACAACATCCCGGATCAATTGCGGGCAAAGGCATTTATTGATGAACTGAAAGCTTTTGAGAAAATGAAAGGCGATGCTTTCCCCAACCTGAGCATCATTGCGCTTCCTGACGACCATACTGCCGGGACAGCACCCGGATTTCCCACACCACGTGCCATGGTTGCTGACAACGATTATGCGCTGGGGCAGATTGTGGAGGCCGTGAGTAAAAGCAGGTTTTGGAAAAATACGGTGATCTTTGTTACCGAAGATGATTCGCAAAGCGGATGGGACCACGTATCGGCATACCGTACCGTGGGCATGGTCATCAGTCCTTATTCTAAAAGCGGGAAAGTAATTTCCACAGCTTATAATCAGACTTCCATGATAAGAACCATTGAACAGATTCTGGGATTGCCGCCCATGAACATTTTGGATGCTTCGGCAAAACTCATGCGTGATGTCTTTACGACGAAAGCTGACTATTCACCTTACAAGGCGTTGAAAAATCGTATTCCATTGAATGAGATGAACCCTCCACTACGGGCTTTAAAAGGAAAGCAAAAACGCTTTGCCATCGCTTCCCTGAAAATAGCACAAATGGGTATTGATGCCGGTAACGACGACCTGCTCAACAGAATCATCTGGTCCTCAGTAAAGAAATCGGAACCGTATCCGGCCCGGTTTGCAGAAAAAGACGAAGATGGCGATTAAACCATGCAACGAGTAGAAAAGGCTGTGGTGGCTTTCGAACGAAAATTAAGACTACACCAACAAATTTTGAGTAAGATAAGATAGGATTTCCCGCTTTGCTTCCCACAGCCATCGTACAACCTGTTCCGGTTTATTGGAATTCATACCATTGCTTCACCCTTGTCCGGGTAAAGCAGGTTAATAAATTTGAAAATATCTATTAAAATTTGTCGGGAAAAAGCATATCACCGAACAAGTTTCAACCGAATTTATAGGCAATTCCAAATCCTCCGCGGGGGTAGCGCCAATCGATATTGTCATCACAGGCTATCCGGCAGGTACCGCATTCTACACAGGCTTCATAATTTATCTCAATCTGGCCGCTGTTTTCATTTTGTTCATAAACAGCGCAGGGGCAAACATACAGGCATTGTTTCAACTCACACGTCTCACACACCGATGCATCTATTATCACAAGGTGCGAACCGCCTGTTTCATCTGTTTTATAGCCATCCAAATATAATTTATCTTCTAATCTCATACCATATTCCTCCATAGTTTAAACAGGTCTCTCACAAGATTACTAATTCCTATTTCCTGTTTCACATTCTTCCAAATTAATTTTTCTTTATCCTTTTTGGAAATACCATCGACATTCAACATTTCAAAGGCTGCCTGATTCAGTAGTTTAGGATATTGCAGTAACAGATGTTTGTTGGTTTGAAGCAGTGCGGGAACTCTTTTATATTTTTTAAGGTCCTTCAGGACAAAGCTATCCTGCAGCTTTTTCACATACAGTGATAAGCTTTTTTCTGAGAAATTGCCCTGCTTGGAAACCTCAAGATAAGTTTCGGCAGCGAGTTTTCCGGAAGTAATGGCAAGATTTGATCCTTCTCTGTGAATGGCATCCACCATCATGGCAGCATCGCCGGCCACCATTACCCCGTTACCCACAAGCTTTGGCATTGCTTTATATCCTCCTTCAGGAATCAAATGGGCCAAAAACTCTTTGGTTTGTCCCCCTTCGATGAGGGGAGCTACGGAAGGATGCTTTTTTAAGTGTTCTATGAGGTCGTTAGGGTTGACCTTATTCTCAATCACATCTTTCAGCACCATGCCCACACCCAGCGATACAGATTTTTTATTGGTATACAGGAAAGCCATAGCTTCACCGTTAAAGTAACTACCTGTCATTTCAATGGTAGCCCCCTCTCCGCTTTTCACATTAAACCGGTCATTGATAACCTTTTCATCCAGGCCAATGACTTCTTTCACAGCAATGGCCACAGTTTCCGGTTTAAATTTCTTTCTGAGACCCAACGACTTTGCAAAAAGAGAATTCACACCATCGGTAGCAATAACACAGTCGGCGAACACATCGCCCTGAGGGCGGTCGGTTTTCACACCAATCACTTTTCCGTTTTTCACCAGAGCCTCTTTCACCACGGTACTATTTATAATTAAAGCACCTGCCTTTTCAGCTTCACCGGCAAGCCATCGATCAAATTTTGCTCTGAAAACAGTGTGACAGTTGTAAGGTTTTCTATTAAAAATTTCGTTTTTATGATTAAACCCTACAGAAGAACCCTCATCGAGAATCCAGATTCTTTGATCAATGACATGTCTTTCGACAGGAGCATTACCGGGGAATTCATCCAGAATATCCTTCATACAGTCGCTGTAAAAGACACCCCCCATCACATTTTTTGAACCGGGAAGCCGTCCTCTTTCTATAACAATAACCCGAACTCCGGCTTTGGCAAGTACAATGGCTGCTGCAAGGCCTGCAGGACCTGCTCCCACAACTATCACATCATATTTTAACTTATTGCTCATCTTTAACTGGTGTTAGTTTTTGTTTTTTTAATTCCGCAATCAGTTTGGGAATAAACTTAATGGCATCTTCCACAATACAATAAGTAGAGACATCGAATACAGGTGCGTCTTTATCGGTATTAACGGAAATGATGACATCGGAAGTTTGCATACCCACCAAATGCTGGATAGCTCCCGAAATACCGCAGGCAATATATAATTTGGAGTGAACTGTTTGCCCGGTTTGTCCCACCTGCCGGGACTGTGGCACATACCCCAATTCAACGGCTTTCCGGGAACCGGCCCACGTGCCACCAAGCACTTCTGCCAGTTCCTTTATCATATTAAAATTATCTTTGTTTCCCATTCCCTTTCCCCCGGCTACAATAACATCATAAAAGCCGAGGTTTATATTACCTTCGGAGGAAACAACTTTTCTCAGTATCTTTTTTACAATCTGATCTTCTGTTAAAATCGTTTCTTCTCTTATTATTTCTCCCTCTTTAGGATGTTCTACGGGAATGGCTTCAAAAACACCGGGCCTTACCGTTGACATTTGCGGACGATCCTTTGGACAAACAATGGTAGCCATCAAACTACCGCCAAAGGTAGGGCGGGTCATCAACAGCATACCGGTTGCCGGGTCAATTTCCTGTTTTGTGGTATCTGCAGTTAATCCGGTTCTTAGTTCCGTAGCTACCGTACCCGAAAGATCGCGTCCCTGCGTCGTGGCACCCAGAAGAAATATCTCCGGTTTATACTTGTTAACCAGCGCCGAAAGCGCGCTGCGATAGGGTTCGGTCCGGTAATCTTTAAAGATTTCATTTTCAATGACATAAAACTTATCTGCCCCGAATCTGAAAGTTTCTTTAGAGAGATGGGAAACAGACCTCCCAATGGAAACGGCACCCACCTCACAATCAAGCTGTTCTGCCAGCTCTCGCGCTTTGGTCAACAGTTCAAAAGACACCGGATGGGCCACCCCATCGGTTTGTTCTATAAACACCCAAATATTCTTATAATGGGATATTTCGTGGTCTTTTTTGATTATATCAATCATTTCGCCCATACTATAAACCTTTTTTCAAAAATGGAATTAAAATATCTGAAGTTTTTTGAACCAGCTCCACAACGGAACCGGTCAGGGTTTCTCCTCTTTGTCTTTTTTCAGGAGTAAACGCTTTTTTAACCTTGGTAGGAGAATGTTTCAAACCACATTGTTCCCTGTCAAGGGTAACGTTTTCGCTGGACAACCTTTCAATTTTTGACTGAGCCGCTTTGATTAACCACGGCAAGGGGGAATGAGAAAGTTCATTCAAAGTCTCCTCCACGGTAAAAAAGGCCGGCAGCGGAACCTGCAGGGTTTCCTGCCCAAATTCGGTTAATCTCGTGGCAACAGCCCGTTTTTTTTCAAAGTTTACTTCGTCCAGTTTAATCAAATAGGTTACCAAAGGCAGGTCAAACCGGGTGGCAATACCGGGGCCTGTCTGGGCAGTATCTCCGTCTATGGCCTGTTTGCCGGCAAAGAAAAGGTCAACTTCTCCTTCCAACTCAATAATTTTTTTGGCGCCTTCAAAAAGTGCATAGGAAGTGGCCAACGTATCGGAGCCGGCAAAAACACGATCGGACAAAAGATAAGCCTTGTCTGCCCCTCGCGATAAGCACTCTTTTAAAGCTTCCGTTGCCTGCGGAGGCCCCATGGTTAAGACGGTTACCTTTCCGCCGTATTCTTCCCTTAATCTCACCGCTTCTTCGACGGCGTGAGCCTCAAAAGGATTCAGGATGGCAGGAACACCTTCCCGAATTAATGTTCCCGTTTCATAGTTCACTCTTACCTGCGAAGCATCGGGAACTTGTTTTATAAATACCAAAGCATGCATAAATATAGCTTTATCGAAAATTTAAGAACCTGTTTATTTTTAAACGACTGCAAAAGTATAAAAGTTCCAGGTAAAAAAACCTCTATCGTTTACCAAACACTATTTATATGTGGTAAAAATAACCATATTAAAGTTTCGCACATGTTGTGAAAAAGTGAGTAATCAAATGAATACAAAGTAGAATGTTTTTTAACAATCATCATATCAGCAAGATAAAATATCCATTAACTAATGAAAATATCTTTTGTGCATCTTTACGCAATCCATTGCACATCTTCAGTGGTTTCTTTTTATCGCAAACCCCGAAAGCTTCTGGGGCAAAGTACACACGAAAGAACACGAAGTCTGAAAGGGCACTTAAATATTCTGTATAAAATTGGTAATCATCAGGTTAATTAAGTGCAAAACTTTAGTAACCATCGGTTTATACCTAACCCGGATAAACCGGAAAAGACAATATTCAAAAAACAAATTACAAATAAGCTCCAATTTTCTAAAATTCAAATACCAAACGAGCAGTTTAACTCGGAGAAGTTCTGATAATTT
>BTTE01000069.1:0-12744 GCA_036244975.1 bacterium | reverse complement strand
TTGCCGGTTTAAAAAATAGTTGTACATTTGCACAATCATTCAAATGACAAAATAATGAGCAGTGACGTTTGCGACATAACAATTATTCACCAGGACGTGGTTGACCGTGTAGCGAAAGAAATGGTGAAAAGTCCTTCGGCAACCGCCATGGCTGATTTTCTGAAAGTGCTTTCCGACCCTACACGGTTGAAAGTGATACAGGCTTTGCGCCATTCGGAACTGTGTGTGTGCGACCTGACAGCTTTGGTTGGAATTTCGGTATCGGGTTTATCGCATCAGTTGCGTTATCTGCGAAATAAAAACATTGTGAAATTCCGTAAAGAGGGCAAGCTGGCTTATTATTCTCTTACCGACGACCATGTTGGTCAAATTATCGATTTGGTTTCTAAACACATTAGCGAATAATGAAAAAGATTTTTGCGGTCATATTATCTCTGGTTATTTTAGCGCTTTCGGCAGTACCGTCTAGCGATCAGGAAGATATGCTTACGCAGCAAACGCAAACAATGGCACTTAGTGTTGAGCAATCACCGGGTTCCATTTTCGACGTTTGTAATCCTTTTTTCTTTTGCCATACCGGACACAGTGCTTTTGTTCAATCGGAGGTCTCTTTTATGGAATTTACTTCCACGCCGGTACGCCTCGTTTCCGAAAATCCGGTTTTCGTTGACATTCCGGTTTATACTCTTGTATGGCATCCGCCAAAAGGTTGATCGTTTAAAAATCAAGAACACATCCGTCATTGCGATAAGCATTAGATGGCTTCGTATCCTCGGCGCCTGCAACCCGCCCTTTGCTTATCGTTCGGTGCAGGCCGAATCAGCCATCGGCATCCTGTTGCCCTGCAATGTGGTGGTGCAGGAATTGGGAGAAGGCCGGATAGAAATTGACATCATCGACCCATTGGTGGCGATGCAGGTTGTGGAAAATGAGGCTATGAAGGCCATTGCCAATGAAATTCACGTTAAGCTGGAAAAAGTAATTAATAGCCTGTAATAGTTTGATTTAGTGATAAATCATAAAAACATTTTAAGTCTTGAAGAAATACAAACTAAAAAATCTCGATTGTGCCTCTTGTGCAACAAAAATTGAGGACAGTTTGACAAAACTGGATGAGGTAAAGTTTGTGACGGTCAATTTCGCCACGGCTTCGATGACAATAGATACCGATGATTTTGAAAAGGTAATGAGTAAAATCACAGAAGTGGAACCGGAAGTTGAGATTGAAGCGGAAAACGGTGAAAAAACTTCTGCTTCAACAAATGAACTCGCTGAAAACAAATGGACAATAATTAAAGCTGTTTCAGCTATTCTTCTTTTGGCTGCCGGGTTAATATTCGAAGAAAAGTTACATAATACGCCGTTTCATTTTGCAGAATATCTGTTGTTCGTACCGGCTTATCTGATTGTGGGATGGGAAGTTCTTGTTCTGGCCGTAAAAAACATCATCAGGGGACAGGTTTTTAACGAACATTTTTTAATGACCATTGCCACGCTGGGCGCTTTCGCGATAGATAAAATGCCCGAAGCTGTTGCAGTAATGTTATTTTATGTCGTAGGAGAATTGTTTCAGGATATTGCAGTACACCGGTCCCGGAGATCCATAAAATCGCTTCTCGAAATAAAACCTGAGTATGCGAATCTTAAATTAAACGGAAATATTAAAAAAGTTTCGCCTGAAGATGTGGCCATTGGAGATGTGATAATTGTAAAAGCAGGCGAAAAAATTCCTTTGGATGGTCTCGTTACTGATGGTAGTTCTTTTGTTGATACTTCAGCGCTTACCGGGGAAAGTGTTCCCCGAAAAATTAAAACAAACGACGAGGTATTAGCAGGCATGATCAATCAATCCGGTTTAATTACCGTTAAGGTAAAAAGGCTTTTTGGGGAGTCTTCCATAGTGAAAATTCTTGAGATGGTTGAAAATGCAACCTCCAGAAAAGCAAAAACTGAAAAGTTCATTACCACTTTCGCTAAATACTATACTCCTGTTGTTGTGTTTGGTGCCCTTCTGATTGCTGTTTTGCCACCGCTTTTTATCAGTGGGGCAACTTTTAGCGAATGGATTTTCAGGGCATTGGTCGTATTGGTAATTTCATGTCCTTGTGCCTTGGTTATCAGTATTCCGCTTGGGTATTTCGGTGGCGTCGGAGGGGCATCCCGGAAAGGTATTTTAGTGAAAGGATCTAACTTTTTAGATGTGCTGACACAGGTTAAAACCGTAGTGTTTGATAAAACCGGAACCTTAACGAAAGGCGAATTCAAAGTTTCCGGAATATCACCTTCAAACGATTTTGACGAAAAAACCATACTTGAATATGCAGCTTATGCCGAATACAACTCAAACCACCCCATAGCCAAATCTCTGCTCGAATCCTATAACCGGGAGTTTGATATTTCGAGAATCGGCAAGGTGGAAGAAATATCAGGGTACGGTGTCAGAGCTTTCATAGATAATAAGGAAATATTTGCCGGAAATGACAAGCTCCTCCACAAAGAAAACATTGCGCATGACAAGTGCAATATTGAAGGGACTGTTGTGTACGTGGCTGTTGACAGAAAATATGCCGGCTATATTGTTATATCCGACTCCCTGAAAGACGATGCCATTGAAGCCATTGAGCAGTTGAACAAAAAAGGATTAAACACCGTGATGCTTACCGGCGACAACGAACATGCTGCGGGAGCTATCGCCGCAAAGCTCAATATCGGAGAATATTATGCGGGGCTGCTTCCTGAAAACAAAGTTGAACATATTGAAAAACTGCTCGGTAAAAACGGAAAAGTTGCTTTTGTGGGCGATGGCATAAACGATGCCCCCGTGCTTGCCCGTGCCGATGTGGGAATTGCTATGGGCGCCCTTGGCTCCGATGCAGCCATCGAGACTGCCGATGTGGTTTTGATGACAGACTCTCCTTCAAAGGTTGCCGAAGCCATGGAAGTGGCAAAACGAACAAGAACAATCGTTTGGCAGAATATCATTTTTGCTTTGGGAGTTAAATCGGTCTTTATTGTCCTTGGAATTTTTGGCGTGGCCAATATGTGGGAAGCAGTGTTTGGCGACATGGGTGTAGCTTTAATAGCCATATTGAACGCTACACGCGTTTTAAAGGGGTCATAATTTTGTAACAATGATGAACAATTAAAAAGCTTTAAGCCGTCTCGCCCCACCGCTCCCTCGTCTTAAATGCCGAGCTGTTCTTTAAGGCTTTTGATGCGGCTTTTGCTGACCAGCACTTTGGCGCCGTTTTTCAGGATAACCATGTAACTTTCCTTACCGTATTTTTCCAGTTTTTCCATTTGGTCAACACGGATGATGTGCGAGCGGTGAACACGGATAAATTTCTCCGGAGGGAGTTGGAGTTCCAGCCGGTTCATGGTCTCTTTTTTTAAAAATCTGCCTTTGGTGGTATGTAGTTCCACATAATCGTCCTGGGCTTCCACATGGATAATGTCTTCCACCGGAATGACATCGATACGGCTGCCTGTCTTTACAAAAAACCGTTCCTGAGGGCCTGATGTCTCCTGCACCTGTTCTTTCAGCTTTTCCACGGAAGTATTTTGTTGCGACTTGTTTTTCAGACGGGTAAAAACTTTTTCTAATGCGCCGTCGAAACGTGCTTTGGAGAATGGTTTCATCAGATAATCCACGGCATTCAGTTCAAAAGCACGCAAAGCGAATTCGTCATAAGCCGTGGTGAAGATAATCTCGGGATACTCGTCTAACAGTTCCAGCATCTCAAAGCCGGTAAGCTTAGGCATTTGGATGTCGAGAAAAATCAGGTCGGGACGGTATTCGGCGATGGCTTTCACCCCGTCGAAACCATTTTCGCATTCGGCCACCAGCTCTATTTCGTCGTGCGATTGCAGATAAACTTTCAGCAAATTCCGGGCCGGCTCTTCATCTTCAATAATTATGGCAAGTATTCTATTGTTCATGGCTCTTGTCTTTTGGTAAACGTAATATAGCTCTGAAAACCATTTTGTCTGCTGCAATCTCCAGCAAATCGCTTCTGAGATAAATCAGTTGCAGTCGTTTTCTGATACTTTTCAGTCCGATCCCCTCGCCTTTGGGTTTCTTCACTTCCGGGTCATAATCATTACTGATTTCGATGACAAGATAATCTTTTTCTTCTTTGCAGCCTATTTCTACCTGCACTTCGTCGGAACTGTTGTAAACACCGTGTTTTATGGAATTTTCGATGAGCGGTTGAAGAATCATGTTAGGAATCATGTGATCATAGCAGCTTTCGGGGATGTTGTAAACAAAGTTTAGTCGTTTGCCGAAACGCACTTTCTCTATTTCGAGATAGCGTTTCAGATTTTCAAATTCCTTTTGCAGACTGGTTTTTTCATTTTTGTCGTGGCTTAATGAATAACGCAGGAAGTCGGACAGTTTGATAACCATCTCCTGGGCTTTTTCGGGGCTGGTCATGGTGAGTGAGCTAATGGAATTCAGGCTGTTGAACAAAAAGTGAGGGTTGATTTGCGATTTTAAGGTCTCCAGCTCTGCTCGTGTAACAAGGTTTTGCAGCTTGCTTTCGGTCTTTAGCTTTTCCTGTAAATCATCATAATAGAGAATCAGGTAATAAAACATTACAAAAAGCAGGTAATAAAAAGTCCCCATAACGGCACGCCAGGCAAGCGAACTTTTTAAAAAAGCCATGTAAAAATCATCCGTTCCGTAAAAGCTTTGCATGGTAAAATAGCCCGTAAGCAACCAAAGGGCAATAACTACGATGGCTATTATCAGGTGGTTGAATATCAAGTCAAGAAATGAGGGCTTTTCTCGGAGGTTGAACCGGATAACATACCAGAGACTGTATCCGATAAGTAAAAAAATAAGATTGAAGACAAGAGAATCCGTCAGGCTTACCATGCCGTTTATCCCGTAAAAGAAATTAAGCACCAGCGTGTGAACCGCAATGATAAGACCCCAAATGGCGAGGTAACTGATAAAATAATTTTTGTTTTTCGAAACAGGATTCAGCATCATTTTCTCTGCTTTTACTTTTTACTAAAGGGTTTTTTACACCCAGATTGTCTCTATTTTGCTTACCCTGTTTTCCAGGTTGTAGCGTTCCACCATACCGTCAATCAGAAAGAGGTCAATAATCCACCCGATGCCAAAAAGCTGGCCGGTGAGAAGGTACAATATCCCGCTACCGATTTTTCCAAGATAAAAACGATGAGCGGAAAAGAAGCCGAAAAAAAACCATAAAAAATAAGTTGCTATTTTTGATTTCATTGTATTGAGGGTTTTAAAATTAGAAACTTTTTACTTCAATGCCTCCCAGCATGACTATGCCTTTTATAACCAGTACATTGTCTTCCGATGAGCTCATGCTTACAGCGCGTTTATCACTAAAACCACCGAGAATGGAGAGAGCATCCGACTGGATAGTCCAGTTTTCGGGAACAATAATTTTGGTGCCGCCAAACAGTGTAAAAACATCGATAACAGCCACCCGTGATGCGAAGGTTACATGCCGTAAATCAAATTCGGAACCTCCCATGATGGCTGTAATGTTCCCGCCCTTGAAATTTTTAGACTGGATAATCTTTATGCCCCCTCCGAATATGGAGACATCGTTCAGGTAACCGCTGTTATCTTCCACGGAATTACTGCCGGTGTCATAATGACTGTGCCCGGGAGAGCGCTGCCTGTAAATAAGCAAAAGCCCTAAACCGATAAGAATCATTGGCCACAAAACGTCTTTAAAGCGAACTGAATAGCCGAAAATATCCGGTAGCCAGAAAAATACGCCAATGCCGATTAAAATGTAAGCCGGCCTTTTGTTGGTGCGGCTGGCCAGCATCACAAGGCCGATGTAAATGAGAATACTTTTCCAGGAGAAAAGAAAATATCCTATGTTAATATCAAAAAAATCAAAGTTGGAAAGCATTAAAATGGCACCTACGAAAATCAGCAGCCCACCGATGACCAGCTTACCGTTATGGGAATTATATTGTGTCCGGGGATTGTTTTCCATTACTTTATGTTTTTAATTTGATGCAAATATAGGATGCTCCGGACGACTGCAAAAAGAAAAATCGGTGAATCACAGGAATTTGTCGGTGAATGGGGATAATACCAGGTTTTTAACCTCTCTTCCTTTTAACTTTTAACTTTTTCCTTAAGCCTTTTCCCGCCTTCACCTTCCCAAACATAATCTTCAAAAACTTTGTTCACAGCCTCTTCGTAAGCGTCAAAAGAGACGCGTTTTTTTATTTTTCCAAAGACCTTTTGCGGTTGGTCAAAAGAGAGCGAGAGCCAACCCCACAGTTCCTTCATAACGTTGATGGCACGCAGGCTGTCGTTGAAATTTTGCCGGTAAGCAAAGTACAGGTCATCCACGTATTTCCGGATGACTTTAAACGGCTCCGTGGGCATTTTTTTTCCTTTTATCAGCATGGGCAAAAACGGGTCGGCCAGTAATCCGCGACCCATCATCCAGAGGCTCTGTTGCGGAAAACGCTGTTTTATGACCGCAAAATCTTCCGGTGAAAAAATATCTCCGTTATAAACCGTTTGGTGGCAACTCGCTTGCAGGACTTTTGCAAAAGTGTCTGTGTCAACGCCACCTTTGTACATTTGTTCGCCGATGCGGGTGTGTACGATAATTTCCGAAAGCGGAAATTTATTAAATACCGGAAGGAGCGCTGTAATTTCGTCAGAAGAGTGATAACCCAGCCGGCATTTTACGGACAGTTTCAGCGGCAATTGCGGTATGACAGCTTCCAGAATTTCTTCCACCTTTTGCGGATGTGGCAGCAGGCCGGAGCCGCGCATCTTGCGTGCAACCCGCGGAAAAGGACAACCGAGATTCCAGTTGATTTCTTCAAATCCCAGTTCCTGGCACAGTTTTCCGAACAGGAGCATTTCGTTTGCATCTTTACTTAGAATCTGCGGGACTACCGGCACACCGTTGTGTGAAGTCTCTGCCAGCTCATTTTTTCTTGAATGAAGACTTTTTGTGCTGTATATGCTGGTGAAAAACGCGGTAAACAGTTTGTCTGTTCCTTTAAAATGGCGGGTGTAAACATCCCGGAAAACCCGGGTGGTGATACCCTGAAAAGGGGCCAGATAAATCCTGTATTTTGGTTGCAGGTTCATCTATTCAATGCCTATGGCCACAAAAGGATTGTTTTCTTTTTCGGTACCAATGCGCGTATCGGGTCCGTGTCCGGGAAAGACTGTGGTTTCATCGGGGAGGACAAACAACTTTTGCCAGATACTTTTTTGTAGCAGATCGTAATCGCCTGTGGGGAGGTCGGTACGGCCAATACTTTGGTAAAAAAGCACATCTCCCGTGAGTACAAAATCTTCCGGCTCTGCATAAAAACAAAGACTTCCGTCAGCATGGCCGGGAGTATAAAAAATCTGCAGAATATGGTTTCCCAGCGTCAGCGTGTCGCCTTCATCCAACGGTATATCGATTTCCTTAACACCATCAAAAGGCAGTCCAAAGCCGGCAGCGCTGGCGGCGGCGTGGTCGAGGAACGTCCGGCCTGCGGGATGAGCTGCCAGCTTCAGCTGATAACGTTCGGCTACTTTACGGTTGCCGATGATATGGTCAATATGGCTGTGGGTATTTACCAAGAGTTTGGGTGTCAGCTTGTTTTCAGAAATAAAAGCTTCTAATTGTTGCATCTCTTCCGGTGAGGAAACGGCCGGATCAAAAAGGAGAGCGTCTCCTTTTTCATCATAAACAACGTAAGCGTTCAATTGAAACGGGTTGAAAACAAATTTCTTTACAGTGAGCATCTTTTTATCTTTTTGGAAAAGGCAAAAATACGATTTCAGGAGAAATTGAGAGGTGAAAAATGTAAGAGTTGTTCTTAGGTTATGTGGGAATAAGCTCCCCTCCAGGGGTGCAGGGGGCGCGCAGGGAACAAAAATTTTCCATGCTAACGTCGTCTCAGCCCTTTCACGTGGGGAATACCCGCCACAAAATCTTTCAGATAAAAAGGCTCGAAGTAAGCAGTATCTTCAAATTTCCCTGCCCGGAACTTTTCTTCCGTTAGCGGTGCCATGTAAACTGCCGAAGCGAGGAACTCATCCGGGAAGATTGCCTTTGATGAGACCTTGCTCAAAATTTCCCTGCATTTTACTGCCCCATCGCCCATGAAAATTAGTGATTTGTTTTGCCTGAAAAAACCGGCAAAGGAGTTTTCATCAATAACTTCCGCTTTTACCTTTCTCACCTCCCGGAGGTGGCTGTCGTAAACTGCCGAATAAACTTCCATGCGACGGGCGTCAACCATGGGACAAAACAGAAAATCCTCAGGTTGCCTGCCTTCGGATTGGAATTTTTGAATCATACCGTTGGCCAGCGACTGCAACGTTCCGATGGAAATCAGCGGTTTGTCTAACGAATAGCAGAAACCCTTGGCTGTGGAAACGCCAATACGCAATCCCGTGTAGGAGCCGGGACCTTTGCTCACGGCAATAGCATCCAAATCCTGAAAGTTGATACCTGCCTGAAACATCAGCTGTTCGGCGAAAACCGTAATCTGCCGGGCATGTGAATTTTCGGTATTCGATTCCTGCAAGGCAACCACTTTTCCATCCACCGCAAGGGCTACAGAACAAACCCGTGTGGAAGTTTCAATATTTAGTATTTTCCCCAAATTCAGATACTTTTTTACTTCTTCTTAGACGTGAACAGTTCTTTTTTATTCACTTTTTTCACCTTTTCCCCATTTTTTAATGTTTTGGAGACCAGCCGATAAGGTGCTGTAATTACTTCTTGTCCCTCTTTTACACCCTTTTTGATTTCGATGTACATGTTATCCTGTATTCCGGTTTTAACTTTTTGGAGCCTGGCTATTCCGTTTTGATAAAGAAAGACGTAATCTTGTATTTTTTTCTGCAACTCGCCGGTTTTGCGTGTTTTTTTCTCTTCGCGTTTTTCGAGAGCTGACTTCATACGACCTGTGGTGTCGGCTCTTGTAGTAACAGCCTGAATGGGTACGGCAAGTACCTGGTCGGCACGCTTGGTTTGTATTTCGACAGTGGCGGACATTCCCGGTCTGAAGGGAGAAGGAATGGGGTTTTTCGGTTGGATGAGATCGGCATAGGAAGATTTCAGCATCCGGATTTTTACATCAAAATTGGTAACCTGGTCGGCGCTGACACCGGTGGTGTTGGCCGAAGTGGCTATTTCCGTAACAATACCCTTGAATTTACGGTTCAGATAAGCGTCCACTTCAATCAGTGCGGTGTCGTTCAGGGATATCTGTACAATATCATTTTCGTTCACTTCCACATTCACTTCCATCACATCCAGGTTGGCAATACGCATGATTTCCGTTCCGGCCGAAAACTGTGAAGCGCCGGTAACCCGTTCGCCTACCTGAACACTCAGTTTGGAAACGGTGCCATTGTTAGGGGCGTAAATACTTGTCCGGTTCAGGTTTTCCTCCGCTTCGCTCAGTTTGGCTTTGGCACTTTTTACCTGAAACTTACTGGCTTTGTAACTTTCTTCGGCTGCTTTTACTTCGGCTTTGGCGACGAGATATGTCGAGCGTGCCGCATCAAAGTCCGCATCGGAAATTACCTGATTTTTCCATAGTTTCTGACTTCGGGCAAAGTCAAGCCTACTTTTGGTATATTGCGCTTGCGACTGTGCCAGACGTGCTTTGGAATTGGCCTGGTTAGCTTCTGTGGTTTTCACTGTAGCTTCGGCCTGCTGGAAGCTTGAGATATAAATTTTTGGGTCGATTTTCGCCAGCTTTTTACCTTTTTTTACAAAATTGCCTTCTTTTACGTAAAGGGCTACGACTTCCCCTGAAATATAGGGGCTTATTTTCACATCTTTGGCTGGTTGAATTTTGCCGTTTGCCGATACGGTTTCAATAATATTTCTTCTGATAACTTTTTCAACAGCAACTTTTCGGGCATCATCCGATTTACCCTTTTTTACGGCCAGCACCACTATTACAATCAGTAAAACGCTACCGATGATAAACCAAAGTGTTTTTTTACGGGATTTTGTCATTATTTTTATTTTTATTTTTTGTGTGCTAATGTAGTCATTCTTTAAGTAGACAGGTTACGTTATTTTGCAGGATTTGCTTTTGTAATGTCATTGAGGGAAAGGCTGCGTCCGAGATAGAAGTCAAGAACTTTTGTCTTAAAAATGTAATCGTATTTTGCTGCGATGATATTCGACTCGGCATTGAAAAGTTTGACTTTTGCCACATCGTAATCGGTCGAATTCAACATCCCTACATTAAATTTTTCCTGAGCATATTTAAAAGATTCTCTCAGCGATACCAATGATTTATGGCTGGCAACGTAAGTTTGATAAGCAGCCAGCGCATCGGCATAAGCCTGTTCGATATTTTTGCGCAGGTTGTTTTTCTGAATTTCTAAGTTCAGGTTGGCATTTTCCAAAGAAATTCTCGACTGTTTGATATAAGTGGATACCTGAAATCCGTTGAGAATGGGAATACTCAGCCGGAAGCCCAGCGTAACATTCCGGTTATCCATCATTTGGTCCCAAAAAGGTTTTATTACATTAAATCCCGGATTAAGGGGATTATTGCTTGCTTTGATTCGGTCTGAGTAATTTTCTCCATAAGAAGAACCGAGTGTCAGCGTAGGACTCCGCCGTCCTTTTGCCATAGCCAAAGCCCTGCCGGCGGCTTTTACCGAATACTGCGCACTTTTTATCTCAGGTCTGATTTGCAGGGCCCGGTCATAAATGGTTTGTATGGGAAGCAGGCTGGGCCTTTGCGTAATCACCAGGTTGGGTTTTTCAATATCAAACTTTGTGTTCCCTTTTAAATCAAGTAATTGCATCAGGTCAAGATACGCCAGCATAAGCTTATTTTGGGCCTTCACCCGGGTAACCTCGTCGTTGGCCCCCTGGGCTTCGATATCCAACAGGTTGCCTTTGGCTACGGTTCCGGCTTCTGCCTCTTTTTTGGTACGTTCAATCTGCTTTTTGCTGATTTCAACCTGCCTTTTGGCGTTGTTTACCTGCTCGATGTTGTACAGAATTTGCAAATAAGCCGCCGCAATATTCAGAGCAATGTTGTCCCTGATTTTTTCCGAATTATATTTCTTAGCAAGGTACTCAAATTGCTTTTGCCGCAAATTGTTCACATTCTGTAGCCCGTTAAAAAGGGTCAGATTGGCGTTTAACGAACCGTAAGCCTGACTTGACCGATTGTTGGTGTAGCTATAGGTGGCCATGTCAATGGACCTTCCCCAGCCGGTACTCTGCGAAGTGCTTACGTTAAAGGTAGGTAAGAAATTTAGCTTGCTTTGCAGGAAATCTTCTTTGGAGGACTGCTCATTAAGCCTGCTCTGCTTTATCTGTAAATTATTTTCAAAAGCATAGTTAATACATTTTTCTAACGACCATTCCTGCTGTGCTGCAACACGCAGCCCAAATAACATAAAAGTCAGAAGCGGAATGAGAAGAATAATCTTTTTTTTCATGGGGTTCATATTATTTTCAATTGGATGACCTAATTTAATGACATACCTGATAATTCATCTGAAACAATAGCCATCATAAAGCATGCCACAAATATAACCATCTAATTTACACCGTGGTGTGTTGTTTGCTGAATTTTAACATTCTTTATCATGTTCATATTAAAACAATTAATGTTCGAAAACGGACAGGGGGTAATATGAAATTTTGATAATATCTTAAGTATTTTGAACTATTTGAGCGACGGTGTGAGAATGATGAGTGAAAGAATGTTGAACAAAACGACCAATAACAAGTAATCGGCAATCATCAAACAGCAACGAGTTACTATAATTCTGTCCCGTCCTGACAACTGTTTGACCATTGTTTGACGACTGCCTGACTATTGTTTAACAACTGCTTGATAACAGCCTGACAACCGTTTGACTCCGTCCGCCGAAGCCTCAGCGAAGGCGAGACAGCCGAAAATGACCGGTATCCAATCCTCAATTTACCCTTACAATTCTCCCGTTTTTCATTTCCGGCACAACGTCCGAACTGTTTTTTTGCAGGCAGAACTCAACATCATTTTCAAATCCGTTGCGTTTAAGCAGGTTCAAATGATAACAATCTTTCAAAAGTTTGTGCAGGTCGCCGTTGTCCTTGCGAAAAGCTTTTAGCAGCATTATTGAAAAATCAGAAAGAGCAACTGCTTTCTTTTTCATGATTTCATTAATGAACAAAGCAGCACACATGGCATCGTCCATCGAAAAATTGTTGTTGGTTCCCGAGCAGACAAGTACAACATTATCCAGTGCCTGAAACTTCCTGACCAGGGCGTTCATATTCAGAAAGGAGCCGATAAAGACTTCCGTGGCTTCTTGTAATCGGTTCAGTGCCAGTGTTCCGTTGGAAGTGGTGAAAATCAGTGTTTTCCCCTGCACTTTGTTACGCGTGTAATCCTGTGGCGAATTTCCCAAATGGAAACCGTCAATAATTTGGGTGTCGCGTTCGCCGCAAAGCAGTACTTTTTCCCCGGGAAGTTCGCGTGCCTTTTGGTGCGCTTCTTCCACTGTCATAACCGGAATAAAAGCTTTGGCACCGTTGGCAAGTGCCGTTACCATCACCGAAGAAGCCCGCAGCACATCAATTACAATCACATGTCGGTTTTTAATCAAATCAGGACGTATAGCCGAAGCGTAAGGTATAACATCAATTTTCATGGGACAAAAATAATGGCTTTTTTATATGATGGCACCAAATACCATAAACGTCCGCTTATATCTCACATCCCTACATCCCCACATCCCTA
>BTTE01000068.1:0-12984 GCA_036244975.1 bacterium | reverse complement strand
GTGGGATTCAAAAAATTAGGTTCGGATAAAACAGGTGTCACTTTTATAAATCATCTGTCGGATTAAGGTGGTTGAGGTTGTTAGGGCAGTTTTTTATTATTGATCGTTTGGTATTTCATGCTGCTTGGCGGGATATCCTCTCCGGAGTCTGATCTCCAATGGAGGAGTATTCCTACCGGATACTATAAAAATAAAAGGTTTTTATTTCAATTTCTTTTTGATTTTTGGGATCAATCTCTTTCGGGCTTTATGATAAGACCTCCTTTTTTAAACTCTTAAATGCGCTGACAAATACTGAGATTTGAAAGGATATTTGTGCCTCTTTTCTGTCTTTATCGCCTTGTGTTTATCTTAACTTAGAATACTTTTGAAAAAATACCCTTAAGAACCGGTTCGGAAAACCTTGATGCTGTTGGGATTCGGGCAGTCAGTGAAAAAAAAGAGTAAATTTTACTCTTTTTTCTTGCTTTTTATAAAAGTATGATTTACTTTTGTCAAGAAATGTTAAATGTTTATGATTTACTATCTTTATGACCAAAGGTAAACAGCAGATTAAATTTTTGGAGGGGATTGAGTGTGATTTCCATGTTAATCAATGGCTTGTTGGGAGGACAAAAAATAAAATGATAAATGGGGTATCCTATCATCTCCCGTAAAATATTAATTGATACTTATCAAGGTTATATAAACAAAAAGCTATATAAGGCGGAAGCCAGATTTGTCAGGGCGGTTCTATATTCATATTTATACAGTTGGTTCGGGCCAGTACCTTTGAGGACAAGTACAACGGATCCATTAGAAATGCCTATAGCTACAGAGGAGGAAATGAAATCGTTCATTGAAACAGAATTCCAGAAAATTATACCTGATCTTCCGGAACCTGGTCAGGAGTCAGCATACGGCCGGGCAAATAAAGGTGCAGCTCTCAAAAGAATTGGATAAATGGATGCGGGAGCAAGGGGACCCAGGAGTTTCCATTGATACATGGAAACAACTAAAATCTGCTCGCAAGGGAAGTCATTTTAACAGATAAAACAATCATATTATCCTTGAAAATTGGGGAAATAAAAATTAATCAAATATTAGGTTAACAATAAATTTTAAAAATCATGAAATCTTTGAAATCTTTTGCAATTGTCGGTATTATAAGCTTAGCAAGTATTTTATTCTCTGCTTGCAGCAGGGGCAATACCAATAATAAAAGCGGCAATAAATATCAAAATCAAAGGGGTAAACGGCCTGACATAATCCTGATTATGTCTGATGACATGGGTTATTCCGACTTGGGGAGCTATGGGAGTAATATTTCTACTCCCAATCTTGATAAGCTTGCACAAACAGGAATTAAATATACCCAATTTTATAACGAGGCACGCTGTGTTCCGACCCGAGCTTCTTTAATGACCGGTTTATACCCTCATCAGACGGGGTTGGGATGGATGAATGCTGTTGACAGTCATTTGCCGGGTTATCAGGGCAGCTTAAATGATCATAGCGTAACGATAGCCCAGGTACTGAAAGAGGTGGGTTATTCTACTTATGTGGTAGGAAAATGGCATTTAACCTATGTAAAAAATACGCGTGAGGACAGCCCTAAAAATAACTGGCCGCTACAACGAGGTTTTGATAAATTCTATGGCATTTTGAAAGGAGCTGCCAATTATTATGATCCGGGAACATTAACTCGTGGTAACAAATTAATATCTGCTTACAATGATCCTGAATACACTCCCAAACAATATTATTTCACAAATGCCATTACCGATAATGCGGTTAGATTTATTGATAAGGATAATGGGAAAAAGCCTTTCTTTATGTATGTAGCTTACACTGCTGCTCACTGGCCTATGCAGGCTCCTGCACAGGAAATCAAAAAATATGCTGGTAAATATAATGTCGGATGGGAGAAGATTCGGCAGGAACGCCTTGTAAAAATGAAAAAACTTGGGGTTATAGGCAAAAATATTGATTTATCGCCGCTGGATACACATCCATGGGCACAGGAAAAACATAAAAAGGCGATGGAACGGCGGATGGAGACATATGCTGCTATGATCACGATTATGGATCGGGGAATCGGGAAAATCGTAAAAGAATTAAAAAAGAAAGGTATTTTTAATAATACCGTTATTTTTTTCCTTGAGGATAATGGGGGGAATGCTGAAGTTGTGGGTTTTGGTGGCCCTCAGGGCCGGACCAGGCCTGTAGCAAAAGATACAACGAATTTAAAACCATTACCCAAAGATGCGATCAATTATAGTATTAATCCACCTATAACCCGTGATGGGAAAATTGTAATGGAGGGACTCGATGTAATGGCAGGTCCTGCTGATACATATGTAGCCTACTTAAAGCCTTGGGCAGAAGTATCAAATACGCCCTTTAAAAAATATAAGCATTATGTACATGAAGGCGGTATTGCCACACCTTTAATTGTACATTGGCCTGACGGAATAAAAACGACCGGACAAATAAGGTCTCAAATAGGTGATGTGATCGATATAATGCCTACGATTGTCCAGATTGCTGACGCCAAATATCCAATATATTACAAGGGGGATTCCATCACACCAGTAGCCGGTATCAGCCTGGTTCCGACTTTTAATAGTAATAAGCCTTTACTCCGGAAAGCCATTTATTGGGAACATGAGATGAACCGTGCTGTCAGGATGGGAAAATGGAAACTGGTCTCAACCGGCGAATTAATGGATGGAAGTTACGGGCATTGGAAATATTATCAAAACGGACCATGGGAATTATATAATATGGAAAATGATCGAAGTGAATTAAGAGACCTCTCCGGACAGTACCCTGATCTGGTCAGAAAGATCTCATCCATGTGGTATAATTGGGCATATTCACATAATGTTTACCCAACACCCTGGAAAGAGGTCAAGCCTTCTCTTAAATCATATTATACAACACATGATATTAAACCTGCTTTTAATCCAAAACAACACTAAGACTTTGTATTCTATCAAGAAGGTGTGTATCGAAAATACAATTGAAAGTAGGTTATGAAAAAAACAGGATTTTTACCAAATGATTTTTTTTAAAATGAAAACGAAAATTGATTTGTACAACGCTGACAGTTGTTGTTATTTTTATGATAGTCGTCGGTTTAGTCTCACCGATATGGGGGCAAAAGAAATTTTCAATGCCGCTTTGGCCTGAAAGGGCTGTAGAACAGAATGGCATTAGAGCTATAGAAGTAATAGAAAATCATCATTTGATCAATATAACCCAGGGAGGTATCACTGTTCAGTTTCCCAAAGTAGATGAAGCTAACGGGGCAGCCATATTAATATGCCCGGGCGGAGGTTATCGTTTTGAAGCAATTTATGACGAAGGGTTTGAATTTGCCAATTGGTTAAATGAACATGGCATTGCCGGTAGCGTATTGAAATATTGTTTACCAAACGGTCATGCCTCTATTCCATTAACTGACGCAAAACAGGCAATTCATATCATTAGAACTCATGCAGTTTAATGGCAGATCCACATAAATTAGCAATTGCAGGTTTCCCGGCGGGGGGTCATTTTGCTTCGACACTTGGAACTCATTATGATATGGGTGATTCCACCGCTACGGATACTTTAGACCGTTATTCGACCCGTCCAGACCTGCTAATCTTGTTTTATCCGGATATTACGATGAAGATTTGTGAAACACATCTTGGTTCACGAAAAAATTTGCTGGGAAAGCACCCGACAGAAAAGCAAGTTAACTATTATTCCAATGAATTGCATGTAAGCAAGAATACGCCTCCTTCTATTTTGATGCCGAGTAACAATGCTAAGACAGTGCCGCCAATCAACAGTATCCAATTTTATGAGGCTCTACATGCTAATAATGTTCCTGCCTCTCTTTATATTTTCCCTTCAGGAGGCCATGGTTGGGGAATGAATACCAATATTTCCTTTTGGCATCTATGGAGGCAGTTATTATTAAATTGGTTGTAAGAGCGTCATTTTATTCCACTATAGAAGATCTAATAGATAATAGAAATTTACAGATATGCATGGGGCTCATTGTTGGACAAATCAATTACAGGCAGGTGGGGGGTATATAAGAAAACATATTTATAATAAAAAAGATCACAATGAAACGTGAAAAAATGATTGAAATACTGAATCGGCAGACCAAGACTTATGATTTTATTGTTATTGGTGGAGGAGCTGCCGGCATTGGAATTGCACTCGAAGCATCTGCTAGAGGTTATTCTGTTGCTCTTTTTGAAAAGGCTGATTTTACGAAATCCACTTCCAGCAAAAGCACGAAGATTGCCCATGGTGGCGTACGTTATCTTGCACAGGGAAACGTTGCACTTGTACGTGAAGCTTGCGTTGAACGTGGATTGTTAAGACAAAATGCACCCCATCTTGTTAAAAATTTATGGTTTATAATACCTACAGCAGGATTATGGGAGGAAATCATGTACACCCTTGGATTAACTTTTTATGATATGCTTGCCGGGCGTCTCGGCCTGGGAAAGTCTAAACCTATTTCAAAGAAAAAGACGTTAAAACGTATACCTACTTTAAATCCAAATAAATTGACAGCAGGTGTAGTTTATCATGACGGACAATTCGATGATTCCAGGCTCGCTATAAACTCTTTGGAGACTGCTGTTGAGCATGGTGCTGTTGTGTTGAATTATACAAGTGTTACAGAATTGTTAAAAGATCAGGATGGTAAACTAAGTGGTGTTACAATAAGAGACGAAGAACCAAAACAAACATTCTCAGTTTTAGGAAAAAACATAATCAACGCAACAGGTGTATTTGCTGATGATATCCTTAACATGGACAACCCAAAACATCAAAAGTTAGTCGCACCAAGTCAGGGAGTACATTTAATAATCGATAAATCTTTTTTACCTGGCAATGATGCTATCATGATTCCCAAAACTGATGACGGGCGCGTTCTTTTCCTAGTACCATGGCATGATAGGGTCATACTAGGGACAACTGATACGCCAGTTAAAGAAGCATTATTGGAACCAAAAGCATTAGAAGAAGAAATTGAATTTATTTTGAAAACAGCCGGACGTTATCTCTCAAAAGTGCCAAAACGTTCAGATGTATTGAGTGTATATGCCGGATTGCGCCCGCTTGCTGCTCCAAAAGCTGAAGGAAAGAAAACGAAAGAAATATCAAGAAGCCATAAAATCTACGTTTCAGATTCCGGTTTGTTAACAATTATTGGTGGTAAATGGACTACCTATCGAAAAATGGGAGAAGATTTGGTAAATCGTGCCGAACAAGAAAGAAAATGGCAACATACCAACACCAAAACAAAGCATTTGAAAATACATGGTTACAAAAAGGATACTGACCTTAGTGACCCGTTATATTTTTATGGTACAGATAAAGAATCAATTATGAAATTAGTAGAAGAAACCCCTTCTATGAAACAGATAATTAGTAAAAAACTGAATATAATCAAAGCTCAGGTAGTTTGGAGCGTGAGAAATGAAATGGCTCGAAATGTGGAAGACTTTTTGGCCCGACGCGTTAGGGCTCAACTGCTTGATGCCAGAGAAAGCATAAAAATTGCTCCAATTGTTGCAAAAATAATGGCTAAAGAACTCGGAAGGGATCAAGAATGGCAGGATGAACAAGTAAAACAATATGAGAAAATCACTAGTAATTATATTTTAAACTAAATTATTAATTAAAATTTCTTATTATGGAAAAGTTCATTTTAGCTTTGGATCAAGGAACAACCAGTTCCAGGGCTGTTTTGTTTGATCACAATGGCGAGATTAAGTCGTCAGCACAGAAAGAGTTCACTCAATTTTTTCCTGAAACGGGATGGGTAGAACATGATCCCATGGAAATATGGTCTTCACAAGTAGGAGTAGCTGCTGAAGCAATGTCTAAATTAGGGATTAACGGAACCGCTGTTGCAGGTATCGGAATCACAAACCAAAGAGAAACTACAATCGTATGGGATAGGAAAACGGGGAAGCCGGTTTATAACGCGATTGTATGGCAGGATCGTCGCACATCAAAATATTGCGATGAGCTCAGAGAAAAAGGATTTGCTGACATGATTACTAAAAAAACAGGTTTAATTCTGGATGCATATTTTAGCGGAACAAAAGTTAAGTGGATTCTTGACAATGTAAAGGGGGCAAGAGAAAAGGCAGAAAAAGGAGAACTTGCTTTCGGAACAGTTGACTCATGGCTGGTATGGAACTTAACACAAGGACGTACGCATGTTACTGATGCTACCAATGCAAGCCGTACTTTGTTGTACAATATTCATACTCTTGAGTGGGATGACGAGTTGTTGGAGTTAATGAATATTCCCAAGTCAATTTTACCAAATGTTAAATCATCAAGCGAAATTTATGATTATTCCAATACTACTTTCTTTGCATCTAAGGTACCTATTGCCGGAATTGCCGGTGACCAACAGTCTGCCATGTTTGGACAAATGTGTATAGAAGAGGGCATGGTAAAGAATACATATGGTACGGGTTGCTTTATCCTTGTTAATACAGGTAAAAAACCATTTATTTCAAAAAACAAACTGATTACTACTATTGCTTTGAGTCTCAATGGAAAAGTAACCTATGCCCTCGAAGGAAGTATCTTTATAGGCGGTGCAGTAGTACAATGGCTGCGTGATGGCTTACGTATCATTAATACTTCAACCGATGTAGAAGCTTTGGCTAAAACAGTAGAGGATAATGGCGATGTGTATTTTGTCCCCGCTTTTACCGGTTTGGGAGCTCCTTATTGGGATCCGTATGCCAGGGGAACAATTGTAGGGCTCAGCCGCGGCACAAACCGTGGTCACATTGCGCGGGCTGCCCTGGAAGGTATCGCTTTTCAAACACTAGAGGTGTTAGAAGCAATGAAAAAAGATACCCAGATGGATTATACCGAAATGAGGGTTGATGGTGGAGCAGCAAATAATAATTTATTGATGCAATTCCAATCCGATATTATCAACAAACCTGTTGTACGCCCTACAATAACAGAAACAACTGCATTGGGGGCTGCTTATCTGGCAGGATTGGCTACCGGTTTTTGGAAAGATATTGAAGAAATTAAACAGCAGTGGAAAGTTGATAGACGTTTTGAGCCGGATATGGATTCTGCGACAGCATCAAAATATATCACAAAATGGAAAGATGCTGTTTCCAGAGCTAAAGCATGGATCTCTTAAATCAGTTACATAGTTTTCAATAATATTTTAATCATTTAAAAAATAAAACAATGAATAGTTTTTGGAATAGTCCATATATGTATGAATTTTTAGGAACGTTTTTGTTAGTTCTTTTTGGTGACGGTGTAGTAGCCGGCACACTCTTAACCGGTTCCAAAGCGGAGCAGAAGGAAGGTTTAGGAGGAAATTGGGTTCTCATTACCCTGGGATGGGGATTGGGTGTGTTTGTGGGAGTAGTTGTAGCCGGGCCACACTCCGGGGCACACATCAATCCTGCTGTAACAATCGGGCTGGCGGTAGCGGGTCTTTTTCCATGGAAAATGGTGGCCGGATACATCGCGGCACAAATGCTTGGAGCATTTGTAGCAGCTGTTGTCGTATATCTTTTCTACAAACCATATTTTGAAAAAACGGAAAATCCTGATTTTAAGTTAGTTACCTTTTGTACGATACCAGCCATTCGAAAATTCAGATCAAATCTGTTTTCTGAAATTGTCGGAACCTTTGTTTTGATATTTGTCATTTTTTATCTAGTAGGGCCAACATTTGCAGCCCCAAAAATCGGCCATGTAATAATCGGATTAGGCTCTATAGGTGCTCTTCCGGTGGCATTACTTGTTGTAGGGATTGGAATGTCACTTGGTGGTACAACCGGGTATGCTATTAACCCTGCACGTGACCTTGGTCCCCGTATTGCATACGCATTACTTCCTTTCAAGAAAAAACGTGATGCTGACTGGGGATATTCATGGATACCTGTATTAGGTCCCCTTACTGGTGCTGTTATAGCTGCTCTCCTGTATCTTTTGGTTAAATAATAACTTAAACCCTAACTTTTCCAAAAATACGTAATTTTTTTATAAAAAACGTTGCTATTACTTGGTTATATGAGAATTTTTGTGTTAATTTGCAGTTACGTATATACGTAATTTTATTTAATTTTTTATTATTATGGCTACACATCCGGAATGGGCAACAAAGCACAGGGGAAAAGGTACCGAACTAAGATTTTTAAATGGCAGGTACTATCTTTATGAAGTATCAAGCAAATGGGATCCTCAAAAGAAAAGGTCAAAAAAAATTACAGGAAAACTTCTTGGTAAAATTACCAAAGAAGATGGCTTTATCGAATCAGATAAAGCAAAATTGCGGAGACAAATTTTATCTGTATCAAAGCTTACGGTTAAAGAGTATGGTGTTACAGCTTTTGTGAATAGCCAATTGGAGCAATATAAAACATTGTTACAGAAATATTTTCCAGAGCATTGGCAAAAAATTATTGTGTTGGCTTATGGTCGTATGGTGTATCATAGCCCAATGAAAAATATGGAGTTTCATTACCACCATAGCTTTATGTCGGTTCAATACAAAGGGCTCAAACTATCCCACAAACAATTAACCATATTTTTAAGAGAATTTGGTGTTCAACGTGAACAGATAATTTCGTTTTTTAAGGAATTCAGTGGAGGACAAAACAACATTTTATTTGATGGAACAGACATGTTCAGCAATTCAAAGAAAATAGAAATAACCAAATATTCAAAAACCAAAAAAGGAACATTTGACTCGGTAGCTAATCTGATGTTTGCATTCTCGGTTGATCTGCAACTCCCTTTATATTACAGATTCTTACCCGGTAACATTAAAGATATCAAAGCATTTAAATTATGCCTTGAAGAATTAAAAATAAGTAATGCTGTAGTAATTGCGGATAAGGGATTCTCATCAAAGAAAAATATTGAGGTGCTACTTAATGAAAAATTAATATTTATTATTCCTCTCAAAAGAAACAATAAATTAATAGATTACAGTAAAATAGAGCAAGCAAATAAAAGAGACTTTGACGGATTTTTTAAATTTCAAGGACGTATTATATGGTATTATTCTTACAGTGCAGATAATCTGGTTGTGAATATATATTTGGATGAAGAACTTAAACTGGAAGAAAGTAAAGACTATTTACACAGAATAGAAACCATGCCTAAAAAGTACAGTTTAAATGGCTTCTATGAAAAGCAACATAGTTTTGGCACTATAGCTTTGCTACACAATAGCAAAGACCAAAATCCAGAAACAGTTTATGTGAATTATAAAAGCAGAAACCAAATTGAAGAAATGATAAATGTTCTTAAGAACATCATGGAAGCGGACAGTAGTTATATGCAAAACGAACAAGCTCTGGAGACTTGGATGTTTATCAACTATATTACGTTACATTGGTATTATAAAATTTATCAGTTCCTTGTCAAATATGAAATGAATAAAAAGTATTCACCCATGGATTTTATTCTTTTTTTAAAGGAAATCAGAAAAGTAAAAATGAATGGCAAATGGTTCTTAGCAGAAATAACTGCCAAAACTGAAAAGCTCCTTGACAAATTAAATATACCTATTACGTAAAAAAAGAAAAGTTAGGGTTTAACACTGAAACTTTTAGCTTTTCGATAAGAAGGGATAAAAGGTTGTCCTGGAAATCGTTTGCCCTGTTTATAAATAGCAGATATGTTCTTGAGTGTATTCAGCATTAGGAATTAATTTTATTTTTCCAACATATCCTCAATTAATTTCAACTCTTCTTTCGTGAAGTTAGTGTTTTTCAATGCCTGCACATTGGATTCTATTTGTTTTACGGAGCTGGCACCAACCAAAACTGAAGTTATTCGTTTGTCTTTTAAAATCCAGGCAAGTGCCATTTGTGCCAATGATTGCCCGCTTTGCAGGGCAACATTATTCAATTTTACAATTTTTGAATGAGCAGAAAGAACATCTTCTTTTTTCAGGAAAACTTCACGTGTAGCACGCGGTCCTTCCGGGATTTCGTTTAGATAACGGTCGGTTAATAAGCCTTGTGCCAGTGGCGAGAAAACAATGCAGCCTATTCCTTCTTCTTCCAGTACATCAAGTAAGCCGTTCTCCACCTGACGGACAAACATTGAATATTTAGGCTGATGGATGAGACAGGGGGTTCCCAATTTTTTTAAAATTTGGGAAGCTTTTCTTGTTATGTCTACAGGATAGTTTGAAATACCGGCATACAGCGCTTTTCCTGTCCGGACAGCCTGGTCTAAGGCCATCATGGTTTCCTCTATGGGTGTATCCGGGTCGGGTCGGTGAGAATAAAAAATATCTACATATTCCAATCCCGTTCGTTTGAGGCTTTGGTCAAGGCTGGAAAGTATATGTTTCCGGCTTCCCCACCCGCCATATGGGCCGGGCCACATAAGGTATCCGGCTTTTGTGGAAATGATTATCTCATCGCGATAAGCCTTGAAATCCTGTTTCAATATTCTACCGAAATTCTCTTCTGCCGAACCGGGAGGAGGACCGTAATTGTTGGCCAGATCAAAATGGGTAACTCCCAAATCAAAAGCCCGGTGCAGGACCTGCCGGCTGTTTTCGAAAACATCGATCCCGCCGAAGTTATGCCACAACCCCAGCGAAACCGCGGGTAATTTTAACCCCCGTTTTCCGCAGCGGTTGTACTGCATGATATCATAGCGGTTCTCTTTTGGTATAAAAGCCATGCTTAATGTTTTTTTTGGATAACAATATATGAATGCGTAACTGCTTACCAGCTTCCTCTTGCATAATAAATACGGAACCAAATGTAGTTCAAAATTCGTAAAAATAATGGTAAAAAATTATTTGCCTGAGCAAAAGCAACCCGGCTCATGCCAATTTATTGTTCCTTTTCCACTGGGAACTGATATCAGATTGGATTTTTCTTCTCTCCATACCACTTTTTCATCACAAAAGCGAAAATTTTTTTAACTTCATGTTTATTTAAAACACACCTGACCACTGTGTTATGAATAATACACGAAAAAAAGAGTAATTTTTACTGTTTTTTCTTGCTTTTTTAAAAGTATTGTTTACTTTTGTACTTGTCATTTGTAAATCATTTTAAATATGAACAATTTATGCCAAAAGACAAACAGACTATTAACTAATTTTTGGTTTCTGCCTATTGTAAACAAAAACCTTAGGTGTAGGGATAAATTCCCTAGGAATGATGGAACAGTTTTGACTGTTTCCGATGCAGGGTCTCAGAAAAAATTGTTTTAATTTCAATTTGTAAAAATAAAAGAGTTAATTAAGAGTATGGTTCCGTAACCGGAGTATAAAAATAGTACGTTTTTCTCATAAGCAGAATGAATCGTGGGGCTGCCTTAAGCATAGCGTGTTTTTTAGGTGGTCCCATTGATTTTATTTTTTTTCTTTCTTTACTCTTGTTATCCCCGGCGAAACTCAGAAAACTTAAGTAAGTCTTATCTTTTAAGTTATTGTTTATTTTTGTACGGGTAGCATGTAAGTTGCTTTCTTAACATTGTATTTATTAACAATTTAAAATAAAAGAAAAACAGATGATTAAAATTTTTAAAGGGAGAAAAGGCTTTTGCTTTGCCTGAGGTACGTATTATAAGTTTTTGCCTTTGTAATAAAAAATAAACATTCATAAAATGGCTCAAAGAAAATCATTAAACTCTGTGTTGATCAAACCGGCTGGTCCGGATTGCAATTTAAATTGTACTTATTGCTTTTATCTTAAAAAATCAAATTTGTTTAATAAAACAAATCTTCACAGGATGAGTCCTGAAGTACAGGAAGAAATGATTAAGCAGGTAATGAATCAGTCGGGTGAAAACGTGTCGCTGGCATGGCAAGGTGGCGAACCGACTTTAATGGGACTTGATTTTTACAAGCGGGCTGTTGAGTTGGAAATGAAATACGGACATGGTCAAATGGTGGGCAACGGGCTGCAAACCAATGGTATGTTGCTGGATCGCGATTGGGCAAGATTCTTAAAAAAATATAATTGGCTGGTGGGGCTTTCATTGGACGGACCGGAATATATTCATGATCATTACCGTATAGATAAAGGCGGAAAAGGAACGCACAAAAGAGTGGAAAACAACGCCAAAATGCTGCTGTATGAAGGGGTTTCGGTGAATGCAATGTGTACTGTGACCAGCCACTCGGTGAAATACCCGAAAGAGCTTTACAATTATTTCAAGAAAATGGGCCTTACGTTTATGCAGTTTATCCCCATTGTTGAAACCGATAAAAATGATCCACAAAGGGCGGCAGACTTTTCAGTTCCGGCTGAAGATTACGGACATTTTTTAAACAAACTTTTCGATTTGTGGCTGGCTGATTTTCAGAATGGCCAGCCGGCCACTTCTATCAGGCATTTTGAATCGGTATTTTACAGCTATGTGGGAAGACAGGCGCCGGAATGTACCATGATGAAAGAATGTGGGGTTTATGTTGTTATGGAACACAATGGCAATGTATATAGTTGCGATTTTTTTGTAGAGCCAAAATGGATGCTTGGAAATGTTATGCATAATAGAATTATCGATATGTTTAACTCGAAAAAACAAGATGCCTTCGGAAAATTAAAGGCCCGGTTACCAATTGAATGCCGGCAATGCCCGTGGCTGACCAAATGCTATGGCGGCTGTACCAAAGACCGTATCAAAGACCCCCGGGATCAGGGAAAACCAAGATTTTGCACTTCCTATAAAATGTTCTTTGAACATGCTGATCCTGTTTTAAAACAAATGGCAGCACAGTGGAAAGCACAACAGACGACTATTGAAAAAGCTAATAGTCACCAGATAAGTTTTCAAAATGCTTATAAAGGTTTTATGGAGAAACAAAATCGATAAAATATCCATTATTGACAATAGCAAATAATTATCCTTAATCTCAAACGTCTTAAAGCAAAAACTCAAAAATATTTGTATTGAAAATCAAAATTGCAATTATCATCGACATTATTCAAACGGATAAATCAG
>BTTE01000067.1:0-13034 GCA_036244975.1 bacterium | reverse complement strand
CATTCATCCGGTGCCCAGAACAAGAATCGAACTTGCACTCCCAAAACGGGAACATGGCCCTCAACCATGCGCGTCTACCATTTCCGCCATCTGGGCTAAAAGAGGGTGCAAAAATAGTATTATTTCCTTTTTATTTGTAAATATCCGGAGAAATATTTTCTCACTGAGAAACTGTCTTTTATGAAGTGTAAAAAAAGATTTCTGAGCCGGCCGGACCGGGTAATTTACAATTGCAGGAACCCGGAAATGTGTTCTTTTCAGAAAAACATTTATATTTGGCCCTTAAAACAGTAGTGATATGGTTCGGATAAAAAAAGTTGAGAGTAAAAAGGATTTAAAAGCATTTATCGGGTTTCCTTATAAACTTTATGCAGATGATGCACTTTACGTCCCCGATTTGAGAATTGTTCAGAAAGAAACGTTAGACAGGAAAAAGAATCCGTTTTTCCATCATGCTGAAGCTGATTATTTTATTGCGCTTGATGAAAACGATAAAGTTGTTGGACGTATTGGTGCTATTACCAATGAGTATTACGTTAAACACTGGAATGAAAATTACGGCTTTTTCGGTTTTTTTGATTCCGTTAACGATAAGGAAGTTTCCGGTGCTCTTTTTGATGCGGCCAAAGGCTGGTTGAAAGAAAAGGGAGTTGATGGTGTTTATGGCCCCATGAATCCCTCCACAAACGATACCTGTGGTACACTTATAGATGGTTTCGATACGCCGCCTTATGTTATGATGATTCACAACAAGCCTTACTACGACGAATTGATTCAGGCAGCCGGATTTGGTAAAAAAATGGATTTGTTTTCCTACCGGTTTAAAGTGGATTCTCTACCCGGGAGATACGTTCAACTGGCTGATAATATTGAAAAAAGGCTGAATGCGGAGGATATTATCGTTCGAAAGGTGAATTTTAAAAAGATCAGGGAAGAAGCTCCCAAATTGCAATACGTTTACAACAAAGCATGGGAAAAGAACTGGGGCTTTATTCCCATGGACGACGCGGAGTTCAAGGCGCTGACGCAGGAGCTTAAAATGGTTACTTCGCCCGATTTTGTTTATATTGCAGAGGACAAAGGAAAACCGGTGGCTTTTATTGCCATTCTGCCGGATATAAATCAGATTACGAGGAAGATACGTAATGGCCGTCTTCTCCCCTTTAATTTCCTGAAATTAATCAATTTCAAGAAGAAAGTTACCCGCGGACGTGTGCTGACTCTCGGCCTGATTGACGGATACCGCCTCAAAGGCATCGATACAGTCATGTATGCCCGTTGTTATAAAGCGGCAAAAAAAATGGGTTATGAAGAAGCCGAGGCGAGCTGGATTCTGGAAAACAACACCATGATGAACCGTATCCTGCAAAATATTAATGCGGACCCGTACAAAACTTACCGCATCTATTCGCTGGAGTTCTAAAAGGATTGGTAAATGTGTATGGTGCAATACTTTAAGAAAATAGGGCTGAGTATCATTGACCTGCTGAACACGGTATTTATTTTTGTTGTTTTTATTTTTTATCTCGTTTCGCTGCCGCGAAACCCCTATATCTTTTTGCCGGTCGCCGTGCTGGGATTCTCCTTTTCTCTGGTGTGGCTGGCGGTAAAACTCCGCAAGAAGCAGAAAGACTACCCTCCCCGGACTTTTGGCGATAAGATGGGAAAAATATTTCTAAATTTCTATCCGCTGATTTTCATGTTTGTGATTTTTGAGAGTTTCTTTATGATTCTGCCTTATTTTAATCCGCATGATTACGACCGCGTGCTGGCACAAATGGATTTCAGTATGTTTGGCGTTTATCCGACGGTATGGATAGAGCAATGGGTTCGTCCCTGGCTGACCGATTTGCTATATTTAGCCTATTTCATTTACTATCCCTTTCCGTTGGTTATCCTGGTTTATTTGTACCGGAAAAGGCAGTTTGCGGCTCTTGACCGGAGTGTCTTTATCTTGCTGGTGGTGAATTATGGCGCCTACATCACCTACTTCTTTATCCCGGCTATGGGGCCGCGTTTTTATGAGCCTGTCATGCAATTGCAGACGAAGGCATTGAACGGCATATTTCTAACTGTCCCCATCAGGAATTTTATTCAGGTTTTTGAGCCGAACAAGTTCGATGCTTTTCCCAGCCTGCACATTGCCACCTCATTAACCACCCTGATTATCATGGCCAAATACAACAAAAAAATGTTTCTTATCTTTATCCCGTTAATTATTGGGATTTTCGTGGCGGTAATTTATTGCCGTTTTCATTATGTGGTGGATGTATTTGCCGGTATTGTGTGGACAATTATTGCCTTCACGCTGGCCGGAAAATTTTACGACAAACGGATTAAAGACAGGTTGTTGCCTTATTGTAAAGTAAGAGAAGATGTTTAAAGGAATTGTCTTTGAAAAACGCGATATTCATGTGTATGTGATACTGTTAAGTGCTCCGGTATTGCTGACACTATACCGCTATCACGGTTATCCGCAGTTTTTTTACGACTATTTTCCACGGTTTAAATCACTGGTCAATGGTGATTTGATAGCCCGCTTTTGGCAATTCGGTGTATTCTTTGTGCTGATGTTTATCCTGCCGGCGCTGTACATTAAATTTGGGATGAAAAGCTCGCTACGGCAATTTGGCTGGGGCTGGGGCGATGTGAAATATGGCTTGAGATGGCTGATAACCATACCGTTGCTGGTGGCACCCATCATTTTTATTGCTTCCAAAATGCCCAGTCTTCGCGTCGAGTATCCCCTGGCCAAAAGCCTGTTGAACGACCAGACGCATCTGTTTGTTTACGAAACGGCTTATGTGTTGTTTTACTATGTAGCATGGGAATTTTTCTTCCGCGGTTTTATACTCTTCGGATTGAAAGATCGTTTTGGCGCCGTGAATGCTATCCTTATTGAAACCATCTCCTCCTGTCTCGTACATATTGGCAAACCCGAAGGAGAAATTATCGGCTCCATTGTGGTGGGTATTTTGTTTGGCATGATTGCGCTTCGCAGCCGTTCTATCTGGTATGTTTTTCTTATTCATGCTTCCATAGGTGTTTTAACAGGCCTGTTCATAATTTATTTTCACTGATGGAAAAAGTATTGGTTACCGGTGCCAATGGATTTATCGGCAGCAACCTTTGCCGGAGGTTGCTCGCCGAAGGATATGAAGTCAATGCGCTGGTACGGAAAAGTTCCGATTTACAGTTTATTGAAAACCTGCCGTTGCAGCTTTTTTATGGTGATATTACGCAACCTGAGACACTAAAGCCGGCGATGGAAGGGGTGCGGAAAGTTTTCCATGTGGCAGGGCTGGCCGCCGACTGGGGCCCGTATGAAATCTTTGACAGGATTAACTTCCGGGGCGCTAAAAATGTGACGCTGGCAGCGGAGGCAGAAGGAGTAAAACGTTTTGTGTATGTCAGTACGGTGGCCCTTCACGGCTTCGGAAAGCAAAATGTAACAGAAGATGATCCCCCGGCAAAGAACCTGATTCCCTATGCCCAAACCAAGCTTATGGCGGAGGAGTGGTTGTGGAATTTTTCGAAAAACAGCACTATGGAAATTACGGCCGTGCGGCCGGGAAATGTATTTGGCATAAACGACAGGACATTCATTTTCAAATATATTGATGTCCTGCTGCGGGGAAAGTTTGCCGAAATAAACCATGGCAAAAGCAAGACCTGTCCGGTTTACGTGGAAAACCTGGTGGACATTATGATGCTGGTTGCCACCGAATCCAAAGCCGTTGGAAACACTTATCTTGCCACCGATGGACTGGACATTTGCTGGCACGAGTTCAACGAAGCACTGGCAAAACAGCTTGACGTTCCGTTGCCCAAAACATCGCTTCCCTACGGACCGGCCATGGCGGCCGCCAAGAGTTATTATACTGTTCACCGGCTGCTGGGGTTGCGGAGCGAACCCTTTTTAACACCTTACCGCATTAACAACGGCGGAAAAGATTATCATTTCAGCATTCAAAAATTAAAAGACTATTTTGGCTATGTGCCGAAAGTCGGCCTGGAAGAGGGACTAAAAAGAACGGTGGAGAGCTATCGGGCACATGCTTTGTAATAACGCTTTCTCCGGATTATTGCTTTGTGAAAGAGGAAAGTCCGGAGCTATTGGATACCTCAAAAAATCACCTCAGTTAGGTATAGGGTAAGGTCCGGGGGTATCCTACTTTTGTATTTGTAATTTAAAATAATAAGGACATGCAAAATATAGGAATTTTTTACGGTTCAGACACCGGAAACACAGAAGATGCAGCCAAACTACTTCAACAAGCGTTTGGAGCAGATAAAGCACAAATCTTTGATGTTGCCAAGGCAAAAGCAAGTGATATGGAGCAATTCTCCAACCTTATCTTCGGCTCTTCAACCTGGGGAATGGGTGATTTGCAGGAGGATTTTGAAGAATTTATCTCAGAAATTCAGTCTGCAAATATGGAAGGAAAAAAAGTAGCTATTTTTGGTTGTGGCGATCAGGAAGCTTATGCAGATTCGTTTGTAGATGCAATAGGTTTAATATATGAAGCGCTTAACGATAAAGGCTGTGTAGTTGTTGGGAAAATCTCAACGGAGGGTTATGATTATGATGAATCTCAAGCTGAAATCGATGGGCAATTTGTAGGATTACCTTTGGATGAAGATAACGAAAGTAATTTGACCGGCGATAGAATAAAAAAATGGGTGGACCAACTAAAGAAAGAGTTTAATTAAACAGAACAATTGAAGATGATGCAAGAACAGATATGCCTTAACCGATGAGTCTGTCTGCTTTTCTTAAATAATCTAATTTCAACAATTAAAGGAAGGAATAAACCATGAGAACATCATCTTTGATGAAAAACATTGAGTATAATGAAGATAAACCATCTGTCAATGTACTGTTTGAAACCGAGAATACCAAAGAAATTCGTATCATTTTCAGGAAAGGACAAGCGATGAAGAATCACCAAACGCCTTTCCCGATAATTGTAGAAATATTTGAAGGAGAAATTGATTTTGATGTCCGGGGAGATACCCATCGGTTACAAAAAGGCGATATGGTGGCGTTAGAAGGAAATGTTCAGCATAACCTAAGCGCAAAGGCTGATAGCATTGTGAGATTAACATTATCCAAACAAGATAAAGCCAAAAGGGTAAAAGATGTGGTTAATGCATAAATAAACAATACGATTTTTGCCTAACGAGGGTTCCATAGAAGAAAATATGTTGAAAAGAAAGTAGCGTAATATCGTGTTGCAGATAATTAGAATCTTAATAAACAGTGAGGTAAGAAAGTGAAAGATAAACAAGAATTATTAAAACAATTAATGATTTCGCTGAGTAAAAACGAAACAGAACAAGCCGATAAATTGATAGAGGCCTTTAAAAAGGAGGTCCCGGAAATAACCGCTGAAGAGGTTACGGAAGTTGCTCAGAAACTGGAAGATGAAAAGGTCTTTGCCGATGCGCAGATGCATGTCCGTATCGAAAGGAAAGTATTCGAAATCGTCAATAGTAAAATTCCTCAACAGAATTTAGCTTCTTTTCCAAAAGGGCATCCCATTCATACCTTTCTTGAGGAAAATAAACAGATAAGAGCGCTTGTTGAAAGAGCGAGACAACTGAATGAGATGGAGAGTGGTTTTACCGGTTTAAAAACGGACTGGACACTCATAGCCAAACAGTTTTTAAGCCTCAACATTCATTATTTGAGAAAAGAAAACCAACTATTTCCATTCCTTGAAAAGTATGGTTTTAATCACCCCAGTTCGATGATGTGGAGCCTGCACGATGAAATCAGAAGCCTCGCCAAAACCTTTTCAAAAGCAGTAGAAGAAAATGATGAAAAAACAGCGCAATATATTTTACCGGTGCTGCTTCGCGAAGCCGGTGAAATGACTATCAAAGAAGAAAAAGTGCTTCTTCCCACCTCAGTCCGCCTGTTGATGGAAGATGACTGGAAAGCCATACGGGAAGGAGAAGATGAGATAGGCTGGATGGTCGGAAAACCTCCTGCTTCCTGGCAGGTTAAAGCCAATATGGGGTCATATCTGAATGCTTCACCCGAAAGGACAAAGGTAATACTTGACTTAATTACCAGTTTTTTTTCAGGTAAAAGTATCCCCGAACTTCGTGAACGTTTTGATGTGGAACTGGGCGGGGAAATAAGTGCCGGAGAATTTGCGTTAGCAGAACAAAAAATAAAAGAAAAAGGTATTTCCGGTTTGCAACTTGAGGAAAAGATTGATGAGCTGATAAGTATTTTTAAAGAATCTTTGAAAAAAGTTAGCATTGATAACCTGAAAGAAGGACACCCTCTGGATACTTTTATAAAAGAGAATGAGGCCATCAAAGCTTTAATTGCCGGACTAAGAAAAGCCGGTAAAGAAGTTGATTTAAAAAATGTTGACCATGAATTTTGGATAGAATCTTATGATAAATTGTGGCAAATCAGCACGCATTATATTCGCAAAGAAAATCAGCTGTTTCCTTACCTCGAGAAAAAAGGATTTAATACGCCATCAACGGTCATGTGGACTTTAGATGACAATATTCGCAATGAGATAAAATATAATCGTTCTTTGCTTGATAGTAAAAAATACGCAGAACTTTTTGAAGTGCAGGAAACGTTGTTCAGAGCAATTGAAGAGATGATTTTCAAAGAAGATAAAATACTTTGGCCAACAAGTTTAGAATTAATCGATGATGATGAATGGGCGAAAATCCGGCAGGGTGAAGACGAGGTGGGATACTGCCTGATTGAACCACCGCCCATGTGGAACACGAATCAGAGCCATTCGGGGCATCAGGAACAGAGCGGACAGGAACAGGCTGTTGAGAATGTTAACCCGGTTTCTTTTATGGCAGGCGATAAATCCCGTTCTCTTGTCGGAGGAATAAATTTGGATGTAGGTACACTGACACCGGACCAAATTAACCTGATATTTAAACACATGCCTTTCGATGTAACTTATGTGAATGAATTTGATGAAGTACGTTACTATAACAAAGGCGATGAAAGAATTTTTCCACGCAGCCCGGGTATTATCGGACGTCAGGTAAAATATTGCCATCCGCCTAAAAGTGTGCATATTGTCGAAAAAATTATTGCAGCGTTTAAAAAGGGCGATAAGAATGAAGCTGATTTCTGGGTCAATTTCGGTGGTAAACTTATTTATATTCAATATTTTGCAGTCCGTGATGATGCCGGAAATTACAAAGGTGTTCTCGAAATAACTTACGACACAACGACTGCGAAAAGCCTTGAAGGCGAAAAATTATTGTTGGATTGGGAATAATCGAACAGGATTACATGGATTATAATTTAATAATTACAAGAAAAGACGTAACAATGACATCAATCAAAAAACTCACAAAATGAGGAAAGAGATGATCCGGATTTACGTTAGCTTGGATATTTCAACAGACGTCCCGGTAGTGCGTGGAATACTTATTTTTTTTCAGGATAAAAAATACTTATGTTAAAAAAAGAATACTTTGTTCACCCTTGCAGCACACAGAAGCAGGGCTTTTTAGGAGAAGGTGCCTATGAAGCGTAAAAGTTTGCTGGGGTTTTTTGCGTTGTTCGGGCCGGGTCTGGTGGTGATGTTTGCCGATACCGATGCAGGAAGTGTAATCACCGCGTCACAGAGCGGAGCGGTCTGGGGGTACAAGCTGCTCCTGCTTCAAATTGTACTGATTCCCATTGTCTATATGGTGCAGGAGCTTGCGGTGCGGCTGGGGCTTGTAACCGGCAAAGGACATGGTGAGCTCATCCGGGAATACTTTGGTAAAAAGTGGGCATGGCTTTCGGTTTCCACACTTATAGTCGCCTGCCTTGGAGCTTTAGTTACTGAGTTTGCCGGGGTGGCAGGTGCCGGGTTGCTGTTTGGGATACCACCCTGGTTAAGTGTAGGTATGGCGGTGCTGCTGCTTTCGATTGTGGCATGGACCGGCTCGTACCTCTCGGTAGAGCGTATTGCCATCCTGATCGGCAGCTTTGAATTGATATTCCTGGTTGTGGCCTGGTGGGCTCGTCCCAGCCCTGCTGCCATGTTGAATGGCCTAACTCAGATTCCCTGGCGCAACCCCGGATATATGTACCTTGTCGTTGCCAATGTCGGTGCGGTAATTATGCCCTGGATGGTATTCTACCATCAATCCGCAGTTGTCGATAAGGGGCTGAAAGCAAAAGATTTACGAGCATCCCGCAAAGACACAGCCATCGGAGCAGTCATTACACAGCTTATTATGATAGCCATACTCGTGGCAACTGCTGCAACTATTGGCGTAAACCATCCCGGCAAATCTCTGAACACTGTTCAGCAGATAGCGGATGCGCTGACTCCGTTTCTCGGTAAAACGGTCGGGACAATCTTATTTGCCATGGGTATGGTTGGGGCGTCACTGGTGGCTGCAATTGTGGTCTCACTTGCGACTGCCTGGGGATTGGGCGAGGTGAGCGGTTATAAACGTTCTCTGGAGCATAACCCTCGTGAAGCCCCCTGGTTTTACATAATCTACACGGCTATGCTGGTAATAGGCGGTGTTACGGTCGTTTCGGGAATTAACCTTATTGACCTGAGCGTAGGCGTACAAGTAATGAATGCCGCACTGCTGCCGATTGTGCTGGGCTTTCTTTATCTGCTGGCGCTCAAAGCCCTGCCCAAACGCTACCGGTTGCATGGTGTCTATGCAGTGGTGGTAGGTATAGTAGTAGCAGCAGCAAGCATTCTCGGAATATACGCTGCGATCATCCCGTTTTTTTAGCCGTATATAACCGCGCAAGGAGACCGGCGTCAGGTCTTAGATAAGCAAACAACAGATTAGGTATTTTTGTAAACCATCGCTCTTATGAAGACAATTTCTTTATTTTTGTTCGTCGAAACCAAATATATGATTTATGTTTACCGAAAAAGACCTTCAACAGATAAAATCCAAAGGTATTTCTCCCGAAACAGTCGAAAAACAGATGGAACGCTTTAAAACCGGGTTTCCTTTTATCCGGCTTGCCGCTCCGGCTGTTCCGGGTAACGGATTGCTCTCGTTTGGAGAAATAGAGGTAAAGGAACTAAAAGCCTTTTTTGATGAAACCAAAGATGATTACGAAATTCTGAAATTTGTTCCGGCCTCCGGTGCTGCCAGCCGTATGTTTAGGAGACTTTTCGCCTTTCGTCAGTCTTTTTCAGGAACCCCGGAGGAAATCGACCGGCTTGAAAAGGAACACGATTTGCAGAGCCCGGGTTATTTCTTTAAAAATCTGGAGAAGTTTGCTTTTTACAATGTGTTGTCTGAGGCCTTACAAAAAGATAGCCTCAACTTGGAAATCCTTCGCCAACAAAAAGATTATAACGTCATTTTGGATTATCTCCTTACGGATAAAGGGCTGAATTACGGCATGTTACCTAAAGCATTGTTGCATTTTCATCTCTATCCGGATGGCCCCCGCCGGGCTTTTGAGGAGCATTTGGCAGAGGCGGCACACTATGCTGCGAACAAAGAAGGGGTGGCACGGGTGCATTTTACTGTCTCCCCCGAACATCAGCAGGAATTTGAGAAAGCGGTGGAATCGGTACGCGGGAAATATGAAAACCATTTTGGCATTCGTTTCGATATCAGCTTTTCGCAACAAAAACCTTCTACCGATACGATTGCCGTTGATATGGATAACGAACCTTTCCGCAACGAAGAGGGCAGTCTGCTGTTTCGTCCCGGCGGACATGGCGCCCTCATCGAAAACCTGAACGACCTGAAAAGCGAAATCGTTTTCGTGAAAAACATCGATAATGTTGTTCCCGACCGGCTTCGCGATACAACTTATCTTTACAAAAAGGTCATTGGCGGCTTGCTGTTCCGATTGCAGGAAAAAACGTTTAATTATCTTGACAAGTTGGAAGATGCCAACCTCTCTGACGAGGAATTAGATGAAATAAAAACTTTTGCCCGTGAGCAGTTGAATATTTTTATTCCGGCGGCTTACGAAGGTTATGAGAAAATAGAAAAAATTGATTTTCTGTTTAATAAGCTCAACCGTCCCATACGCATAGCCGGCATGGTGAAAAATGAAGGTGAACCCGGCGGCGGCCCGTTTTGGGTGGTCAATGAGCAGGATGAGTGGTCGTTGCAGATTGTGGAATCTTCCCAGATGAACTTGAAAGATGCAGAGCAACGAAAGATCGTCTCTGGTGCAACCCATTTCAATCCGGTGGACCTGGTTTGCGGCGTGCGTAACTTTCAGGGGAATCCTTTTGACCTCAGAGAATTTGTAGATCCGCAAACGGGCTTTATTTCCGTTAAGTCGAAGGATGGCCGCGAGCTGAAAGCCCTGGAACTTCCGGGGTTGTGGAACGGAGCAATGGCCGACTGGATAACCCTTTTTGTGGAAGCACCGCTTATTACTTTTAATCCGGTGAAAACTATTTATGATTTGCTGCGGCCACAACATCAGCCGGAATAAAGAGGAAATTTTGATTTTGCTATGAATTAGTGATTTTTATGATAAAAACCCGAATAAAGTTCTACTTTTGAAAACAAAAAAATAATGACCGGAAGTTTTGTCTATCTCCAAATTAAACGGATTAAACGATCTTCGTTTTGGCAAAAAAACCTTGCTATAAACATTATTATTGGTATAGGTTTATTTTTTATACTGATGGAACTCCTCGCCGTAGGACTGTTCATGGAGCAAATTCTTATAAAAACAGGAAAAGGAGTTCCACCGGAACAAATGTTGAACAAGGCGCTGATTTACTATTTTTTGGTTACTTTCATGATGCGGTTTTTTATTCAGAATCTGCCCACCATGGAACTCTCTCCGCTGTTGCATCTGCCGATAAAGAAAAACCGAATCGGCCTTTACCTGAATTACCGGTCGTTGCTTTCGTTTTTTAACTTTTTACCTTTTCTGCTGTTTTTGCCTTTTGCCATTCGTTACCTGCCAACGCATTTTACGACTTTTACGGTTTTTGCCTGGTTTGCTGCACTGTTCTTTTTCGAAATGAGCACTAACTTTTTGTTGATTCGTGTGAAAAGGAAATCCACCGTTACGCCTTCGGTTGTGCTGATTATTTTTGGCATCGCACTCATACTTAGTCTGTTAGAAAAATACGGTATTTTTTCCCTGTCGGTTATCTCCGGCTGGTATTTTGGTCGCGTGTTGCAGCAACCTGTTTGGGCTTTACTTCCATTGGCTGCTGCCGGATTTTTCTTTTGGGAAAATTTCCGTTATACCAGAAGTCACAGCTATCTTGAGGATTTAAGCCGGAAGAAGCACCGTTCCGAAAAGCTCAGCAGCCATCTGGAGGGTTTGGAAAACCGAGGGAAGATCGGCGCTTTGGTTTTGAAAGAGGTGCGCCTGCTGTTGCGAAACAAACGGTCGAAACAAATGCTGTTCTTCGCTTTGCCTATCTTTCTGTTTTACGGGCTGTTTTTCTATCCTGATCCTAAAAATTTGAGTCATAATGCTATACTCGACTTTGTCGGTGTCTTTATTTCGGGTGGCTTTTTGATTGCTTACGGGCAATATATCCTGGCGTGGGAGAGCCGTCATTTCGATTTTATCCTGTCCGCAAACATCAAAACGGATGAGTTTTTCAGAGCAAAATATTACCTGATGACTATCCCCACATTATTGCTCTTCTTCCTGACTATTCCTTATGTGTATTTCGGAACCAAGGTGCTTGCTATCAATACGGTTATGCTTTCTTATAATTTGGGAATTAATGCTCCTTTGTTGTTGTTTCTCGCCTCTTTTAACCGGAAACGTATGGAACTCGACCGTGGCCAGATGATGAACTACCAGGGGGTTGGCATCAACAATCTTATTAACATTATCCCTTTGCTGGTCGTACCTGTTTTGCTGGATTTGTTGTTTACCGCCTTATTTGGACATACGGCTTCCATGTGGATTATATTTTTACTGGGTATCACCGGTGTTTTCTTTCACCGTCAGCTGATACAAATGGCTGCAAAGTTTTTCGTGAAAAACAGATACAAGATTGCGGAAGGGTACAGGAGCAGTTAGGATGTTAGGATGTTAGGATGTGGTGGGGTAATGTATAGAAAATGATAAAAGAAAATGAATAAGACAATGATGATACAAGTTGAAAATTTGAAGAAAATCTATGGCGGGCGAATCGTTTTGAATATTCCCGGAATTTCCGTTGAAAAAGGGGAGAGTTTTGGCCTCGTGGGTAACAACGGTGCCGGGAAAACAACCTTCTTCCGACTGATACTGGACTTGATACGTGCCGACAGCGGCCGTGTACTTTCGCTAGGGAAAGATGTTTCCAAAACAGAGGAGTGGAAAACCTGCACCGGTTCCTATCTCGATGAGGGTTTTTTGATTGATTACCTGACACCTCGCGAATATTTCCTGTTTGTGGGGAAACTCAACGGGATGAGTCCGGGTGACGTGGAGCAGTTTTTAAAAGAAATGAAATCCTTTTTCGGGTCGGATATTCTCAAAGAGAAAGGCTATCTTCGTCAGCTCTCAAAAGGAAGTCAGAAAAAAGTGGGGATAGCTGCTGCACTTATGATTAAGCCGGAAATTCTCATCCTGGATGAGCCGTTTTCCAACCTGGATCCTACCTCTCAGTTTCAGTTGAAGACAATATTGAAAGAATTACAGGAAAAGAAAAATATGTGTATGCTTATTTCATCGCACGATCTGAATCATGTTACGGAAGTCTGCCAGCGCATAGTGGTTTTGCACGAAGGAGAGATTGTACACGATCTGGAGACCAACGAAAATACCCTGAAAGAGCTGGAAGCTTTCTTCGCCGTGAAAGGGGACTGAGGTTTAGAAGTGAATAACCTATCGCCCTTTCAGGGCTTGTTTTCTGCGATGATTTGAGCCGGCGTTACGCTTTGCTCCACGCCGGGCTGTAACCTTGCGGGGCGTTGCCCCTTCACAACTTCACAACTTCACAACTTCACAATATCGCAACTTCGTCTCTTCGTCTCTTCGTCCCTTCGTCCCTTCGTCCCTTCGTCTCTTCGTCTCTTCGTCCCTTCGTCCCTTCGTCCCTTCGTCCCTTCGTCCCTTCGTCCCT
>BTTE01000066.1:0-13148 GCA_036244975.1 bacterium | reverse complement strand
TGTATCTTTGTTCATGGGGAAGTTTTTTTGTTTTTGATACCTCAAAGATACAGAATATCAATGAGATAACCTAATCTCTTCCCCTCTTTTTTGCTTTTTTTATGAATAATTCAGGTTAATAACCTTTTGTTAGTGTATTAAAAAGATTTTTATTGTTGCCACCAAACAGGAACAACAGGTGATTTCTGGTTTGCCGTAACATTGACCGGATTTCTTTGTACCTCAGTAGTAGGATACTGTGCCCGGTTGAGCCATTTGCCGGGAAATTCACCCTGGCCATTATCTGCCGGTAACGCAAAGCCTTTGAAAACATCAGTTGAATAATTGTATCTTCTCAAATCAACATAGGTCTCAGGATTCAGGAAGTTAGCAATGTATTTTTCATGCATGATGTTTTGCAGTTTCAGATTAGCGGCCCCCATACTTACCGAAGGATCGGTAATATAATCGGCAGAGGAAACGCCCAGTTTAGACATGTTAGCTTTAATTCCTTCCAGATAAGCGGTATAGCCATCGGCTGTTGTTCCTGCACTCGTTGTTGTTCCGCCGTTGGCCAGAAATTCGGCTTCCGCTTTGATAAAGAGAGCTTCGGCATAGGAAAGCACAACGATTGGGGCATCCTCGCTTGTGTAATAACCTTCTTCGCGGAAATCGGTATTGGCCTTAGATCCGTCACCTGACACTCCATAACCGCCGCTGACATATCCCTTGTAATTGTTGCTGCCATCATCCGGCTGGGCATATACGGGAAGACGCGGATCCATGGTCACTACTCCGCCTGTAAAGGGGAAAGAGGTTCCATCCATATTTTTTACCAATTGATCACAAATTACATCATGGTAATTTCCGGTATGTTTGGACAACACTTCAACGGAATACCAGGGATTAATGTGTTTTGGGGTAAAAGTCATCTGAAAATCATCTGAATTGGAGGCGTAACCTTTGGCGATGGCTGTTAAAGCAGCCTGAGCTGCAGCTACAGCACCATTTTTATTAATGAGATGTAATTCATATCTGGCTTTCAGTGTATAAGCAGTTTTGAGCCATTTGGTCAGATCACCGCGATAGATCAAATCGGATTTAGCGTTTGGTTTATATCCCGAATCGTCCGGGCCTTCCAACTCCGAAATCGCATTATCCAACAATGAGAAGATGTCGTTATAAATGGCAGCCTGTTTATCGAAAGATGGCAATAAATTATCAGCGCCCAGTGATGCCTCAGAGTAAGGAATGTTTTCCCAGCTATCGGTGGCCAATCCTATATTCATGGCAATTAGAATTTGTGCCACCGCATCGAAATGCTTGGCATTCAACATCTTTGCTTTCTCTCTGATGATTTTTAGGTTAGGAAGCACATATAAATATATGTTACTCCACGTTCCTGAAATGGTAGTTGCGCCTGTCGCGGTACCACCCTGACCCACAAAATTTTGTGCGTAATTTCCAAAACTCTGTTCAGCATTGTAGTCTGCATAGATAGTATGGAAAATAACAGGGCCTAATAAATCGTTCATACCCAGCTGGTCTTTACTTACAGCACCCGTTGGCGTATTTACATCAAAATAGTTTTTTGCACATCCTGAGAAAGCAATGAGGGAGACGGCAACAATGATTGTTTTTAGAATATTTTTCATAGTCATAATCTTTTAAAATCCGAATCTAATACCAAAATAATAGCTTTGGCTTAATGGAACAATTAAACCCGTATAGCCGTAAATGTTACTTCCTGCGCTAAAGGAGTTTCCTTCAGGATCAAAGCCATCAAACGGAGTCCAAATAATAATGTTGTTGGCACCGGCTGAAAGCGTCAGGTGGTTGATATGCGCTTTTTGAATAGCGGGACCTCTAAAGGTATAAGAAATCCCGATACTTCTGAGTTTAACCCATGAAGCATCTTTCAGTAATACCGAGGCGGCATTGTTAAAATTATTCCAGTCTCTGTAGTAACTGTTGGCGGTAATCATTAACGGGATGGTATTCTTAACATATCCACCATGACCATCATCCATCATACCGCTGAGAACCCGTTCTTTATCACGGAATTCGGTCATTTTCAGGTTGCCGTTTCTCAGAGCATTTCTAAAACCTCTGTCATAAACATCGCCACCTTTTTTCCATTCAATCAGGAAGTTGAAAGAGATATTTTTCCATGTGAGATTATTTCCGATAGACGAAATAAAGTCGGGAAAAGCATTTCCTACTTTCACCATTTGGTTGGTTCCGGTATAGAAGTATCCTTTGTTATCGGAACCGGTAATTACCCATTTTCCATCAGGGTTGACATAGCGTTGTCCGCCCGGAACGGTTTGGAACACCCAGCCGTATAAAGTACCGAGAGCATCGCCTACTTTGGCTTTTGAAGTGATTCTGTCACTCATAAAAACAATTTGGGTCAAATCCTTGGGAAGAGAAACCACTTTCCCTTTCACTGTTGACCAGTTAAGGTAAACTTCCCAGGTAATGTTATGGGTTTTAATGATGTCTCCGCTGAGCAATACTTCATGTCCCCAGGTTTTATATACACCTGCATTTCTGGTAACCCCGGTTAATCCGGAAGAATATGCTGTTCCCACAGTGAAAATCTGATTTTTTACAATGGTTGTGAAATAAGAATAATCCAGACGGATTCGGTTATTCAGGAAATGGATATTGGTTCCCATCTCTAAACTGTAGTCCTTCTCCGGCTGGATATTCACGGCACTCATACCCGTACTTGAGCGGTAACCGCCTGCCCCGTTGAACGGGAAGTTCGGATCCGGAATGTAGTAATGGCCAATTTTACCAAAGCGCGGGCCCTTACCAACTGCTGCCCAGGAAATTCTGAGTTTACCAAAGTTAATGATGTCGCTGTGTTTAAAGATGTCTTCCGTGAAGATATAGGATGCGCTTACAGAAGGATAGAAGAACGATCTCTTACCTTTGGGGAAGGTGGATGTCCAGTCCTTTCTTCCGGTAACCGACAAATACAGTTTGCTTTTATAACCAAGCTTTAATTCTCCGAAAATACCTATGTCTCTCAAACGGATAAGGCTTGTTCCGGCAAAAGTATTCAACGTATTGGTCAGGTCGTTAATACCGGGTACATTCAAACCTTCACCACGAATATAAGCATAATCTCTTCTGCTATCCGAAACCTGGTTACCCAGGGTTAAACTGGAATGGAAATCCTTGCTCCAATCATGATTTAAAGTAACCAGGAGGTTAGATTCCAGTGCTTTGAAATTGATATATTCATCAACAATAAAGCCGTGTACTTTTGATCCAACGTCCAAATTTGGTGAGACAAAACGGTTACGTTGCTGAGAATAGTTGTCAATTTGCGCTGCATAGGCAACATTCATCCATTGGAAAGGTTGCCAGCTCAGGTTAACAGAACCGATCCAACGGTTTAGTCTGTCTTCCAGATTGCTTTTTTCAAGGAAATACCTCGGGTTGTCAATGATTCCGTTGGTATAGTTCTTTTCTGCCCCGTCAGGATATTCGTAATCGTTGATGGGGAATGTGGATGACCAGTAAGACAATGAACTGAAAACAGATTTGTCACCACCGTTAGCTCTGGTCCCTCCTGATCTTGTATAGGAAACCGATGAGGAAAGTTTCAGGTTTTTCAGAACCTGATAACCGGCGTTGAACCGGAAAGTTTTTTTGTCATAACTGGTATTGGGTAAAATACCGTTATCCTTGTTCCAACCGGTGGAGAAGTAATAACTGAATTTATCAGTAGCCCCACTGATGTTAAAGTTCAGATTATTGTTGATGCCTGTTTTAAACAACTCGTAAGGGCTGTGAAAACCGTCGTGTGATAAATCTATCACAGATCCGTCGGGCATTGTAAAAGAGTTTGCAGAAAAAGGTACTCCCCAGGAATAGAATGCAAAACTACCCGGACGCAGGTATCCTCCCGGAGCATTCGGGTCAATAACAGCACCTGGAATCTTGGTCGTTCTGTTACCTTCACGGAAGGTCTTTTGCAACTTGGGGGTCTTTACCACATCTCTGAAAGTGGTGAATAAAGAAAGGTTAATCTTGGGAGCCCCTTTTTTTCCTTTTTTGGTGGTGATAACAATAGCGCCATTAGCTGCTCTGATACCATAGAGCGCAGTAGCAGCAGCTCCTTTCAGGATGGAATAACTCGCAATGTCATCTGGGTTGATATCACCTGCTCTGTTGGAAAACGAGAACTGAGAAGAACTACCCACGGCATTGGAGCCGGCACTTGGCAAAACGTTTCCTGCATAAGTCTCGTTATCAATGGCAAGTCCATCAACAATGATCAACGGCTGGTTGTTTCTGCCGGGATCGATGGAGGACATACCCCGGATTAGGATATCTATACCGCCGGCAGCAGAGCCTGATGTTTTGGTGATTTGCACACCGGGAACTCTGCCCTGTAAAGCCTGCAGGGGATTTAACTGGTTTGCCAATAGCAGGTCTTTCGATTGAATTTCGGTCACCGCGTAACCCAGCGACCGGGCTTGTTGTTTGATTCCGAATGCGGTAACGACAACCTCACCGAGTTTACTCACACTTTCTTTAAGAACAACGTTAAGTGTTGAGCCGAAGACTTTAACTTCTTTTGTGTCATATCCTACGAATGAAAATACCAATACGTCTCCCTGAGAAGCATGAATTTTGTATTTTCCCGTTAAATCGGATACGGTTCCTGTAGTGGTTCCTTTTATACGAATATTCACTCCCGGCAATCCGGCTCCGGATGCGTCTTTTACTACGCCTGTTATTGTTTGCGCTTGTGCAAACGACAATTGTGCGGCAATAATAAATACCATTAAAAGGAACAAGAATCTGTACATTTTTTTCATAAGCTTATAAATTTTAATTAATACTAACAAAGAACAGTGGCAATTTATATATTTGTCTTTAACCTATTTTAAATTCCTTTAACGTTTATTAAGAGTATATTCACTGGCAATTCTACTTTATCAAATAATAATTACTTATTAATTAATAATTTGTATTTTTTTAATTCCTATTCCCGGCCAGTTATTAAGTGTTATCTTGCCGTCAATGATTTTCATGCCTGTAAAAGGATCGTTTTTTATTAACAGATTTCCATCCAGGTCTGCCCAATCGGCAAGCGGAGAAAGTTGAGAAACGGCCGATACACCACATGATGTTTCGGTCATGCAGCCAAGCATTACCTTCATATCCAAAGCTCTGGCAACCGTAATCATCTTGTGTGCCTCGTAAAGCCCGGTACTTTTCATCAATTTGATGTTGATGCCGGAATAAACGCCTTTGATTTTGTCTACAATATCGGGGAGTCTTTGAAATGCCTCATCAGCCATGGTGGGCAACGGGCTGTTTTCCGTAAGCCAGGCCATATCATCAACTTGTGCTTTCGGCATGGGCTGTTCGACAAATACCACACCTTTTTCTTTCAGCCAGTAAATCATTTCCAGAGCCTTGTTTTTGTCTTTCCATCCCTGATTTACATCAACATATAAAGGCACATTGGTAATTTCTCTTACCGTGTTGATCATTTGCCGGTCGTTGCCTCGGCCCAGTTTTACCTTTAATACTTTGAAACCTTTGGCTTCTTTCGTTTTTAACCGCACGACGCCGGGTTTATCCATGCCGATGGTGAAATCGGTGTATGGTGTTTTGGCGGGATTCAATCCCCACAATTTGTAAAGCGGCTGATTCACAATCTTCCCGATCAAATCATGCAAAGCTATATCAATGGAAGCTTTTGCAGCAGGGTTGCCTTCTGCAATAGAATCCACATAAGCTAAGATGTCCTCTGTTTTGAATGGACCGGAGAACTGTTCCAGATTCACTTTTTGAAGGAATTGAGTAACGCTTGCTATGGTTTCTCCAAGATACGGGGGCATAGAAGCTTCTCCATATCCCGTTAAGCCTTCGTACTCTATTTGTATAAGCACATCCGGAGTTGAGTTGCGAGAATACTCTGCCACCGTAAAGGTGTGTTTCATCTGCAATTCGTAAGGTCTGAAAGAAAGTTTCATCTTGCTGTTGCTGCTTTTAATCATGGCGGTTGGCGTTCCAAAAGACATTTTTGGTACCATGACACCCATGGAGGCGGTTCCTAAGATTTTTGCAAAATTTCTTCGGCTTAAAAGCATATTAAATTTGTTTAGAATAATTTATAAAACGGGTTATCTGAAATCTTTTGTATCGTTTCTCCATTCTCCTGACCAATAATCCGGACGGCTCTTACAAAACGGGATGCATATTTACTGGCATAATTCGATTTTGTACTGTCCATACTGCTTATCCTCACCTCTCCCGAAGCGTGAATAAATTCGTCATTACCGATATACATGGCCACATGGGTAACCTTCTCTTTTGCTGAACCTTTTGCTTTTTGTCCAAAAAACAACAAGTCGCCTGGTTGTAATTTTGTGGAAATAAAGTCAGTGGTTATTTCTTTACCGTATTTGGTTTGTTGCGAAGCATCGCGCTGCAAAATAATGCCATTCAGGAAATAAATAGCTGAGGTGAACCCGCTGCAATCAATGGCTTTTGAAGAAAAGCCTCCCCATAAATAAGGTATGCCGATGAACTTCATGGCTGTTTTAACCAGTTCCGCTTCTTCCGGTTCTTTATTGAAGAGGGTATTCAAATCAATAACTTCGTTTTTTTTAACAAAAGCAATACGCCCATCGGGGTATTTTACCTTATAAAAGTTATTTTTATTGTCAATCACCGGCAGGATAGAGCCGATGACCAGATCGCTCACCACCTGTGATTTGTTGTCAGGTTTTGTGTAAGAGAAACCGTATTGCCGGTTATATACTATCTTTTTTTCCATTTTATATTCATTCCATCCGGCGGAGTCCAAAAGAACAATATCGGCATCGTTTATCCATCCGAGATACTGGTTTGGTGTCTGAATTAAATACCAGCTACCTTCCTTTTTAAATACTTTTACCGGGGTTCCCAACAAGGTCTGATTGACCATTTCGGCACTATGCCTGTCCTCCCTCCTGATACTTGATACGGAATTATTTACAAGGGCAAATATTGTCTTTGCATGGACATTGGGTAAAAGGTTTACCGAAAAATTTATGGATGGAAATTTTGTTTTTAGTTTTAATAAACCGGCTTGAGCATTTTTATTTCCTACTTCGGCAACAACCGACAGCTTGTTATTACTATTTTTTATTGAGACATCCCACAACGCAATTCTGGTATCGGGTGCATAGATTTGCTTTAACGAATCAATACTTTCAGTAATCTCCGAAACCAATGATGACTCATTGGTTTCGGAGCATGAATCCAAAATTACTATCACTATAAGAAAAATTACCAGATTCTTAATACTCATTTTATATTTAAACTTTTTCATCTCCATAATCTAAAACACATCACTCAGCAAAACATCCGCTTTTGGAAACATCAACTTCCTCTTCTAACCCATTAGCTCATCCGAATAAATCGTCTTGGGCTTGTCGCGCAAGGTATATTGAGAAACCATGATTTCCCCGTAAGCACCCGTACTTCTGATAGCCACAAGGTCTCCACGTTTTGTCATGGGTAGCATCACATTATCGTCAAAACTGTCTGATGATTCACAAACGGGCCCCACTACATCGTATCTGTAATTTTTTATCTGCGCTTCCGGTTTTGAAATATTTTGAATTTTATGTTGAGCGCCATAAAGTGCCGGACGTATCAAATCGGTCATCCCGGCATCTAATATCATAAATTCCTTATTCAATCCCTTTTTTATATACAAAACCCTGGAAATCAAACTACCCACTTGTCCGACTACAGACCGCCCGAGTTCAAAATGTACCTTTTGGTTCTTTCGTAATTTCAAATGTTCATGAATGGTATCAAAAAAGTTAGCATAATCCGGAATAGGCTCAACATCCGGGTTTTCATAGTTAATGCCTAACCCACCACCCAGGTTCAGATGTTCAAGCCCAATTCCATGTTTTTCAAATAAAATATCCTGAATGCTATTTACTTTTTCACAAAGTTCCCTGTAAGGTGTTAGTTCCCTGATTTGGGAACCAATATGAAAATGAATCCCAATGAGTTTAATATTAGATAAATTACTCACTCGATGAACGACTTCATCCAAAAACTGAAGAGGAATCCCAAATTTATTTTCGGGTAACCCGGTGGTCAGATACTTGTGTGTAATTGCATCGATATCAGGATTCAGACGAAGGGAAACCGGAACAATTTTTTGTTTTTTATTCCCCCATTCGTTTATTACTTCGATTTCTTCTATGGATTCACTGTTGAAACCAAAGATAGAATGGTCTATCGCATAATTGATTTCAACATCACTTTTCCCGACACCGGCGAAAACAATTTTTTCGGGACTAATCCCTGTTTCTATTGCCTTCTTAACTTCATTTCCACTTACACAGTCGGCGCCAAAGCCATATTCTTTTATGGTTTCAAGAATACGATTATTTGCATTTGCTTTTATAGCATAATGAATCAGGTAATTATATTTTTCGGCTGCTTGTTTAAGTTTGCTTAAACTTTCATAAAACAGACTCATATCATAATAATAAAAGGGTGTTCCCATTTGCGAAAAGTATTGGTATAATTCTTTATTAAACAATAGTAAACTTTTTTAAATATTTCTTAAATCTTCTTTAAGATGCTTCAAATTTAATCCCTAAATCCTTTACTTTCAAAATTTTTAATAATTTTATACTAAATTTACACAGAATGTTAAAATTTTAACACATGAGAACAATAGGAGAAATAGTAAAACAATTAATTCGGGGAGCCCCTTTTTTAGAAGAGGCTTTGGACGAAGGTTTAATCAATGTTTCGTCATTATCCAGGAAGCTTAGACCACGAGTAGAGAAAGAGTTACATACAAAGGTGCAAACAGGAGCTATTGTTATGGCCATAAAAAGATATGACCCGGGGTATAACTATAATCTCAAATTCGGTCTAAAGCAATTTGTCAGTAATCTTGGGGACTTCATTGTGCAGTCTGGCCTGATGCACTACACATTTGAAAACTCCAACACACTTGCCGTACAACATCAGGAACTGGTCAACAGTATTGCAGGGGATCAAATTTATTATTCGGTATCACGTGGAATTTTTGAAACTACGGTGGTGGTGAGTAATTCGACGGCTAAGCTCGTTGAAGATATCTTTGCTAAAGAGAAGCTAATCTTTCAGAAATACGGCTTGTCCTCAATTACCCTTCGATTGCCCAAAAAAAGGGATGAAACAACCGGCTTCTTTTATTACATCCTAAAGAATCTTGCCATGGAAAAGATTAATATTGAGGAGCTTATATCTACAACCAATGAATTCACAATTCTTGTGCGTGAGAACGATATTGACCGGGCCTTTTCGGTTTTGATGAGATTAAAGAAAACTTAAGGATAAAACATATTTCCCACTGAGCTGTCTGATACCGGTAAAGCTAACATAATCCGGAACAGGCCCGGCATCCCGGTTTTGTTAATACCTAACCCGGATAAACCGGAAAAGACAAATTCCAAACCATAAAACCAAAATAAATTCTATCCCGGTAGCTATCGGGACAATATCAAAATACCAAAGAATTGGGTTTCTGTTTGAAAATTGGTTTTTACGAATTTGGGCCTAATGGACAAATTGTTCGATACTACTGCAAATTTTGTGGAGAACTGTTGTATCGTGTAATTATTAAATCTAAATTGCCGGAAGTCAGAAGTCGGAAGCCGGAAGGAAATAGCATCCTGACTATAGTATCTTTAATATGCAGTAAACAGTATAAATAATAGATTTATTGCTATTGTATTAATGAAAAACTTCCGTCTTCGGTCTTCTGACTTCTCCCAAAGGGTCCCTTTGGTACGACAAAAGCAATTTACCCGCTAAAATGGTAGTAGAACCAATTATTCAATGATTCAAATCTTTTGTTCCGAATGGTCTTAAAAACTCGCCTTTACACGAAGATAAGCCTGATCGGCATTTTTCCAGGAACCTAACAGCGAGGCAGGTTTACCGCCGACTAAAAAAGTCCCCACGGCTATTTCCAAATTATCTATTCCCTGGTAAGTCAACTCGGGGAAGAAACCGTATCCATAACTTTCACTTACTTTCGCCCATTTATCGACTTCTAATGCACCTCCAAAAGCAACCTTCAATTGATCATCAAACAAAATTTTTTCTAATCTTGCAAAAAAATAATCGTTTAATCTGCTGCCTCTTTCAGTAAAAAAACCGTGCATCCATTGGGTATTTAAATAATAACCTCCGGGGAAAGTATAATCGCCTCCTAAGGTGAACTTAAAATAGGGTTTATCATCAAGTGCAACCGTTTGAAAATTAACCCCATTTACCGAGTTATAAGTTATAACTTTATCCGGAATAATCAACGCACCTTCACCCCAGAATCCAATACCGTTGATTTCTGTAGAAAAGTCTGCTCCGATTACCTGAATTTTTGGGAAGGATAGTTCTGCCTTACCCGGATTGCTGCTGCCCGGATTAGAATTATAATTTAATGAAGTGAGAATGGGAATATCATCATACCCGTTAAAATAGCTGAATGAGTAATCCCATCCGGCAAGGTTACTTGATACTTTAAAAGCAAACATACTGTTACTCAATCTATTTGCTGGCAATATTAAACTGTCTTTAAATGAAGCCAGGGCGTCGCCCAAGAATAAACCCGCTCCATTTCTCGGTAAAAGAACAGGTTCAAAATTTGGGAGCCAAACTGCGGTAAGATTATAGTTGCCCAGATAATAAGATGCTTTTACCGCCCAACTTGGGATTTTTTCCGCAAAATTAATTAGGTCGGAAAAATCTTTTGAGTTGAGATTGTCAGTCTGATTTAATTTATCTGCTGTACCCCAACTAATTCTTTGCTTTCCTATTTTCAGATCAAGATCATCAAATAAAAAACCGTAAAGAGAAATATAAGCTTCCCACAAGGAAATATTTGCAGGAAACAATTGATTAATATTTTCAAGGTCATTTAGTTTATTTGCTCTTGCCAAATCGTAAAATCTAAAGTCGATGCTGCTGAATAGATATAGTTTATCATTCGGCGATACGGAAGTCTCAAACCGAAATCTGTTATAAAAATCATCCATCCGTAAAGCATTATCGTTTATATAATATCTTTTATCTAATTGTAAAAATCCGCCGATTTTAGGTTGAGCATAAATTTTATAAATCTGTGCCTGGCTTAATACTAAAGCGAATAATACAATTAATATGAATTTTATCTTTCCCATTCTTATTAACTATTCCGGTCGTTTCAAATTTCTTTCTGTGAAGACATTGTTCGACAAACCTTGATCAAATTTAATACCGGTCAAAGTTAAAATTGTTCTGTGATCTTTTTTAAGATTACGCATTTCCATCTTTCTGCCGAACCAGTAATTATCTATTTTCTCAATATTATCAATTGTAAGCACTTTTAATTGTTTACCGTTGTTGTAATACTCAATCTTGCGATAAACATAATTCGATTGGTCAACGTATAGAATCAATTTTTCATAACTCACATCGGCATTCGGTTTCGGCTTAAGTTCCAATATATATTGATTGTTTTCTTTTTTTAATAATTTTGCCGTATAATCATTGCTGTAAGAACTTTGGGATATATCTTCGTAAGAGAAATCCGTTCCCATAAAGTTTTCGTTCTTTACCGATGAAGCAATGCGTCTTACTTTGTGGAAAGCGGGTAAATATAAATAAAGACGATCGGAAGCTAATCTTAAGAAACCCACGCCCCTGACATCCGCCGGCTTAAGAAATCTTACCAGTCTCCATTCACTGCCTTTTTGATATATTTTTGTGTCGCGTTCTTTTTCCGAACCACCATTATCTATCAGAGTCATTTTTTCAATAGCCGTCATATCTTTGGGGGCATTCATTACCGAATCTACTTTGGTAAGAATTTCCTTTCCGGTTTGTGCGTTTGCAATTGTGGTTAATATTAAGAACACAATTACGAATAATATTTGATACATTCTTTTCCCCGCATAACGGGATTCCTCCGCTTGAACCTGCTTATTGTCAGGCAAGGTCGGGTTTTGCAACATTTCATTCAACATTTTTACCCTCCTTTAAAAATTAGAATTATTATTTGATTGAATACCTAAATCAGATCCTGAATCTAACTGTACTTTTTTCTCTTCGTCTTTGGAAAAAACTTTCAAGAATTTTGGTCTTATCAAAATGAATAAGGATGGAAGAAGTGTTAAAGTCAAGATTGCACTTACTATCATAGTTAATGAAGTCAAACCACCGAATCTTCTGATATGCTGCCCGCCGGCAGCAATCAGAACAATAAATCCAAGCCCGACTGAAAAAGCATTTGTCAAGATAGAAATTCCGGTCGTGCCTAATGTATTTTGAAGTGCTTTAAGCGTGTCGCCTTCTTCTTTTAATTCCTTTTTAAATCTTGATATAAAATGGATTGCATAATCAATACCCAGCCCGATTGCAATAGAAGCGATCATAGCAGTAAAAGAATCCAGTCCAATATCTCCGAAGCCCATTACTGTAAAGTTTAATAATATTGTTAGAATTATCGGAACTACTGCTAAAGCACCAACTAAAGTTGATCTGAACAATAATGAAAGAATTAGTACTACAAATATTAAAGTTATTAACAGACTTTCGGTTTGTGTGGGCGTTAATTCCGCTTCCATTTGACTTAAGACGGACGGCATACCTGCCTGATAAAAATTCCACTTAACCGTTCTTACAATTGAATTATTATTTTGACCTAATAATAAATCTTTTGCTTTTTTGTAACCGGTGTAGAGATAATTTTCATTGACTGCCCACAGTATTCCTTTAATATCTCTTTTAAAATTGATATTCGAAGCCAGGTTCTGTGGAACAATTGAGTTAATCTTTGCTATTGAACTTTGAATGCGGTTTTCGCCAAAAGTGTCCTTAATAATCTGCTCAAGTGAAGCAGCCAAAAATCCGGCATCTTCTTTATTAACATTAACCTGGGAGCGAATGGCTGCATATATTTGTGCAGAATCCGGATATGATTTTTTATTAACCAGCTTTGTTATAGAAGAGCTTAAACGATTAACAGAGTTTATATTGAGTTCAACTTCTGCTTGCGGACTTTTCAGATAGTCAGCCAGAGCATTTTGAATACTTACATTTATATTTTCACCGGCTAAAGAATTAATTGCCTTATTCACAATTTTTTC
>BTTE01000065.1:0-13594 GCA_036244975.1 bacterium | reverse complement strand
TTTATCAAGATATTCTTTTCTTTTAATCAATTTTTTCATAGTACAAATATATAAGAAAATTATCGAAACTTGCAGGAAATGTAAGTTTTGATAAATTATTGTCTGTGTTGTAGCCAATTGGTGTTGGAAAATGCTGTATGATGTCTTTCTTAGAATTGAGACTAACGTCAAATTTTGTTGTTGATATTCAATGCTTTATAATTTTCTCAAATCTACAGATTTTTCCCTAATTTTTCTGGCCCCACATTGTCGTTAGCATCAGAAATTAATCGGTTCTTCTGATGTGGGGAATGCCGCATAACGGTTGGGCTATGCGTAGTGCGGGGTTTTTAAATGATTATTTTTAATTTGCCACTAATTTTATTTATATCTAAAAAGTTAATATTTAGCATATTACCCGCATTACGTATAGCCTTTGTTGTGCCCTGTGCTTTCTTCATTCCTTTTGTTTCTTTCAATTTTGTTAGCATCTCTTTTAGCGTTGGCAAAGACATACTTATTGCCAAGTTTTGGCTTGTGTGGTCGGCATTGTGCGACTTGGCAATGTGTATGGCTGTGCGTTGGCTATTCATAATCTATTTTTGTTTCTTCTATTTTTTTCAATTCTTTATCAATTGTTTTTTTTATTTCTTCTATTTTCCTGTATTTATTGGCTATTTCTTTTTGTGCTTCTAAATCAAATTCACCGTCTGAATTAACAGGAATAGATATTTCTATATTTTTTGTTTTCCCAACAGTTGGTTTATTTTCCCAATTAAATTTATATTTTGCAAATACTTTTTCGACTTCTTTTGTTAAATAATAATAATCTAAATTTTCGTATTTTTTTATTAATAACCTTGCATCACCATTTATGCTAAATCTATGCTTTGGACGATAAAAAACTGTGCCAGCATAAACCCCATTTGTTGTTATTTGAATACAATCTTTATCGTGGTCATACGAACTAATATACCCCATAATTCCATTATTTTTTGTGTTAGAGGAATATACAGGATATTTTCCTTTATTCTTTTCAATAAATTTTATGGTTATTTTTGAATTTCCACTAACAAAATCAAAAATTTCAAAGAGCTTGTATTTTTTTAATTTAAATGTTTTGTTTTCATCTATGGTATCAACTTCTTCTTTCAAACTTAAAATGTTATTCGCAACTTCTTCCAGTAATTGGGGAAATTCTTCAAATTTTACAAATTCTTCTTGTTCTTCTATCCCTAATTCAATTTTTTCCTCTTGTGACCACCAGGTATCAATTATCCAAGAGTTAGTAATATTTTTTTTAAACTTCTCAAATGGTTGAATTTTACATCTTTTGTCAGTGTTTATTTTATCAAAGTTTGATTTATTGCCTTTGAAAAATGAAAATAGTGTAACCGCTTCTTGTAAATCATTTTGTCCAATATCAAATCGATATACATCTCTGCTTTCACCGATTTCGCTAACAAGATAAGTAAATACCGGCTCGGTCTGTTCTATTTTTTTATCAGTCTTTTTAGTTAGTGCAAGAATAAATGTTTTTTTGATAGTTGTAAAAAATGTTTTTTCGGGAAGTGAGATTATAGCATCTATAAAACATTCATCTAAAAAAAACTTACGTAATTTTGCATCATTTTGACGGTTAAAAATGCCATCAGGGACAACAATAAATGCTTTGCCTCCGGGTTTTAAGGCTCTTACTATCCATTCCATAAACAAGCCTTCTACACCCATTGCATTTACTTTGTAGTAGTTTTCAAGTTCGGCTACTTTTTTAATTTCTTCTTTTAAATTACTACTTCCGCTTGTTACATAAGGCGGATTGGTTAAAATAAGGTCGTATTCTTCTTGAACAGGGTCGGCAAGCGTTCCGAGAATTGAATTTGTTTTTAAGGTGAAACTATTATTAAAAAGTTGTGCAAAATCTTTGGTTAGCCCAGGATTATCTTTAATTAAATCTGAAAAATAAATTAGCATATTAGCTTTTGCTAATATAATCGTTTTTTGCTCGTCTTTATCAAAACCTTTATCAAAACCGTGAATAGTTATTTTTGGTTTAATGCTGTTTTTGTCAATTTTATAAAGTTGGTCAAGTTTGGTTTTTATTGGTTCTAAAAGGAATTTTCCTACACCACAAGCAGGGTCGCAAATGCTAACGCCATCTTTTATATCGTCTTTTGTCATTTCAACAATAGCACGAACAACTTTTAACGGCGTAAAGAATTGTCCCCAATTTTTCTTGCTTATACTTTCTTTCAAGAAACTTTCAAATAATTGGCTTTTAAAATCGTAGTCAATATGTTCAAGTTTTCCGTAATCTTTAAACTTTAATAAAACTTTCTTGAAAACGGTGCTGTAACCGGCTACTGCTTTTTGGTCTTTACTAACAAAAATAGTTCCGTTGATAATTGTTGTGTTGTCAATGTCATTTTTAGGAAAAAGTTCTTTAATTTTTTTCCTAACTGTATCAGCATAATATTGCAAAACTTCATCTTCTGTATTTGTTTCATACATTTTCAAAATATTGTCAAAATTATGCAAGCCTTTCAAAACGCCTAAATCACTTAAATATTTGAAAATAAAAAGTTCAACAAAAGTATAAAGACAATTTTCTGGTGTTGCACCACTTACCGACCATATATCTTGCCAAATTTGTTTAGCAAGGTCGGTTGGATTTACCAAATTCTTTGGTTTTATTTGGTCATTTTTTTCGTTAATTGAGTTTATTATTTTTTCAATTAATTCAGGTAAGCGTTCATCATTGAAATCAAAATTATATTTTAAAGTTTTTTTGTTTTCGTCTTTTATTTCATTACCTGTTGCTACATTTATCCAAATACTTTCTTTGCTGTCTGTGGCAATAAGGATATTTGCTTTAAGTTTTTGAGCTACGGTAAGTTCTTGTTTTACGGCTTTTTGCTTCTTCGCTTTTGTGTTAAATTCAGATGGCTTTTTATATTCAATAACGGCAATGACATTTTTCTTTTGAACAATTAAGGCGTCAACTTTTTTCTTTTCTTCCTTTCCATAATCAACATTTCGGATAATCCCGTTTTCTTTGAGTTGCTTAATCGTTGTAGCACCAATATTATAAAAATTCCATTTACCTATTTTGGCAGGGTTTTTTATTAAATCTTTTTGTATCAATTCTTCGCTCATAGTAATTGCCATTAAAATTCTAAATTAGTTTGTTTAGCATTGGTTGCTTTGTAATATTGCACTTTTTTTTCAGCAACCTTAAAAACTGTTTCCGGCACTTGATTTTTGTAAACCTCATATGCGAATTTATCACTGAAATATTTTTCTTGGATTGTTTCAAGCGTTATTTCAAATATTTCAGCAAGTTTTGGTAATAAATTTTCTTTAAAACTGATTTTATTATTTTCGATTTTACTAATTGCTGACATATCAAGACCTAACATTGCAGCAAGTTGAGTTTGATTAAGTTTTTTTTCTTTTCTTAAATGTCTAATATATTCGCCAAAACTTTCCATATTTTTCCTTGTTAAAATTAACTTGGTAATTTTTAGCAAAAATACATTAAAATTATTGAATTAGTCAAATCTTTTTTTATGTTTTTCAGCGATTGCAAAAAACAAATGTGTGCGATAGCACTCTTTTGTTTGTGTGGCAGAACTTTTTAGTAATAATTTTTCCTACCGACTATGTTTTGTTGCATTGGGCACAACGGTTGGCGCTATGCTGCGTAGCGCATTAATATTACATATTTTTCTGTGTACAAATATATTAAATTATCAAACGTAATGTTCATATTTACAATAATTTGCGCTATGCAGTATGAGCGCTTGTTGGCATTTCGTTTTTTTATTTTAATTCTTGCCTTTTTTCCTTCATAAATAATTCTATATCAGTAGTTATCTTTTCTCTACTAGAGTTTACTTGTAATTCAATATTCATTAATTCGCTTTGAGATAATTTGCTTTTATCATTTAAATATAATTTCATAGGTGTAAATAGATGAGCATTTGTTCGTGTTGAAATATTTTCATAAAACTTTACCAATTCACGATAGAGTTCAATATCAATATTTGTTTTTGACTCATTAACCACATTTCTGAATTCAAAAATTGGTTCCAGTTTTAAAGTCCCAATTGATTGAAGTTCTTTTTGCATTCCCATATCAAAATAAACTCTCATTTTATTTAAGGCGTTCCAAATATTTTGATGACTCGCTGTTTTTCTTTTGTCAATGATTTTTTGCTTTGATGAGTTGACTTGATAAATTGCAATTCCAACTGCTACAATTGTAGCTACTGCTATCCCAATTATCTCAATTATAAGTTTTTTTTCCATATGACTTTTCTTAATTATTATTATTGATATTCAAATATTCAATCTATTTTCTTACCACGTTTTGACTTAAGCATGAAAAATTAACATAGTTTGCGATGTGGAAAATGAATGCCAACTATTTATATAACCCCCAAATGTACTGTTTATTCCGGAACCAAGGTGATGAAAACAGCATGTTCCAACCGAAAATAACTTCCTATTGCCCAAATGAGAAACTTTACCGGAAATTCCTCTCCGGTATTCCTGTCTCATAAGGATTATCAGGGTCGTTGCTCCATTCAAACCGGCCGCCATCGAAAACTGAAACACGGGGCCAGCCCATGAGCCAGGCGTTGAAAAAAGCTTCGCTGCCGCACCAGCCTGTGCTATAGTAAAATGCTAAATGCTTTTCGGGGGTGATGCCGGCTTCCTTCCATTGAGCGGCAATTTCATGAAACTCGCGGGTGGTGTGGTCCACATTCCGGTAGTTCTCCATGTGGTAAGCATCCGAGCCGCAATTTTCGAAGATGGCACCGGGGATGCGCCCTTTTTTCTCAATGTAGTTGTAGCCGCTCACTTCGCTAATGTACTCCGGCCAGTTGCGTACACTAACCAGCTCGGCATCAGTGGATTTCAGCATCTCTTTGGCTTCGGGGATGTCCACGGCCAGCTCAGGTTTGCCAGGAATGGGCGCGCCAAAATCGGCTACTGGTTTCCTGGGTATATCTTCATTACTTATTTCGTAGCCGGCATCTTTCCACGACTGGAAACCACCGTTGAGCACGCGTACATCTTTCACGCCGGCATACAGCATGATAAAAGCATTGCGGATAGCGCCGATATGTCCGGCCGCACTGCCGGGAAAATCGTTGGCATTGTCGGGATACATAAATTTCCCGTATAAAATCACCGTGGTGTCTGCCGTGATGCCATGTTGCTCCAGTGCAGCTTTCAGTTCTGCCGGTGAACGGCGGTTCCAGGTTTCGGGAGCTTCCAGCGCCAGCGTATCCATGTCGATGGCGCCGGGAATGTGTCCGGAAAGATAAGCCTCGCGGTTACGGTAATGCGCATGAACTATCACAAATTTGTCGTTGTCATATTCCTGTGGCTTGTTTCCCGAAAGGAGTGTTTTCACCCATTCCGCCGAAACCAAATGGCTGTAACGGGGTAAATAATCCATGGGCAGGCTGTCGTCCGCTGTCCACTCATCCGTAAAATAAAGATAAAGACTTACATCGGGATAACCGGCTTTTTGAAACTGACGGGCTGTTTTTTCCACGTTCTTCCGGGAATATCCGTAAATTACAATTTTATGCTCCGGCAGGATCCCTTTGGTGTGGACAATCTCTATCCAGTCCATGTATTTTGTCCATTTCTCCGGTAGCGATTTTGCTCCTTTGATGTGTCCGCCGCGGCTTTCGCCGTTCTGCTTCCAGCCGTTGTAAGCTTCCACGGAGCGTACGTCAATAATTTTTGTGTTGTTGTTTTCCAATAATCTCACCAATTCGCCGGTGGATAATTCATTCTGTTGTGTCATTATACTTATAGTTGATTAAAAAAATGGTATTGCATCCCGGAATATTCCGGAGGAGGTTAAAAACGGATACGCCCTGTCGTGGTGAACTTGTACGGAAAGAACGGGCATAGTAGCAATCCATGCCTTTCTTTTCCACTTGTTTTCTGCTCTCCAAAACGGGAAACTGTCCGGGTGGGAAGTATGTCAAATTAAATGTGCTCAATGTCTGTAGAATCTGCCACTACCTTACTGCCGGTAACTACATCCGTTATGCTGAACTTATGCACATCATTTACACCAATGGTACGTGCAAAAACCATGAGCTCTTTGTTGATGGCGGTATAAAAGTTCTTGAATTGCGCTAATGCTTTCTCTTCATCTTTAAATTGTGAATACCAATGTTGTCCGTCGCAGAAAGGTTTGTTTTTTGATTTTCCGTATCGGCAAAGAGCAATGGCTCTCTTTTTTAAAGAAAATATATTTCCATTTCTTTCGGTCAGATTCTCAATACCCCTGACAACCAAAGGGCCGTTTGGCGAAGTACTTATAGCGGTTTTTTCAGGCATAGAAATACATTTAATTTTATAATTTTTAGTGGATTATCTTATCAATACCCGTATTTTGTTTTGTGTGGCATGGTGTTGGTAAACCAAGGCCAAAAATCACCCGGACTACCTGATGCCGTACGCCAAAAACATTATGCGTAAAAATATGAAAAAAATTAATGGTGGAGAAGGCACTGAAGTTGAATAAAAACAAACAAAATGAACTCCTGAAAATATTTATTACTGAAAAGGTTTTTGTGTTTTTAACCTGCTGATTATAAGGTAGTAATAGTTTGCTAATTTGTTTTTCTAAAAAGCGTATAAATGTAAGGCCTTTCTGCCCCCGAAGGCATAAAGTATAAGTATTCAAAGCTGTCTGTCAGCTCGAAATTATCTCCGAGCTTTTCGGCTAACATTTCCCCGCTGTATCTGTATATGGGAAGACCCGAACATTTTGTTGCTCCCTTTAGGTTGAACTCTGCAAAAAGAACAAAGCCGCCTTTCCTTACTTTGCTTTTCAGCAGTTCAAAATAAGTATCCTGGTCTTTTGATTCCGTAAAGAAATGAAGTACTGCTCTGTCTATCCAAAGATCAACGGGGGGGATGTTTTTCAGGTGAACAGGGTGGGTTAAATCATCCACAATCCACGTGACTTTGTCTTTTTCATTTCCAAGGCCGGTTTTCAGCCTGGTCAGGCTCTCGTTACTTATATCTGTTGCAATTATATTCGTGTAGCCCATTAATAGAAGAAATTTAACCAGGGTTGTCGTCCCTGCGCCAACATTTAATATTACCGCATCAGGAGGCAGATTACATTTATCGATCAAACAAATTGACTCTTGCGGGAACTCTTCGTACCAACCTAATTTCTCTTCAGCACGGCTTAAATACACTTTATTCCAATGTTCTTTCAGATTAACTTCTGCTCCCTGTGCCGGCGTGGTACCACAGTCTTTCCCGTTGCCATTTATACCACTACTCTCTCCTTTCATAACATATCCTTTTTGATTTGTTCAAACTCCGCTTTCGTAATTTCTCCCTTTGCGTAACGTTTTTTTAGAATTTCGAGAGGTGTTTCATTGGAATCCGGCGGGTAAGCGTTCCTGTCATGATGATACCAGAATGAGCCATAGTTCCATCTGCCAAAGACCAGAAAAATGAATAATAATACACCCACTAACATTATGAGCGGAAAGATCCACATTCCACCCATCCAAAAATTTCCTGTCCACATAGCTTTTGTTTTTAAGATTCGTTTACTTCGTTTCTATCAATAGTTTCGAGCATTGTCATCATTTTTTCGCGCATCTCTTTCGTGAGTTTACCCTCTGCAACTTTATCCATCTCTGCAAAAATCATTCCCCTCCGCAAGCGTGTCATGTTGCAGGCAAATTTTGCTTTACCCCCTATGACTTTTTAACTGGCACAACAGCTCAATTTTGAGACATCTTTTCCAAAGGTTATGGCGGCGAGCTTAATACCTTCACCGAGAGTGAGGTAAGGATACAGATTTTCAGCAAGCTCACTGACCGTTATGCCGTATTTTATGGCCATGCTGAGCGCCTGTATAAGTTCGCCTCCTTCGGGAGCAACTATCCGTGCGCCAATAAGCTTGTCAGTTTCAGTGTTGCGGATCAGTTTGATAAAACCGCGTGTATCACGGGCGGCAATGGCGCGTGGAATATCTTTCAGTTCCAGTCTGGAGACTTCAAAAGGAATATTTTGTGCTGCTGCCTGCGCTTCGTCCAAACCTGCTCCGGCCACTTGCGGATCGGTGAAAACCACCCAGGGTAGCGCTGAATAATCCACCGTTTTTCCCGCTCCGGTAAAAGCATTTTCAACGGCAATTTTTCCTTCAAAAGCAGCGGTGTAAACATAAGCCGGTGTGTTGGCCACATCGCCCGCAGCATAAATATGCTGAATGTTGGTCTCCATCTTTTCATTGACTGCTATGTGGCCGTTTGGTGCAAGCAGCAAACCGATATTTTCCAATTCCAACTTTTGCGTGTTAGCTTTGATGCCGGTTACGACAACAATTCTCCCCGGTTCAACAATTTCAGTGAACGAGCCATCGGGACATTTACAATGAATGATTGTATCGTTCCCTCGTTTTTCAAATTTTACAGCCCTGAAGTTTGGCAGGATCTCAATTCCTTCGCCGCGCATATATTTTTCTAATTCTTCGCTGATATCCGGCGTTTGACTTCTTAATACACGGTCGGTAAACTCTATGATGCGTACCTTAACACCAAGGCGATTATAAGCCATGGCAATTTCGCAACCGATGTAACCTGCCCCCATAATCGTCAGGCTCTCAGGCTTTTCTTCCATGTTAAATAAGGAAATATTGGTCAGGTATCCGATATCCTTTAAGCCTTCAATATTCGGAATATTGGTACTTGCTCCAGTGGCAATAATATATTTCAGGGCGGTACAGGCCTCTTTGCCGTCAATCAGGATGGTTTTATTATCAACAAATTCAGCCCATCCTTTGAGCAATGTCAGGTTTTCGAAATCGCTCACCACATCCATATATTTTTTTTGTTGCAAGGTGGCGACCAACTGTTTTTTGTCTTTGATTACCTGCACAAAATCAATATCAACTCCTTTAGGTTTAACCCCTGTAAAGTTGGAGTGTGTGGCGTGATATACTGTTTCTGCAGCTCTAATCAGCGTTTTGGATGGAACACAACCCACATTCACACAGGTTCCGCCAAAATCCAGCCCTTCGTTTACCATGAGTGTGGTAAGTCCCAGACTTTCGGCTTTTATGGCAGCCGAAAATGCTGCCGAGCCGCCGCCGATAATAATTAAATCATAATACTTTGCCGGAGTCCCGTTTTCAGGTATTATTTCATTAACAACCCGGTAGTGCGCAGTATCATTAATTGTTTTAATAATTTCTTCTTTGGATATTTTATTTTCATCGAAAGTGAATACTCCGCTTCCCTTTGGATAGGAAACTTTTTTTTCCACGATACCTGCTTTGTCTGCAAACTGACTTTCAATGCTCGTTGCACAACTGTCGCAGGTCATTCCTTTTATTTTTAGTTCTACGATTTTCATCTCTTTATATTTTAATATTTAAACAATTTCATGCACAAAATTAGTGCTCCAATGAGTCTCCAACTACTTTATAGCTGGTGGCATTAATAGATTTGATAATTTTATCTGCCGAAGTTTTGGATTTGTCAAATTTCACCACAGCTTTGCCCGTACGGTAATCGGCTTTTGCGTTGATAACTCCTCCTGACTGATACATAGCATTTTCCACGTTGTTGTCACAGGTGGGGCAGGTCAATCCCTGAATATTAAGATACAGCGTTTGAATATCATTTTGATGAATAGTGGCGACTTCTTTTTTGTTGTGCTCCAATGAATCTCCAATCACTTTATAGCTGGTGGCATTAATAGATTTGATAATTTTATCTGCCGAAGTTTTGGATTTGTCAAATTTCACCACAGCTTTGCCCGTACGGTAATCGGCTTTTGCGTTGATAACTCCTCCTGACTGATACATAGCATTTTCCACGTTGTTGTCACAGGTGGGGCAGGTCAATCCCTGAATATTAAGATACAGTGTTTGAATATTATTTTGATGAGCAATGGCGACCTCTTTTTTGTGGTCGGGGGAGAAAACGGATCCATAATAAGGAAACGCCATCATAAGAACAGCAAAAACAGTAACAATTCCCAAAAATATTTTCGACTGCCAGAAAGAGGTTTTTTTATCTTCTTCGCAAGCACATGCTATTTCTTCAGCCGTACGTGGTTTTAGTTTTTGATACCAGGCAAAGCCCAGTACAAGGACAGTTATTCCAATAAGCCAGGGTCGGAAAGGTTCCATCCAGGAAAAAGCAGAAGCTGCGCCTGCCGCTCCTGAAATAAGCACTAATACAGGGGTAATGCAACACAATGAAGCGGCTGCGGCAGTAAAAATACCAGCGCCTGCCAGTTTGGTTGTGTTTGATTTTTTCGTACTCATGCAAGTTCCTCCTTTGCGTTTAACAGATTGACATGATTAAAAATTACTTTGAGTAAATCCAGGTGTTGGGATTTAAGTGAGTAAAAAAGTACCTGTCCCTCCCTTCGTGAGGCGACTATGTTTCCGTCTTTCATTTTGCGCAGGTGCTGTGAAACAGCCGGAACGCTCATGCCCAAAATATCGGAAAGGTCACAAGGGCACAGCTCCTGTTCTTCACGTAAAAGAAACATGATTTTTAACCGCACTTCATTTCCGGCCAGAGCCAGCACATTACTCAGTTGGTGGATGGGGGCCGCTTCGGCAGACAGCCTTTCTTTGCAGGCGTCAATTTTTTCCCGGTCGGCAAACAGCCTGATACAGGATTGATTACTCACGGATTGATTACTCATTTGTTGTGTATTTTAAAATTAATAACGGCACAAAGATATATAATATTGCTTATTTAAGCAAACACTTAAATAAATTTATTATTTTTTGACATTGCCGGAAGGCGTTTCCGGAGGTTCCTTTATGAGTAATCTTTTGGGAATCCGGAATGTATTTCAAACAATGCGTGTCAACAAGACGAGAATACTTATCAGAATTTACAGGACAGAGTATGAATGACTTATCTTTATGTGGAAGTGAAGGCCAGGAAATTTAACAGATAATTGAATAGAATTTTTAGCAGGGGTGTAAGGATGTTCAATAACAGACGACAAACACTTATAACTACTTTAATCAATTTATTATCACCAGTGTAAGCTTCCCCAAAATAGCGTACCGGGATTCATTTTTTATACTTATCCATTAGTCCAAAAGCAAAAGGGGTCCAATAGCCGGCTTTCAATCCGCTTTTCTTAAAGGCTCTGTTAACCCAGGAGTTACAAGTGTTGAAAAGAGAGTAACGCCCAACGGCTTTGTAAAAGTCATCATTTGTTGAATAACCTCTGTTTTTAAGAATTATCTTTCTCTCGTTTCTGCTTCTTTTAAATGATGCCGATATGAACTGATTCAGCTTACTCAGTTCTGTATCGGTAACATTTATCCTGACCCATAATTTTCTTTTCTGTTTATATCTTGCCAAATGAATTAAAGTTGAACCTTTTAGGAACAAAGCTTTGAAGGCATTGCCAAAAGTTAAATCGTCCCAGGAGGGGGTGTTCAGATAAAAGTTTTCATCGCCCCATCCAAAAGAGAAGTATTTTTCGCCCGGTCTGTATTTTAACCCTTTTAAAAGTTCATTACTCATATCGTTAACTTGCATTACAACAGCAAGATGAACTCCGTTACTGCTCAGGTAAATCTCTTTGCCATCTTTAGGGGTTAATTCTGTTTTATTTACAGTGATAGAGGAGAGAATCAAAGAAATAATAACATAGCCTGCCGGAATGAGAAGAAAGTATAAAAACCATTTTAATATTTTCAGAAGTATTTTCATTAAATGTTTGCTAACTTGCAACAGATTCTCTTCAAATGTACAACCTATTCGCAAACAAGAAGATCAGGTCAGCCTGGTTTCTTTGAAAATTTCACCTCGCAACCGGTCGCAACCGGTGGAAACTAAAAACTATTCTTCCACTTTCTTTCCGGCAGCTATTTTCTTATCATCCTTATACCGCCGGATTTTGATGTTCATGTAAGCGAAAAATACGGTCATCAGCGGACTGATAATGTTGAAAAAAGCATAGGGCAGATAGGAGAGGGTGGATACGCCGAGCACCCGTGCCTGCGTGGCGCCGCCGGTGTTCCAGGGAACCAGCACCGAGGTTACCGTCCCGGCATCTTCCAGCGTACGGCTTAAAACTTCCGGTTTTAGTCCGCGGTCTTCAAAAGCATCGTGGTACATCTCGCCCGGAACTACGATGGAGATGTACTGGTCGGAAGCGGTAATGTTGAAAAAGATACATGAGACTGCCGTGGAGGCAATCAGCGAGCCATCGGTTTTTACCAGTTTCAGCACCGATTGTGTTATCTTCCGTAGCATGCTGGTTGCTTCCATAACGCCTCCGAAAATCATAGCTGCCAGGATGAGCCAAATGGTATCCAGCATGCCTTCCATCCCACCGGTTGAGAAAAGGTCATTCATGTTTGCATTGTTGGTTACGATGCTGGTAGGGCCGTAGATGGCCTGCATAACACCGATATACGAAGCTTTGGCGTAGTTGTCCGTGATGTGGGTAAGATTTTCGATGATTTGGGGCTGGAAAATAACTGCTGCAACAGCTCCCAGCAAGACACCTATAGACAGTGCCGGAAGCGGAGGCGTCTTTTTTATGATGACAATAAACAAAATGAGAGGCACCAAAAACAGCCACGGATTTATATTAAAAGTGTGTAAAATGGAGGCCTGCACTTCTTTTATGTGCTCCGGGGGTTGTCCGCTGTGAGCTGTAAATCCCATAATGAGAAAAATAATGAGGGTAATGGATATTGAAGGAATAGTAGTATATAACATATAGCGGATATGGGTAAAAATATCGGTTCCGGAGACGGCGGGCGCCAGGTTGGTGGTGTCGGAAAGCGGGGACATCTTGTCGCCGAAATAGGCGCCTGAAATAATGGCTCCGGCTACAATAGCCTTATCGAAACCCATGGCATCGCCAATACCCAACGTGGCTACGCCAATGGTTGCAATGGTGGACCATGAGCTTCCCGTAGCTGTTGAGACAATCATTCCTATCAGAACCGCTGCGAAGAGAAAGATGTCCGGCTTCAGGATATCCAGTCCGTAATAAATCAATGCCGGAACTACGCCGCTGATGAGCCAGGTGCCTGCCAGTGCACCAATGAGCAACAAAATAAGGATGGCCGGCATGGCCGTTCCGATGGTTTTTACAATTTGATCACGCATCTCTGTCCAGGTATAACCCATGCGCAAACCCAGTATCCCGGATAAACCGGCTGCCGCCATCAGCGCTACCTGGTTGGATCCTTTGAGTGTATCCTTCCAGAATAAAACATTCATTGTCAGTAGAATGATTAAGAAAATAATGGGAATCAGCGCTTCGGCTAAGTTCGGTTGACGTTTGGTTTTCGACATAGACAGATTGGAATTTATCAAACCGTCGCAAGGTAAGGATTTTCCCGGTTTAAAAAAGGTTAACTTTCGGGGACTTCTAATAATTACTTCGCATCAAGATTTTCAGAGTTTTTTATAGACGATGAAAATTTTTGATGCACTATCGGGATAATGCAAGAAAGTTTGAAGAAGTATATGAAAAACTCTGGAAACCCTATGGGAACAAATGAGATAAACAATCTGACAGCGTTAAAATTTTTCTCAATAGCTACGGCTAT
>BTTE01000064.1:0-14631 GCA_036244975.1 bacterium | reverse complement strand
TCCGCCGCCAGTTGCCGGCTGGTGGTATATTTCCCGCCTTCAACGGTGAACAGGCCATCCAAACCCTCATCGGCATTATCAAAAATTTCATATTTCCGGGAAGACTCGTATGAATTTTCAGTATCGGTATCAGCAAGCGGGCGCAGACCGCCGTAATAAAACAGGACGTCCTCATATTTTAAATCCGCTCCATTGAAGTTTTCATTAACATCTTCGAGTAGCTCCATGATGCTTGCTTTGGTCACTTTGTAATCGTCGGGGTTTCCAAAATACTCTTTGTCTGTTGTACCGATAAGGCTGTGGCTGCGCCAGGGCATCACCATAATGTGCCGGTCTTGTTTGGTCATCACTGTAACGGCATGGTCTTCGCAAATTCTCCGGGTAACGATATGGATGCCTTCGGAGCGCCGGATGTTGTGTTTTGTGTTGCCGGTATTGGCCGATTTTATAACCATATCAGCCCAGGGACCGGCACAATTTACCGTTACCGGAGCTGTAAAACGCCCCTCCTCTCCGGTTATCAAATCCTTTACCAAAATGCCTTTTACGCGGTTCTCTTTTCTGATAAAGGAAACCACCTGCGCATAACTGGAGAGCCGGGCACCATAAGTTTCAGCAGATTTCAGAAAAGCAAGGGTCAGCCTTTCGGGAAAAATATTCTGACAATCGTAATAAACGGTTGAGCCGGTCAGCCCTTGCTGTTTTACGCAATGCTCCAGCGCCAGCGTCCGGCTTCGCGAGTACGATTTAAAATGCGGAAGACTTTTGGTCGGATCCCAGGTATGACCCTTGTCATAAGAGAGCACATCGTACAGCACCATAGCGGTAAGCATCAGCCACTTACGACTCTTGAACTTTCGGTATGAAGGCATCATAAAAGGAATGGGATATACAAAGTTAGGGGCAATATTACTCAGAATTCTTCGCTCTCTCAACGATTCGCGCACCAGTCCAATCTCAAGATTCTTCAGGTAACGCAACCCGCCGTGGATAAGTTTGGAAGTGGCGGAAGAGGTGGCCGCCCCAAAGTCACTTTTCTCAAAAAGTGCCACTTTCAACCCTCTTGTTCCGGCTTCGTAAGCCAGCGAAGCACCGGTGATGCCGCCCCCGATAATTATCAGGTCAAAGTTTCCGGTTTTATGGCTGTCAATAAATCTTTCCATGGTTTTGTGCTGTTCAGTTGTTTACGTGATGCAAAGTTTGAAAACAAACAGCAGAATTTTTTTAACATTTGGTAAAAAATAAGAAAGGTGGAAAAAATTCCCGCAGAGGAGGAAACTCATTCGCCAAATTGTACGCTTCGTCGCAAGCGACTCAGCGACTGCGATGTAATGCCGAGATAAGAAGCGATGTATTGCAACGGGACATGCTGGAAGATATCCGGAAACTGTTTCATCATCTCCTTATACCTTACTTCTGCCGGCTGGGTGATGAAAGCGTAAATCCGGCTTTGTGTCTGCACAAACATCTCCTCAATCACCCGGCGTCCCACCCGTTGCCAGTTGCTGTACCGGTCATAAAGAAATTCCAGGTTATCGTGGTAAATCACCAACAACTCACAATCGGTTATGGCCTGGATAATTTCGAAAGAAGGCGTCTGTGAGACGTAACTGGGAAGCGCCGTAACAAAAGTATGCAATGGCGAAATGTCGCGGGTAATTTCATTTCCATCATGATTGTACAACACACGCAGGTAACCTTTTTGTGTGAATGAAATATAGCGGGCTATCTCTCCTTCCCTGACGAAATATTCGTTTTTTTTGAGATTCCTGATTTCGATAAAAGGCTTTACAGCTTCCCATTCATCCTGACTCAGGTTGGCAAATTGGCTCACAAATTGTTTTAATTCTTCGTACATAATGCGTTAAATATTAGAAAAATAAAAGGCAATCATTCGAATAAAACAGATGAGCTACCTGAGAACTATTATTGCCTGTAAAACCAAATTTCTACGAATTGTTATCTTCATAAAGTTCTGTTAAGCATTTTCAGGATATGCTTTGCGAGATATTCGTTTATCTCTTTATGTCTTGGAACCGGTTGTGATATTTTTGTTTTTGGATTTTGATACCAATCATGCTTCCCACCGTGTCTTATTAAAACGCAACCGGTATTTTCAATTTTTTTAATAAGGTCAATTCTTTTCATGCTATTTCTAATTCATCTACTTTACGCACTTGTGGAATTGTACCGCTTGTTAATTCGTGATAGATATCTAACAGATTTTCTTTAAGTTCCTTAATTGATATACCCTGCGTCAAATAATCAGGATATTTTTCAAGATATCCTATGAAAATTCCATTATCATTCCAGTAAATAAATTTTTCTTTCTCCATTTTTTTGTTTTCTACAAAAATAATAAAATTCATTTTGATTCCAAAATCTGCAAAATGTTTATTACTCCCGTCGTTTCGCCCCCATTTGCATCAAGAAAGTCTTTGACTTTACGGAATACGAATCAAAACCGTGGCACCCCCCTTTTTCCAATCCTTTACAAAAAAATAAAACTTCGGTTACCGGGAAAACCCAAAAAATGATTTCCTTTGCAATGGAAACAATGTTGCAATTTCTTAATTGACTGTCAATTATTTAAAACAAATACCATGATTAAAACAGTAGCTCTCGTAGCCCACGACAACCGCAAACAGGATTTGATGGAATGGGTGGAGTATAATTACAAACGACTAATGGATAAGAAGCTGGTTTGCACCGGAACCACCGGACGGCTGGTAAAGGAGGCGCTGGAAAAACATCTCGGAGGTAAAAAAATAAAAGCTATTGAGCTTCTGAAATCTGGCCCGCTGGGCGGGGACCAACAGCTGGGAGCCATGATTGCCGAAGGGAAAATTGATATGGTTATTTTTCTTTGGGATCCCATGGAACCCCAACCTCACGATGTGGACGTGAAAGCCCTGCTGCGCATTGCGGTGATGTACAACGTACCCACAGCCAACAACCGTTCCACAGCAGATTTCCTCATCACTTCAGGACTGTACAATACAGATTACCAACCGATTCTGAAAGATTATTCTGCATACATGAAAAGGGTAATAAAATGAGAGACTACAAACAATACATCACTGTCAGCACTGAGCCGGAGGATGTGTACGCCTGCCTCACCAACCCGTTTACCATTGAACTCTGGTCGGATATGCCGGCGAAGATGGAAGCCAAAGCAGGAACGGAATTTGAGATATTCGAAGGGGATATTACAGGGAAAATTCTGGAACTGGATCCTCCAAAAAAAGTAATTCAGCAATGGTACTTTGGCGATCAGGAAGAACCATCCATCGTTACTTTTAAAATTCATCCGGACAAAGGAAGAGTTTCGCTGGAGCTGCGCCACACCAATATCCCCGATGAAGCTTACGACGAAATTACGGAAGGCTGGAAAAAATATTTCCTTGGTCGGATTAAAGAGTTTCTGGAACTCTAAGCCGGCAATTATCATTACCCCGCTTCGGGCGTCCGCTCAAAGAACTGACGACAAAAAACTGATAGCACAAAAAGTCTCCAAAACAAATTCTTCAAAAACCGGCAGGAAAAATAAGCGTTTATGCTTAATTTTGCCGCACACAGTTTCAAATTGAAAAGAACATGATTCAACGTAAACAAACTATTTTTCTGTTGTTGGTCGTCATTGCTTCGGCCATCAGTTTTTTCTTCCCGCTGGCCGATTTTATCGGCGCCAAAGATTCGGTTATCCTCTTCGTCGAGAAAGCCAATAGTCTTGTTCCCGGCTCCACCTTTAACCAAAACGGTTATTTTAGCCTGCCACTGCTCTCGGCTACAGGTTTTGTCATGCTGTTTTCACTGATGACCATATTCCTATACAAAAACCGTAAAGCGCAAATGCAAATCATTAAAGTGTGTATCCTCGTGGAAGTCGCGTTTATCGGGCTTTTCTTTTTGTATTACGTAGATTTCCTGCAAAAACTTACCGGAGGAACCGCCGAATACAAAACCGCCGTTTTCATGCCGTTGATAAGCCTGGTTTTTCTGGTGCTGGCCTACCGTGGGGTGTTACAGGATGAGAAACTGATACGCAGTGCTGACAGATTGCGGTAACTGTTAAATCTTCTTATACCGGTCAATATCCAGCATCTCCAAATCTTTTGGCCGTGCTTTTTCGATGACAAACCGAACCAGTGTTATACTTTTGTGAAAGCCGGAATGACCGGCAGCGCCGGGATTGATGTGTAAAAGACCGTATTTGTTGTCAGGCACGACCTTTAAAATGTGCGAATGTCCCGAAATAAAAAGTCCGGGGCGATATTTTTGTATCAATTCCTTCGCTTGCGACGTATAACGTCCGGGGTAACCGCCAATGTGCATCATCAGCACTTTCAGCCCTTCGACCGTAAAAAAAGCCACTTCCGGAAAATCTTTCCGCAATACTCCCCCGTCAATATTGCCGTAAACCGCCCGCACCGTCGCAATAGACTCCAGCCGTTCAATTATCTCCACACCACCGATATCTCCGGCATGCCATATCTCATCACAACCGGAAAAAAATTCCGGAATCCGGGGATAAAAAAAACCGTGTGTATCGGATAAAAGCCCTATAACTCTCATAACTATTGGCGGCAAAAGTACATAAAAGATGGGTGAGTCCTGTCTGAAAAGGTCCTGATTGATTTTCAGCCACTTTGCCAATCGTTGATTAGTGTCCTGTATTCTTAAATTAATTTGTACTTACTTTATGGACAAACACTAAAGGGGACATCTAATAATATTTTGCCAATACCCAAACTTCAGCCTCCTCAAGTCGAAACTTTCGTATCTTTACTTCAAAATTAAAACATGGAATTTTTAGTCGCATCTCTCGGACTCCTTACGGGTTTTATTCTAACATATTTTTTTATAAATCAAAAGCTTAAATCGCAAAAAGCAGAATTTGAAAAGCAAACAGAAAAGCGCTCCACCGCAGCTTTGACAGAAAAAATGGAGTTGGAAAAACAGCTCGGTATTTTAACCGAACGCCTCTCTTCCCTGCAAAAGGAAAAAGATAAAGCAGCCGGCAAATGGGAAAGTGCGCAAAAAGAAAAAGAAGAAGCAGAAAAAAGAAACATTTCGTTGAAATCAGATTACAACCACTTGCAGGAGAGGCTGGATAACGAACGTAAAGAGGTGGAAGAACTACAGAAAAAATTCAAAATAGAATTCCAAAACATGGCCAATGCCATCCTCAAACAAAACACCCGTGAATTCAACGAAACATCGCATAAAAACATGAGCGATCTGCTGAATCCTTTGAAAGAGAAAATCACCGATTTTGAAAAAAAGGTAGAAGAAACTTACCAAAAAGGAAAAAATGACCAGATTGTTTTGAAGGAGGAGTTGAAACGCTTGCAGGAGCTGAACATGAAGCTGGGCGAAGAGGCCGGCAATCTGACCAAAGCCCTCAAATCGGACTCCAAAAAACAGGGAAACTGGGGAGAAGTGGTCCTGGAACGGATACTGGAACGTTCGGGGCTGAACAAAAATGAAGAATATTTCCTACAGTACACAGCCAAAGGCGAAGATGGCAACATGCTGCGACCCGACGTCCTCATCAAGTTACCCGAAGAGAAACATCTGATTATTGATGCCAAAGTTTCGCTGACGGCATTTCAGGAATATATCGCTGCCGAAGACGAAACCAAAAGAGGAAAAGCCCTGAAGCTGCACCTGCATTCCATCCGGAACCATATAAAAGAGCTGAGTGAAAAGAATTACCACAACCTGAAAGGTCTGAATACGCCTGACTTTGTCCTTATGTTTATGCCGGTAGAACCGGCTTTCGGAGCAGCTGTACAGGCCGACCCCGACCTTTTTAACTTTGCCTGGGAAAAACGCATTGTTATCGTCAGCCCTACCACGTTGCTCGCTACCCTGCGTACCGTTGCCTCTATCTGGAGCCACGAAAAACAGACCCGCAACGCACTGGAAATTGCTCAACAGGGCGGGAAGCTGTATGACAAGTTCGAAGGCTTTTTAAAAGACCTCGAAAAAATAGGCGACAACCTGGACAAAGCACAGGCTTCTTACACCGAAGCCCACAAAAAACTTGCCTCAGGCCGTGGTAATTTGCTGGGGCAGGTGGAAAAGCTGAAAACTATGGGCGCCAAAGCCACCAAACAAATCGACAGGAAATACCTCGAAGAATAATGAAAATCAAAAATCTGAAATCGGTGTTCGGTGTTCGTTATTCAAAGAAAAAAAACAGCATAAAATGGGAGAAAAAGAAGCAACACAGGAGATGGTTTATGGTATCCGTCCGTTGATGGAAGCGCTAATCTCAGACAAGGAGATAGAAAAGGTATTTCTTCAAAAAGGGGCAGGCGGAAAAACTTTCCACGAGCTTATGCCCATGTTGCGGGAACGGGAAATTCCTTTTCAGCTTGTTCCCATAGAAAAGCTGAACCGTATCACCCGCAAAAATCATCAAGGTGTTATCGCCTACATTTCACCGGTTACTTTTTACAGCATAGAACAACTGCTACCGGGAATTTATGAAGCAGGCCGCACCCCTTTCATTCTCATTTTAGACCGTATCACGGACGTACGTAATTTCGGCGCCATCTTGCGGACGGCAGAGAGTGCCGGTGTCGATGCCGTCCTCATTCCCTCCAAAGGAGCTGCCCAACTCAATTCCGGAACCATAAAATCCTCGGCAGGAGCCATATACAAAATCCCTATTTGCCGTGAGCACAACCTGAAAGAGGCTATCAACTTCTTGAAAGATAGCGGGCTGCATATTGCTGCTGTTTCGGAAAAAGCTGAAAAAGTACATTTCGACGAAGGCCTCACCGGGCCGCTGGCACTGATCATGGGCTCCGAAGGAGAAGGCATCTCCGGCGAATATCTGAAACTGGCCGATGTTAAAGTCCGCATACCCATGCTCGGCACCATTGCCTCGCTCAACGTTTCGGTGGCAGCCGCCGTTTTACTTTACGAAGTAGTCAGGCAACGGGAGTCTAACGCATAAAACTGATCCCTTCCGCCCACGAAAAAAGCCAACCATTGCAGATTGGCTTGTAATACCAAATTAATTTCAAAAACGCAATGAAAAATAGTCTTGTGTTATGCCGGCATATATTTAAAACGCCTTTAAGACGAAGCGAACTATAACACGCAATTCAAACAATAACCGGTATAAAGCATCATCAAAAAAAGTTTAATGTCTTTTCTCCTTGATACGGGCTTTTTTGCCGCGAAGGTTTCGGAAATAGAAGATACGTGCCCGGCGAACAACACCCACTTTATTCACCGTAATCTCTTCGATGAAAGGTGATGAGATAGGGAAAATACGTTCAACACCCACGTTACCGGAAATTTTTCTCACTGTAAAGGTAGCAGTCGGGCCGCTGCCTGCGCGCTGAAGAACAACCCCCTGAAACTTCTGCAAACGCTCTTTGTTTCCTTCTTTAATTTTATAGGTAACGGTGATGGTATCACCGGCCTTGAATTTCGGAAATTCTTTGACCTCAATACTGTCTTCTACCACCTGAATTAATTCCTGCTTACTCATTATTTTATGCTTGTAATGGTTATTCAAAAATGAGTGCAAATATACAGCTATTTATTAAATTACAAATATTTCTTTTGAAAAGTTTAAAGCACCTGTAGACATGGAATTTGAGTACAGCTTTTGCGAATGCATCGTGGCAGGAATGGTTTATTATTGAGAAAAATTTCGGCATGTTAAACCATGTTCAATAAAAATATACTTCAACTCCATTGTTCTGAAAAATATTGCAAGTTTTCTTTCGTAATGACAAAACAAGTTCTATAGTTTTATAAAAAACGGAAGTTACTCCCTTTAGAACCTGTCCACACCGAAGGTCGGGAGGATACGGGGGTAGCGTCGGCTATCAATTCCCTTCGCCGATACAGATAGGAAATTTTTATCAGTATCCCGCGAAAAAACCCATATACTTATCAAAAGTTCCCTTTAAATCTTATTTTTGCTTCACAATTTAAAGTTAAAAAAATCATGAGAAAAAATATTGTTGCCGGCAACTGGAAAATGAATAAAACCTTCCAGGAAGCCGAAGAGCTGATTGATCAGATTGTGGTGGGTATGGAAGAGATGAGCCTTAAATGCGAGGTGATTGCCTGTCCGTCTGCCCTGTATCTCGAAATGGCATCGGACTATGCCGAAGAGAGCCGGATTAAAATCGGTGCACAGAATGTAAATGAACACGAGAAGGGAGCCTACACCGGCGAAGTTGCCGCTACCATGCTGGCCTCTGTGGACATAGAATATTGCATCGTCGGTCACTCCGAAAGGCGGAAATATTTCAACGAGACCCACGAACAGCTGGCCAAAAAAGTAGATATCCTGCTCGATTCCGGCATTAAGCCCATTTTCTGCTGCGGCGAAGTGTTGGAAGAACGTGAAAAAGAGATTCATTTTGAGGTGGTCAAAAAACAACTTGAAGAGAGCCTGTTTCACCTCAACGAAGATGAGTTTTCCAATGTTGTGGTTGCCTACGAACCCGTCTGGGCCATCGGTACCGGAAAAACCGCTTCTCCCGAACAGGCGCAGGAAATGCATGCTTTTATCAGGAGCCTGATGACGGAAAAATACGGTGCAACTGCTGCTGATGAAGTAAGTATTCTCTACGGCGGAAGCTGTAACCCGGGCAACGCCAAAACTCTTTTTGCTAACAAAGACGTGGATGGCGGACTTATTGGCGGCGCTTCGCTGAAAGCAGAAGACTTTTTGAAAATTGCTGCCGGTTTCGAATAAACTTATTAGCCGGCCGGCAAAAGTTTTTTACTTTGCCAGCCGGTTTGCGTTTGCAATTCAAAAGCCATCATACCAAAAACAAACGGATGGTGGTCCTTTTCATCAAAGAATAAATTATGCGGAAGGCGTCTTTTGTAAAATGGGGAATACTTCTGTTACTGACTGTGCCGGGCTTTCAAATACAGGCGCAAAGCGATTCCCTTTCCAAAGATCCTGCCCGCTTCTTCCATCAGCTCTCCACCATTCTGCTGAACACCAAATCACCCGTTTATCAGGCGGAGGCCAACCGGCTGCTGACCCGGTTTGGCAGCAGTTGGAACAGCGGTCATTTCACTGCAAAACAACAGGTCGATGTGAGGAAGGTTGTGGAGCTCATGCGCTCCAAAAGGCTGCGTACCTATCCTTACCTTTACGATTATCTGTATAGCATCAACCTGCTGGCCGAAACCAACCGGAAAAACCCGGAGTTTACGGCCTGGCAACATTATGCTGTGGAGATGTTGCAGCAGCGCAGGTTAAGGGCTTTCCTTGATTTCCTGTCTTTCACCGAAAACCTGCTGGAGAAACATGTCCTTTACAGAAAAACAACCTCTTCATGGCATTTTCGTCGCGCCGATTTCAGTCTGCACTACGACACTGTTTTTTCTGTGCGGTTTGTACAACTTAACCTTATCAAAGCAAGCCGCAACGACAGCAGCATGATTATGCAAACAGCAGGCATATTTATTTATAAATCAAAACTTTGGATAGGCGAGAACGGCATCTTGAAATGGAACCGGTTTAACAGTGGTTTTGAAGAAAGCTACAAAATCACCGACAGTTATCACTTCCACTTGAATACCAACATTTTCCATATTGATTCGGTACGCCTCACCTACCCTGCTTTTCTTCGCAGACAGGCTGTTCTCGGAAGGCTGACAGACAGAGTACTTACCGGAAAACCCGGCACTAATTCGGTTTATCCCCGTTTTACGTCGTATGATAATAAACTTTATCTCCCGGAAATCTATCCGCAAATTTCATTTCACGGCGGTATTGAACTGGAGGGAAAACGATTTTACGGCACAATGGTCAACGGCATAAGGCCGGAAGTGATTTTCAGCCGGAACAGAAGAACGGTGTTCAAACTACGTTCCCGGCGTTTTGAATTTAACAGAAAAAAAATAGTATCGACGGCTGTGGATGCCAGCCTGTTGATAGGCAAAGACTCGATTTTCCACCCACAGTTGCAAATGCGCTACGAGGTGGCTGCCAAAAAGCTGCAGCTCTACAATATTTCCGACAATTCCCGCCAAATTCCCTTTTTCGATTCCTATCACAAGATGGACCTTTACGTGCCTTCCCTCTTGTGGAACCTTAAAACAGACAGCATCGTTTTCAAAAAAATCAGAGGCGTCAACGGCAACCAACCTGCCCGTTTTGAGTCGAACCGCTATTTTGACGTACGTGAATTTTACGCTTTGCAGGGTATCGATGAAATTAATCCGCTTTATGTCGTGCAAAATTTCATGCACGCCTATTCTACTAAAAGAATCAGTGTGGCTGCACTTTCATCCTTCATGAACAAACCACCGGACCAGGTTGAAAATTTACTCATGAGCCTGTCGAATAAAGGCTTTGTAGTTTACGATTCAGGAACCAAAACAGCACTGGTAACCAAGCGGTTACAGTATTTTCTCAATGCCAAAGCAGGGCGAACGGATTATGATGTCATCCATTTCAACTCGGAAGAAAAACTCAAACCCAATGCCTCGCTAAATCTGAAAGACTTTAGCCTGAATATCTATGGTGTTTCCCGGATTTTTATCAGCGACTCCCAACAGGTTTATATTTATCCATACCATAAAAAGATCGCCGTACGGAAAAACCGCGATTTCACTTTCAGTGGCAAAATCAGCGCCGGCCTGTTCAACTTTTATGCAAGAAAAAGCGTCTTTGTGTACGACAGTTTCATGATAAACATGAACTATGTCGATTCGCTTTCGTTCGGAGTTTGGGAAAAAGACACCATCCGCAACCGGCGTTACGTTGTCCCTGTCAGGCAATCGCTGCAAAAACTCAGCGGCCGGCTGTATGTGGATTTGCCTTTCAACAAATCGGGATTGATGCATGTACCGAAATATCCGGAATTTGTAAGCGAATCCGAGTCCTATGTCTATTACAACAGCCGCCACATTCAGGATAGCACCCTGTTACCAGGCAAATTTTATTACCGCGTTTCGCCTTTTGTTTTCGACTCCATTATGACTTTCAACACCGACCACCTGGTGTTCAGTGGCAGCCTGGTCTCCGACAGTATCTTTCAGCCCATCGCGCAACCGCTGAAAGTTATGCCCGATCATTCACTGGGATTTGTTTACAAAACGCCGGGGAATGGATTGCCGGCTTACGGCGGGAAAGGCTGGTATTCCGACACCCTCACCCTCAACATGCAGGGTTTCCACGGAAGTGGTAAGCTGCATTATCTGACCACCACAGTACAATCGGGGAATTTCCGGTTTTTCCCCGACTCGGTATTGGCTGCCAAAGCCTTCAAATTCAGAGGAGAAACCGATTCCGTGAAGTATCATTTTCCATCCGTTTATTCCGATACGGTTACAATTGCGTGGAACACAAAGAAAAATGTCATGCACATTATGAATCCGGAACCGGAATTTCGGTTATATGGAAATGCCGCACTTTGGGGTGAACTTACGCTTTCGCCGGATAAACTTTCCGGGAAGGGGAGTTTTACTTTTGGTCATTCCAGCCTCGGCTCACAGCATTTTTTGTTTACCAACCACGGATTGGATGCCGATTCTGCCAGGTTCGTTCTGAAAAATCCGAACACCGGCGACACCACTTTCCTGGCCCGAAACTATCGGGCAAAAATTGATTTCAAAGCCCAAAAAGGATGGTTTAATCATCTCGATAATCATTCGTTCCTGAAATTTCCTTTCAATCGGTTTATCTCAACACTGGATGAGGTGAAATGGATTATGGACGAAGATAAACTCAGCCTTTACAGTACGCAGGACAGCACTTACCGTGCACTGGATTCGCTCAGCCGGAAACAACTTATCGTCTACCACAAACCGGGTCCCGAATTTATTTCCATCTCTCCCGGCAAAAACCCATTACGTTTCTATGCCGGGAAAGCATATTACAACATCAATCAATATACTATTGATGTACAGGGTGTTAAATTGATAAAAACAGCTGATGCCGCTGTTTTTCCGGCTAACGAAGCGGTTACCATCTTGCAGAAAGGTAAACTGGCCACTCTCGAAAACGCAACGATTCTTATCGACACCGCCAACCTGTTCCACAACATTTATGCTGCCCGTGTGAATATCCTTTCACGGAAAAATTACACCGGCGGCGGCAAGCTGGATTATAAAGACATGAATGCTACCTTGCAGGCCATTAAGATGAGCGATATTCGTGTGGATGCCAACGGGCGGAGCATCGCCACGGGAAAAATTCCAAAAGGAGAAATATTTTTCCTGAGCCCGGAATATTTCTTTACCGGAAAGGTGATTATGCATGCCGGCAATAAGCTGCTGCATTTCAGTGGCGGCTACCAGCTCAACGAAGATTGTGTGGACAACACCGGCAACTGGATGGCTGTGGATCAGGATTTGGATCCGAACCACATCGCTTTCCGCTTTGGCAGCCACGCCAAAACCGCCGACAGCCTGCAGGCCTGGTTCGGGCTGGCCTACAGTTTCCAGTACCATCATTACTACCCGCTGGTATTGCAGGCGTTGAAAAGTCCTTCGGACGAAGTGCTGATATCGGCTAACGGGAACCTGGGCATCGACCACAAAACCGGTAGTTTCCTCATGGGCTCTCCCGGAAGGCTGAAAAACAACGACCTGAAAGCCAATTTCGTAAAGCTGGAAACCAAAAACTGCCAGATGGAAGGCGATGGCATTTTCAACCTCGGCATGAAAAACAACATGCTGAAAACAAAGTTTATCGGAAAGTTCAAATACTTAGTTGTACCCGACAGTATGCTGTTGCATGTGGTTATGATGATGAAATTCTACTTCGACCAGTCGGCGCTGGACATGATGGCCGACAGCCTGCGGATGATTCCTGCCAAGTCGGTGGACATCACCAAAGGACTTTATCCCATGACGCTGAAGAAGCTCCTCAACCCGGAAACGGCACAAAATGTCATTACGGAACTCTCTCTTTACGGGCAGGTTAAAAAGTTACCGGATGTTTTGAAGAACACCATCAGCTTCACCGACCTGCATCTCGTGTGGGATCCGTTGTCGCGTTCGTTTATTTCGTACGGCCCTATCGGCATTGGCAGCATTGGCGGAAACACACTGAACAAGTACATGGACGGGATACTGCAAATCCGCAAAAGCCGCAGCGGCGCCACCATCGAATTCATACTACGCCACGGCAAACGCCAGTGGTACTATTTCGATTACGCCAACGGCATCATGCAGGTGATGTCGTCCGACCTCAATTTCAACGACATCATCGAAAACCTGAAAGAAGACAAGCGGATGCTGAATCCTAACAGCGACAAAAATTACTACGAATATGTCCTCACCACCCGCACCCGTGTCATCAACTTCCTAAGGTCAATGAAACGGCTGGGGAGGTTGAAATAAGGCGGAGAACAGAAAGATTCCCTGTAAAACGAACTGATAGCCTCTCCTTGTTTTAGAATAAATTATACATTTGGGGGTGAATAAGAGAGTTGGGGCACATGTGAAAACAGACAATGACGACAGTATTAATAACAGGAGGAACGGGACTTGTCGGAAGACATCTTTGCAAGAGATTGCAGGAAAAAGGATATGGCGTTGCTGTTTTAAGCAGGACGAGCAGGCGAGAGGCAGCAATACCGACTTACACCTGGGACTTAGGCAAAGAGGAAATTGAAAAAAAAGCTATTGAAACTGCCGACTGTATTATACACCTTGCAGGTGCAAACATCGGCGACAAAAGATGGACAGTTAGAAGGAAACAACTCATCATTGACAGCCGTATCAAAACAGGACAACTAATTTTTAGCAAAATCAAAGAACTGAACAAACATCTGCAAACGTTCATCTCCGCATCAGCCATTGGATATTACGGCACAATAACATCAGACAAAATCTTCACCGAGACAGACCCGGCAGCCAATGATTTCCTCGGAGACACTTGCCGAAAATGGGAACAAACAGCCGATAGATTTAAAGAATCAGGAATAAGGACAGTCAAAATAAGATCAGGCGTTGTCCTCACAAGACAAGGAGGAGCATTATCAAAAATGATAACACCGGTTAAAATGGGCATTGGGTCAGCAATAGGGACAGGAAATCAATACTTACCCTGGATACATATTGACGACTTATGCGACATCTACATTAAGGCAATAGAGGACACACAAATGGACGGCGCTTACAATGCAGTAGCGCCAGACCACAAGACAAACAAAGAATTCACCCGGACATTAGCTCACGTTCTGAAAAAGCCCTTTTGGTTTCCAAATCTTCCTGCTATTACAATGAAATTGATGTTTGGTAAAATGTCCGAAATACTTTTAACAGGGAGCAGAATATCAGCCGACAAGATTAAGGCAACGGGATACAACTTTCTGTTTCCTGACCTTGAAACCGCATTAACTGATTTGATAAAAATTTAGCTAAACCATAAAAATCAAAAAACTAAAAATAAAAAGATACGAAAATTTCGATATTAAATTGGGACGTCTCTCTGATTCAATTGCTGTTATCGGGAGTAGGCTTGATTTTTAAGAGAAAACCAGCTATCTTTGGAAGATAGGAAACTATTTATGTTGATAATTCGGTTTTTGGTGGAAAATTTGACCCTGAGTTTGAATTGTGGATAGATTTGCTTTTAAAAAAATTAATTCGGATATATTATTACTTTTATCAGAAGTT
>BTTE01000063.1:0-15526 GCA_036244975.1 bacterium | reverse complement strand
GCCAATCAATGAATTTAACGGTCCGGTGAAATAACCGAGCAAAGCATAAAACGACATCAATTCACCCGGGGTAAGCACCTTTGATAATACAAAATAAGAGCCCGTCCACAAAACGATAATGGTGAAAATATTGGACAGGAAAGAACTTGAATAAGAGCTGAAAACAGCGTTTAACCCCGAAATATATCCCGTATTTAAGAGTTTCACAAATCTGTTTTCCGTACGTAGGTTAAAATAATCCTCCACCCCGAAACGCTTAATCGTACTGACCGTATTGATGGATTCCACCAGGTGGCTTTCCAGTTCGGCAGATTGTTCCATTACTTTGCGTTCGGTTTTCTTGTTCAGCTTATTTGTGATAAAATACAATATCACATACAGAGGAATGATAATTAGTACCACGAGGGTCATTTTCCAGGAATAGATAAACATCAGCCCAAAGGAAAAAGCCACAATGAGTACACTCACAATAAGGTGGATTAATGTACTGCTGATAAATGCCCTGATTTTAACGGCATCGTTTATCCGCGAAATGATTTCTCCGGTACGCATACTGTCGAAAAACCGTTGCGGAAGTTTTAGCAGGTGTTTATAATATCCCAAAATAAGCCGGGCATCAATAAGCTGGCCGGTTTTTAACGTGAAAATAGTTTGAAAAACGCCGAGAAACACCTGTGCCACTATTAAAATAACCATGGCCACACTCATCAGGTTTAAAAGGTTTTTGTTGCCGTTGACAAAAACAAAGTCGGTAAGTTTCTGGATATATATTGAAGTGGAAAGCCCGATAACGGAATAGAAGACAGCACCGATGAGTGCCTGTACCATTACTGTTTTATGCGGTTTTAGCAGAAAAAAAAGACGGGAAAGGTTTGATATCTTTTCGTTTTTGATTTCAAAACCATCACCGGGTACCAGGATGATCAGGATACCTGTCCAGTTTTTGAGAAATTCTTCCTTTTTCAACTTTTTAATTTCTCCGGTACCGGGGTCCATAATGTCAATTTGCTTTTCGGACACCTTTAGGATAACAACATAATGCAAAAGGTTCTGCTCTTTCAGGTGCAGGTGTGCAATGGCCGGTTTGGGTATCTTTAACAATGCATCGTAACTCCCTTTCACTCCTTTTGCCACAAAACCCAATCTTTCGGCCGCTTCCACCATCCCCAATACATTCGTTCCCTTTTTATCGGTATTGGCATACTGACGTATTTTTGAAATGGGTATCAGCAGGTTATAATAAGCGGAAACCGACATGAGACATGCCGCACCGCAATCCGTTATATCCCGCTGCTTTACTTTTACTTTTCTTCTATGCATTGTACCCTGCTTTTAAACTCATGTTTTATCTTTTCGGTTGTACAACAGCAGTAGCATGTTGCATATCATTGGGGTCTATCCAATTGGTAACTTTATCATATAAAAGCTGGGCAAGCGTCCGCTGCGTAAGGAAAAAGTTGGCATTCACCGTCATTCCTTTTCTCACCCTTACCTTTTGGTTGTGATAGGTTAATATTGTATTGTCGAGTTTGCAGCGAACAATAAATGTGGGTATGTTGCCTTGCGACAAACGGACATCTTTGGCTATTTCGCTCACCACTCCTTTCAACATGCCCCACTGGTTATAATCGAAAGCGGCTACACGGAATTTCACTTTTTGATGCGGGTGTATAAATCCGATATCCCTTGCCGAAACATAAGTTTCCACAATTAAATCGGTTGTAGGCGTAATCACGCATATTTTTTCGTTCGGGTAAATATTTCCGCCTACTTTTATGCCTGTCAGGTTCTGAACGTATCCGCTTATGGGTGCCGTAATAAAATGTTTGTCCAGTTCTTTTTGTAAATTGGCCAGCTCACCATTCAGGTTAAAAATTTGATTCTGGTTTTGATTAAGTTGTTTTTGCCACACAGCCAGCTGATTTTCAAATATCTTATCATATTTTAATTTTGCATTTTCATATTTAAAAGAGGCCTGTTGAAATTCGGCAATCGGAATTACATTTTTTTTATATAATGTTAACTGACGCAGGTAATTTTTGCGAAGAATGGCTATTTCGGATTTTTGAAAACGCAGATCGGAAATAAACTTTTGCAATTCACGGCGGTACAACGGCGTAAAAACTTCGTAAAGCTTCAGCCTGCTGTTTTTTGTCAGCCGGTTGAGGTATAACAAATCAGTATTTTGGTTTCTTAACAGCTGCGTTTTTTCGTTAATAATACCGATACGTTTTACAATATCTGTGGTATCCACCACCAGTAACGTATCGCCTTTTCTGACAAACTCGTTTTCTTTCAGGCGGATAAGGGCAATCCGCCCGTAAACCGGCGCAATGATTTGTGTGGCAAGCTCTTTTGATGTGATAATGCCCGGACTGTTCACGTTTACATCCACTTTCACATAAAACAGCGAAACGCCCAAAGCAACTATCATAAAAAGTAAAAGCCAGTAAATGGCCTTGCTTTTGGACGAGTGCTTTTTAATCAGGCTCTCAGCGGAAAATTCGGTGATGGAGGAGGGGAAAATTTGGGGCATATATATTTATTATAATGACAAAAGGGAAGTCCCTAAGCTATAAAAAATGAAATAAAAATACAGAGTTTAATAACACATGAAAAAGAACACTATAGACAAGACCGTTTTTCATTCTGATATAACCAAGTAATAGTCCACCTACAATTTGTGGTCCGCCAAGAATAGGAGAAAACGCCAGGATTAAATACATGTTTCCTGTAAAATTGCTTGCATGTAATGATCCGAAAATAAGTACTGTACCATAAAAGAAATATTTAAAATTTGAAGATATATATTGTTCAATTTTATCCCTTCCAAACCAGAGTAATAGCGAAAGAAGACCAAATACCAATATAGGCAACATGTAAAAAACAGGACTGGACATCTTCGAGCGAAAAAAAGCGAATAGCCAGAGAAAAAGATTTGTAACAATAAATAATAGTATATTTATTTTTTTAAATTTTAGTAAAGACCTAAAAAGGATTTCCTCATAGACAGGACTAAATAATATTGTAAGAAACATTACCTGACGAGCTGACCACCCCACTACTTCGGATTGTTTAATATGAAATTCTTTAGTAATAAAAAGTATTCCTAAATTAATAGGAATTTCTATTAGAATAAGATACAAATACAAGCGTAAAAAATAAGTAAATTTAGGTTTAGTATTTAAACAATAAACCGGATTTCTCAAATAGTTTAATAAATCTTTCATTTATTCTAATAATTTAAAATAGCTGTTTCATATTTCGTCAATAAGATTAAATATGAAACAGCTATTTTACTTCCACTTTAACGAGAGCTAAACCACTTACGCAAACAGCTCCCAAAAACTTTTAACAGCGAAAAAATCAACTACACACTTATGTACAAACTCGCCAACTTTTTCTCCTGCGTTATAAGCACTTTGATTAAACCCTCCGTTTACTGTCGCTAATTTTACAGGGTCAAGCTCCTTAACATTAAGGGCTTCTAAATCTAATGTTTTCATAATAATTTTTTATTTTTTAAATAATCCATGAAAAAAACCTTCAACAAAAGAGACAACCGTATCAAAAAGCTCGTTAGTTCCATCTTTGTCAATCATTGTACCATTTTGATAAAACGAAATACCTCCATCAATTTTTTTAATTTCCAAGCCGTCCATTTCAAGAACGCCATACCGTCCCAATTCTAATTTTTTCATAACGCAAAAATTTAAAAAGTTAATAAATTGATTAATTTTGCGCCGGCTTAAACAGCCGACTACTTCAACGGACTTCCGGTTCTTGTTGCGCAACGGGTTCCGGTTGTCCGTTCTTCTTTGAATATTTGTCCGAACATCTATTCGCTACAAATGTATAATGTATTTCCTTTACATTTCCTCCGGTTTTTGCTTATTGTGTGAACGGCCGCTGTAAATGTGTGAAACACCCCCTTTCACTGTATGAGATGCCCTGTTCATTGTATGAACGAAAATCTGTTTCAGGTCGTTTTGGTATTTTTTAGAAGGCCTGAACACCACACTATGGTTCAGTTGCACCAGAGGTTCCGTTCCTGTTTTAACCCTGGTTATAAATAAATGGTTCACAACCACACTTCGGTTTATTCTGACAAATAAATCCGAATCAACATCTGCCAACGTATTTTTCAGGTTTTTACAAATAGTAAGCGTTTCGCCTGTGTAAGTTTTTATGTGGGTATAATCTCCGTCTGCTTTAAAGTATATTATTTCGTTAATGAGAACTTTCGTCAGCTCGTTTCTTCCGGTTTTAAATACAGCATGTTTGTGATCCATTTTAGAATTTTTAAGGTTTTCTGCTATTTATAGCATTTGGTTTCATCATAATCAGCAGGGAGGATAAGGGCCTTGTTGATTCTTTTACAAAGCAAAGGAAAGAAAAAAAAACATAAAAACAAAATTTATTGAAAATTTAACATTTTTATTTTGCGGCCCTATTCGGCTGCTTGCCGGGCATCTGCGTTGTAAACCAGTGTCTTTTCAGGTTGGGAAAAACCTGAAAAGTCGAAAAATTCATCGTAGTATTATATAGGTTTACCGAATGAAAATAGATACATCTCTTCGCGTCCCTTTGTGAAAATCCTTCGCGGCCTTTGCGGTAAATATGCCAAATCCTTTGTGGTAAACATGGAAAAACCTCTATCTTTGCCGGCCATGAAGAAAGGTTTTGTAAATATCAATTTTGTTAACTGGGAAATCCGGTTAAACTCCGGCTTGTGGCTGGTAGATTTTTGGGCAGAATGGTGTACGGCCTGCATTGCGCAGGATAAAGTGTATGCAAAATTGTCCGGGCTTTTCGGCGACAAGCTCAGGATTGGCAAAATTAATGTGAGTGATAACCGTCTGCTTGCCGACCGTTTCGGTGTTCGTAATATTCCTTTTCTCCTTTTAATGAAAGAGGGGAAGATTACCTCTCAAATGCCGGGTATTCAAAGCGAAAGCTATTTAATTAACCAAATTAAAAGACAACTTCAATGAACATTTATCTCTGGATTATTTTCGGAGTTCTTTTTATTATCCTCGTATTATCTTTCTACCGCCGTTACAAAATGATGGCTGCTGTTTCGGGGAAACCGGAAAGCGAAAACCTGGTCATTCTTACTGATGCTACTTTTAAAAAGCAAATTGCCAAAGGCGTCAGTCTGGTGGACTTTTGGGCTGCCTGGTGTACGCCTTGTAAAATTCAGGGGCCTGTGGTGAGCGAAATTGCCGAAGAAATCAGTGGCGAGGCCAAAATTTGCAAACTGGATGTCCAGAACAACCAGCAGATTGCTGCCGATTTGGGTATCCGTAATATCCCTACTATTTTGGTTTTTAAAAATGGCAAAATCGTCAAGAAGTTTGTCGGGGTGAAAACCAAATCCGTTTTAACGAAAGCGCTAAAAGAAGCTTTAAAAGATTGAAATCTTAACGTTTTGCGCCTCCCTTATGCTCAAGTGCTGCTTTCACAAAATTCACAAAAAGCGGATGCGGCTGTTTCACCGTGCTACGGTATTCCGGATGAAACTGTACACCCACAAACCAGGGATGGTCTTTGATTTCAATGATTTCCACGAGGTCTTCTTCTGGATTAATCCCGGCAAGGCGCACACCGTTTTCTTCAAAAACTTTCCGGTATTCATTGTTGAATTCGTAACGGTGGCGGTGGCGTTCGCGGATGTCTTCCAAGCCGTAAGCCGCATAGCTCCTTGATTCGGGGTCCAGTTTGCAATTGTATGCGCCAAGCCGCATGGTTCCGCCCATATTTTTCACTTTCTTCTGTGTTTCCATCAGGTCGATGACAGGATATGGTGTATCCGGATTTATTTCGGTGGAATGTGCACCTTTCAGGTCTAAAACGTTTCGTGAAAATTCAACAGCTGCGCATTGCATACCAAGACAAATACCCAAAAACGGGATTTTCTTTTCACGGGCATAACGAATGGCTTCAATCTTACCATCGATACCACGAGTGCCAAAGCCCGGCGCCACGAGAATACCATCCAATCCCTTGAGCAGTTCGTCCACATTTTCTGCCGTGATGTTTTCCGACTGCACACTGCGAATATTAACTTTTGCCTGGTTCATGGCGCCCCCGTGTACAAAAGCCTCATTGATAGACTTATACGCATCTTTCAGTTCGATATATTTCCCAATAAGACCTATATTTACTTCATATTTGGGATGCTTCAGGTTGTTCAGAAAACGTTCCCAGTTGGCCAGATCCAGTTTTTCAGGAATCGCCGTACCGGTTTTTTCCAATACTTCGACATCGAGTTTTTCATCCCGCATCATTAGCGGAACATCATAAATGCTTTCGGCATCGAGCGACTCAATCACAGAAGTGGGTACAACGTTACAAAACTGGGCAATTTTATTTTTGATGCCCTCGTGAAGGGGACGCTCGGTACGGCATACAATAATATCCGGCTGAACCCCCTGCTCCAGTAATTTTTTTACGGAATGTTGAGTGGGCTTGGATTTCAGCTCACCGGCAGCACGCAGGTAAGGCACCAGTGTAAGATGAATGACCACACAGCGGTTTCCAAGTTCCCACTTCATTTGCCGTACTGTTTCAATAAATGGAAATGATTCAATATCACCTACTGTTCCGCCAATCTCAGTGATGACAAAATCATATTTCCCGGTTTTCCCCAGCAGGCGTACGCTGCGTTTTATTTCGTCGGTGATGTGCGGAACCACCTGAACCGTGGTGCCAAGATACTCGCCCCGGCGTTCTTTGTTGATAACATTTTGATAAATGCGGCCGGTGGTAACATTGTTTGCCTGCGAGGTGGGTGTATTCGAAAAACGCTCGTAATGTCCCAAATCCAAATCCGTTTCAGCACCATCGTCTGTAACGTAACATTCACCATGCTCGTACGGATTGAGTGTTCCCGGATCGATATTGATGTATGGGTCAAGCTTCTGAATGGTTACCGAGAACCCCCGTGCCTGTAAAAGTTTAGCGAGAGAAGACGAAATAATTCCTTTACCCAATGAGGAAGAAACACCTCCGGTAACGAAGATATATTTAACGTTTTTATCCATGACGAAGCAGTGCTGATTTTTAAAGATACAAAGAAACAATTTTTTTACCAAAGATTCCGAAACTGTTTCAGGTGTTTTTCCAAAATTTATTAACCGGAGACCTTGCGATTTTTTTATACTTTTATTCCCGTTATGGTCAAACCGATATCCAATACGAAACATAAACTTCAACCCGAACTTTGGGTCGATGCCCACGGCGATTATCTGTACAATTTTGCCTGGTCACGGGTACAATCCAGGGAAATCGCCGAAGATATTGTCCAGGAGACTTTTATCTCTGCACTAAAAGCAAAGGGTTCTTTTCGGGGCGACAGTACCGAACTTACCTGGTTGTTGTCGATTCTCAAACGAAAGGTCATTGATTTCTATCGAAAAAAAAGTACTAAAAAAGAGTTTGCCACTGCCCATTTCGGCAAACCTTTTCAGGATGAAGACGGTATGCAGGGACACTGGATTATAGAACGTGCTCCAAAAGACTGGCAACGGGAAACACGCGCACCCACACGCCAGGATGAATTTCAAGAGATTATGGCTTTGTGTCTTTCTTTGCTGCCCGAAAAATGGCGGGCGGTTTTTGTGCTGAAAGTCATGGAAGAAATTAATTCCGACGAAGTGTGTAAGGAAATAGGTTGTAGCACGTCAAATCTGTGGGTCATTCTGCACCGTGCCCGGCTGAAATTACGTGAATGTATCGAAAACAAATGGCTGAAATGAACAAAGTGCAAAAAATATGGATGAAAGGCATGGACAAGATTATGCTCAGTTGCGATACGGCTACACTGTTGATTACCAAAAGTGAGTTTACCCGGTTGTCGTGCGCCGAGCGGCTGCGTCTGAAAATGCATCTGGCAGGTTGTCAGTTTTGCCGTCGCTTCAAAAAACAATCTGAGTTTATCTCCTATGCTATCCACCAGGCTGACCGGATTCCCAAAAAAGAGAACCTCCGGCTGCATCTCACCGACGAGCAGAGAAAAAGGTTAAAAATGAAAATTGAAGGTTAACAGGATGTTCCTGACGATCTGTCCGGTGCTATCCCACCATTCGTCCTAATTTCCTATTTTTGCGTGGATGATCTATCCGGATAATTTTGAACAAAAAGTCGGCTTTGATACCATTCGTACGCTGCTCACCGAGGCCTGCGTCAGCGATATGGGACGGGAATATGTAACCAAAATCCGATTCTCTTCCAATCCCTCTGTGATTGATAAAATGTTACTCCAAACCACCGAATTTATTCAAATCCTCGAAATCGGGAAAACTTTTCCCACACATGACTATATCGATTTACGCCCGGAGCTGGCCAGGTTAAAGATCCCCGGAACTTATCTTTTGCAGGAAGCATTGTTTGACCTGAAAAGCTCCCTGTTTACACTTCAAAATATTCTTACCTTTTTTAAAAAGACGGAAGACGAAGACTACCCGCAGCTAAAAATGCTCATAGCCGACATGGCTATTCCTGAAGAACTGTTGGGGAAAGCCATCCGTATTATAGACGACAAAGGCCAGATCAGGGATACGGCTTCGGAAAAACTGGTCGTCATCCGTCGGCAGCTGATAGCGAGGCAGCGGCAAGTGATGCAAGAAGTTCGAAAAGCTTTTTCGCAAGCAAAAAAATCGGGTTGGCTGCCGGAGAATGCTGAAATCACCATCCGTAACGGCAGGGCCGTTATTCCGGTGAAAGCTGCTGACAAAAGAGCCCTGAAAGGGATTATCCATGATGAATCGGCCACCGGACAAACTGTTTTTATTGAACCTGTCAGCAGCCTGGAAGTTTCCAACGAAATTCTTGAGCTGGAAAGTGAGGAACGCCGTGAAATTGTACGCATACTTATCCGTTTTACTGATGGGCTGCGCCCTTATCTGGAACTGTTGGCCGAAGCCTACCGTGTTCTGGGATTGCTGGACTTTATTCGTGCCAAAGCACTGTTTTCAAAAGAAATTGGAGCTATCCGTCCGGTGATTACCAAAAGTCATTTTCACCTGAAAAAAGGTATTCATCCGTTGCTGTACCTTTCACATAAAGCTTCCGGAAAAACAGTGGTACCGCTGGAAATGGAACTGGAGCGGAAAAACAGGCTGCTGCTTATTTCCGGCCCTAATGCCGGAGGGAAATCTGTTTGCCTGGTAACCGTGGGGCTGCTGCAATACATGTTGCAGTGCGGGTTACCTGTTTCGGCTTCACCCGACAGCGAATTTCGCATTTTCGACCGGATTTTTATCGACATGGGCGACGAGCAATCTCTTGAAAATGATTTGAGTACCTATAGTTCGCATTTGCTGAACATGAAATTTTTCCTGCAAAACGCCAACAGCAAGAGCCTGATTTTGATTGATGAATTCGGCACCGGCACCGAACCGCAGCTTGGAGCGGCTATTGCCGAAGCCGCGCTGGAACAGCTGGTACACAAACAAACCTTTGGCGTTATCACCACGCATTACACCAGCCTGAAACTAACAGCCGAGCGTCTCGAAGGAACTGTCAACGGGGCCATGCTTTTTGATGTGGAAGCGCTAAAACCGTTGTATCAGTTGAGAATTGGGAAACCCGGCAGTTCCTTTGCTTTTGAGATTGCCCGGAAAATCGGTTTCCCGCAGGATGTACTCAACCGTGCCCGAAAGAAAAGTGGCGGGAAACACCTGCGTTTTGATACACAACTGCAACAACTGGAAGCTGACAAAATCATCCTGGCACAAAAAGAGAAAGAGATTTTAGTTTCAGACGAAAAACTATCGCAACTCATTGAAAAATACAAACAGCTGACAGAGCAATTGGAAGCTGAAAAAAAGCAGATTATCCGACAGGCCAAAGAGGAAGCGTTTGAAATTATCGGGCAATCGAACCGTGAAATTGAAAATACCATACGGCAAATCAGAGAAGCACAGGCTGACAAAGAACAGACCCGAAAACTGAGGCAACAGCTGGAAAAGAACAGGGATAAGCTGGGAAAATCGCTGAAATCTCAATCGGGAATTAAAAAGGAGCCCAAAAAGAAAAAATCAACAGAAATTGCCGCTGAAAATGATGAAATCTTATCAGCTGAACCGCTGAAACCCGGAGATTTTGTCGTAGTGAAAGAGAGTGGCGTGGCAGGGGAGCTGTTGGAAGTAGAAGGAAATGTGTGTCTTGTGAATGTCAACGATATCCGGCTGAAAATTTCAACGGATAAACTTCAAAAAACAAGTAAAAAGCCGGCACACTTTACTCAAAAGCATAGTTATTCAGGGGTTATGCAAGACATTAACCAGAAAGCTGCACACTTTGAACTGACACTTGATTTACGCGGGAAACGGGCTGATGAAGCTATGGAACTGCTGACACGATACATTGATGATGCCTTGCTGCTTGGAGCCAAAGAGGTCAACATCCTGCATGGTAAAGGTTATGGTATTTTGAGGGAAATCATCCGTAACTATCTCCAATCGGAGAAAGAAATTGAACGTTTCGGCGATGCTCCCATTCAACTTGGCGGAGCAGGGGTTACGAAAGTTTGGTTTAAATAGGCCCTCGCTGACAAGGTTCTGTACCTCCGAAACCATCAGCCGGATGCTCAGTCTTGCTCAGGAAAGAATTATTGCCATCCGCGGAAAACGAATAAAAATCCTCAGCAAAGTCCTGCCTGAGAAAATTAGCCAGAGCGGATAGTCTGTCAGAACCAATATCCTATATTAATAAAAGCCTGAAAATTTTGCCTCTTATTGGAGCTCATAAAGGTGATTTCCAATGGTCCGATAAAGCTGTCGTAGCTATAAGTTAAACCATATCCGACCATAAAAGATTTCGGCGAAAACAGGAGATGATAATCTTCCACATTGCTGCCAATATCAAACCTCAGCATAAGGTAATGCTTCTTTGCCACCTGATATTGTAGTTTGAATTTAAGCACGGAAGCATACAATCCACGCTGTTGACTGAATTTAACTCCCGTAAAATCCTGAAAGGTTTCTATATAGTTGGAGGTATTGAGTCCGCCAAAAGTAAAGTAGTCCTGCAAAGGCGGAGACTTATCTCCTTTTAGTGTAGCTCCGAGAAAAACACCGGGTCTCAAAACAAACTTATGTCCGAGAGTAATAGCCTGATCATATTTAAAATAGGTAATCAATGCAGGACCAAAGGCATCTTGTGCCCAGCCTCCCGACAATGGAAAGGCATATTTTGCCACCAGTGTAGCTTTAAATCCCTTTCGGGGATAATTCCGGTTGTCGTAAGTATCCGAACGAAAGGAAACAAAAATATTACCATAACTGTTGTAGTCATCAATAAGTTCGGCAAACCCGGAAGTATCATACTGCATCTTGAATTTTAGGTATTCATATTCAAATCCGGCCCGGAAATTATAGATATTTTTAACTGTGGCATTCAGGAAAACCGAACCGGAGAAGTTGGAGAAGGTTACCCTGTCTGTTTTAACGTCCCCCTTGTAAGTATTAAATCCAAAGCTATACATATCAAGTTTTACACCAAGTCCCGGCGACCATCCGTTATCAACCAAAAACAAAATACGTCCCCGTGGGTTGGATCCCAGCCGTACATCAGTGTATAGCTTGGTACCACGCATAAGATTGCGGAAAGTAGCTCCCACCAGGACGCTTCCCGAATAATCATTGTCATAATGAATGGATGCCCAAACCGTACCGAGGCTCTTCTCTTTTACCTTTAAAATGAGCCGGGCACTGTCGTTTTCCCCTTGCAGTTCATAATAAACATGATCGAAATAGTTGGTTCCGTAAGCATAAGTAACCTTTTCTTCAAGCTCTTTAAGACTGATTTTCCTGTGGACAACACCTCTGAAAATATGGTTAACAAATTGGGGTTTTAATGTTTTAAGTCCCTCAACTTCGATACTATTAATATAAATTGAGTCAAGAGGTCTGGCTGTACGGGTATTTACCGGAATATATTTAATGGCATTCAGCGAATCGGCCAATGCTTTTAATTGGGCATAATGTGACCTGGCTGCCCGTTCTCCCACAGCCATAATGGAATCGTATTTGGTAAAATCCATTACACCGTAATTCATTTTAATGTTGATAAGAAGGTTTGTATTTTTGTAAGCTTTATCATTGGTTGCCACCCGGTTGAAGGAAATCACCTGGTTCAGAATTTTGATGAACGAATCCAGCTTTTCAGGATTTTTGGTTAAGCCTTGCTGCACATTGACACCGATGATAAACTGCGCTCCCATTTTTTTTACATCCATAACAGGAAAATTATCGACTACCCCGCCATCAACAAGATAATGTCCCTCGTAGTAAGTGGGAGAAAAATATCCCGGAATTGACATACTGGCACGAACCGCCAGGGGAAGATAGCCCGAAGTGAGTGCTATGGCATGTCCTGTCAGCAAATCGGTTCCTACAGATAAAAAGGGAATCGGCAACTTCCTGAAATCGGTAATATTATAAAAGCCGGAAAGCACGTGGTTGAGCATCATGCTTACCTGTTGCCCCCCATAGAGTGCCACTTTTAATCCAACCGATTTTTTCTTCAGAGGCAAACTGACAATCGTATTTTCAGCATAAACCTTGTCTTCAAAATTGATATACTTCCGGTCAATTTTATCCGTCAACAACGCTTCCCAATTCTGTCCACGGATAATTTTTGCAATAGTATCAGGGGGATATCCCACAGCATACAACGCTCCGATAATGCTTCCGATACTCGTGCCGCCAATATAATCGACATGCAAATTCACCTCCTGCAAAACTTTTAACAGGCCGATAAAAGCAAACCCTTTGGCTCCTCCTCCACTAAACACCAACCCCACTTTCGGACGGGTTGGTTTTGGCTTTACGGCAATTGAATTTTGGGCAAAAGCCCCCGCTTGTAAAAAGAGTAGCAGAATCCAAAAGAGCACAAATTTTTTCATTTAATGGTTTTACAGTGCAGGTTTCTCATGAAGTTTTTCTTCTTTTGTGAATGTTCTTTTTTCTGTCATAAGCGTACAAAGTTATAGATTTCTAACTATAATTCTGTCCGACTTTCTAAGGGGCTAAAACACTGACATAAACAATAGGGTATGTAAATTTTCTGAGTAGTATTCAAATATGTTCATTTGTTCTGTCTTTAATTTTCCCCAATAGTCCCAATAAAAATAGATTCCGGGTACTAGTGTTAATGAAATAAATGACGTGACTTTAATTATTTTTGCTCTCATAATTTTTATTTTTTGATTATTATCTCAAAGGTAGAAATCTATATTTTCTGTTCTAAAGTCGATTAGTGCGTTTTTTTTCTGTTATAAAATGATGTGTTTAAAATTTGTGTAAAGTCTCACGCTCTTTCTTAAAATGGCAGGTAACATGTTGGCTATGCGGAGTGCGTGATTTTAATGCGCTTCACTTCCAACCTAACGTTATATTTTATATTGCCATATCATTTATACTCAGCGTGTTGCACGCATGACGCATAGGTGTTGTTGGCAGCTGGCTTTTAATGTAATTTTTCTATCCTTTCAGGGTTTTGCCGTGTGTCAAATACGTTGACTATGTCTATTCTGTTTTTAATTGCGTTTACCCAATAAATTATTTTGTAGTTATTGTACACCAAATACCTAAATTTTTCAGGACGGTTCAGTAATAACTCTTCTTTTTGTCCAATGTTAGGATTTTTGCCCAGATTTATTGTCTGGTCTATGATTCCCGTTATTAAATTCCTGGCAACTTTTTTACTTGCTTTTATTTCGTAATAGTCAAAAATTTCATCTAATTTTTCTTGGGCAAATTGAGTCCAATAAACTTCTAGTTCCATTTTTTTCGCAATTCAGTTGCCTTGACAACATTGTCTTCCCGTGAATCAGTCATGGCTTGGTCAATTTCTTTGTTAAATTGTTCCAAACTCATTGGCTTTAGTTCTTTTTCGTGTTGTTTGGATTTCCACTGTTTTAATGTTTTCTCCAATCCAATTATAATTTCTTCATTTTTAATACGAAGAAATTCCTGAATAAATAACAATTTTCTAGATTCGATATTCATGATTAATACTTTTAGTCAAAAGTACGAATTTTTTTATTCGTTTTCAAGAAACTGTTCCATTAGCTTGCTGCCAACGTGTTGGCTATGCGGAGTGCGTGATTTTAATGCGCTTCACTTCCTACCTAACGTTATATTTTATATTGCCATGTCATTTATATTCAACGTGTTGCACGCATTACGCATAGGTGTTGTTAGCTGTAGGTTGTTATTGTTTTACTCTATATTTAATTTCAATATTGTAATCCAATCTACAAAGACAATGATAGTTCCTTGCTTTATAGCGTTCATAATCTTGGTAGCCATTACAAGTTTGATGTCCTTTCATTTTAGTTTCTTTACTTGCAATTAAGCTATTTATCTCATTGGATAGATCAATAGTCCGGTAACTTTTTCTAACAACCTGAAAATAAGCTTATTAACAAACAAGGCACAGAATAGTCAATTTACTTAATATCAGGGTGTTATGTTTCGTATTATAGTCGAGTTCAAAAACTTACCGGAGTATTGATAGATTAAATCCACCATAAATGCAATCTTTATTGATACACTCTATTTTAAAAAATATTTTGTCTGATGGTTTAAAAACTTTTAAGGACTCTTTTTTTAAACTTTCATCGTAATTGAAATTCAGTTTAAGATTTATCTCTTTAATTTGAGGATAAATAGAACTTATCTGTGGAGAGTTCTGGTAAGTATACCAATAATCATTTGCAATTTTTGCTCTTAATTTAGATTCTTTGTCCATGGCATTCTTTGTTAATTTACAAATTCAAAATACTACTGATGCGTTAAGAATATTCATTAAATCAATTATAGTGTTATTTGACATTTTGATTGATTTTTAATACAGTGAGAGACCCTTTTATAGGAATTCTTAAAATATTGTTATTCAAAGTCAATTCAAATCAAAAAATCAAATAACGCTTGTATTATGTTGATTTATAATTATATAATTATGGTTTTCAAAGATTAACGCATTACCAATAAATTCAAAATACAAAACTCTTATTTCCGTGTAATATGTATAATCTCTTACTTGGTCATTATCTATTCTGCCATATTCTTTTGTTCTTTTAGCTAATCTTGGGGCGATATATCTATCAACGGTTACATACTCAGTTTCAAATGGCATTTTGTTTTCATCATAAAAAATTACTAAACACAAAACATCTGTTATTGGTCTGTCTAAGTTATTTTTTATTGTAAACGTATATTTACCCATATATCTATTAGTAGTCCATTTAAACATAGTGCCTTGAACACCTGAAATAATATTTTCCCCAAACTCGGATGTTATGGATTTTGAGTTACTTGATTTTTTTGTTTGATAGAATGATTTAGTCATTTTATCGCTCTGATTATAAAGAGATTCAAGGTATTTAATTGGGATTGCAAAATTTAGATTCTGACCACTTTTATACGATGCTACAGCTAATCCAATTATTTCTGCATTGTTGTTTAGTACTGGACCACCGCTACTCCCTGGTGAAATGGGTGCAGTAATTTGT
>BTTE01000062.1:0-15535 GCA_036244975.1 bacterium | reverse complement strand
CATAATATATTTTAAAATAAAAAAGCTTATTCATTATTTGCAAATAAATAAGCTTTTAGTAAAGAGCAAAGTAGCTGGTCTAGGGATGTTTTTTTATTTTATTCATTTTGTCCAGGATGTCCAAAACCGTATCCACTATTTTAGGAATACTTTTTTTTATGGGGTCTGTTAATTCAATACTCATGGGGTTCATTTCTTTTATTGATATGGTGATAAGAATAATATCAGGAAGCTCGTTTTTAAATTCCAATGCATCAATCATATCTTTTAACCCGACATCGTGGGCGCTAAGTACGGTTGGAAAATCTTTGGCAAACTTAGGATAAATCACATCAATGGTTCCCGGCGATTTGGAATCCATAGTAGCATCAATAAAAACCGCCAAAGGATATTGGGCTAGGATGGGCATTAAATCAAAACTACCGGTTCCGCCATCTATAATGTCAACATACCCGGGAAGTTTTGTTTTATCCAGTGCGTGAATAGCATGTACGCCAATTCCTTCATCTCCCATTAGATAGTTGCCGATACCTAAAATCAGGACTCTATCCTTTTTTTCACTGTCAAGATAGTCGTGGGTTTGGTAAAACAGTTTCTGCAACTCTTTTATATCATCTGGAATCATACTATCTCATTTTATCAACACACACAGGTTTTATACCGCACTATACATTAATCGGTTAACGTAAATTAAAAAAAAAACGGGGAACTTTACTATTTCCCTATATTCAGTTAGCCATCTTCTTTGGGTTTATCACCTTCCCACATTTGCTTTTTCGTTTTATCGATAATTTCTTCTTCAGACTCTTTCAATCTTTCGGATCTGATAAATTTAAAGCCGCTAATCATTGCAGATGCCTCTCCTCTTGCTTCTATAACATCATGATAAAACACCAGGTAAACATGAACTACAATAAAAGCGAGAAAAACCCAGATAATAATATGATGAAAATATCTTACCGCTATTTCTCCACCTAAGAGAGGAACAATCCAATGAAACATTTTTGGAAACCACCAGGCGGAAGTAGCCGACAGTAAAGCCAAACCTGTAATTGCCTGAAATATAAAAAGTAAAAACATAATAAAATAGGAAAATGCAGCAAAATAATTATGGCCTATACTGACATTGGATAATTTATGTTCCTTATCCCGCATTAAAAAGATATCAACTTTTAATACATACAGCATGTTTTTGACCCCCTTTTTGGTATAGGGGATAAAATTCTTCCAATTGGCAAACTGGTTCCCGGCAAACGCCCAATATACCCTGACTATTACACAAGCTATTAAAACATAAGCCGTAATCATGTGAATGACTCTGACATAGCCAAACCAGTAAGAATGGATAGCTTCTACGTTAGAACTTATTGCAGGAGGATCTGCTATGATAAATCCTGTAATTATGAGTATTGTTATAGAAAGAACCGTAAGCCAGTGAAAAATCCTGACAGGAATTTCCCATACATACACTCTTTTGAAATTATGAGTTAACGTTGCCATTTTTAATTAATTTAAATGATTTTAATATCAAATACTGCAAGCCCCTCCAATTTGAACTTGGCTTATATTCTTACCATGTTCATCATATAAATGAACAGCACAGGCCAAACACGGGTCAAAGGAGTGAATGGTTCTCAAAATCTCCAGCGGGCTATCAGGCACGGCAATCGGAGTTCCAATTAATGCAGATTCATAAGCAGACCTTTGTCCTTCCGTATCTCTCGGCGATGCATTCCATGTAGTCGGAACAACCATTTGATACCTGGCTGTTTTTTCGTTTTTGATAGTAATCCAGTGACCTAAACTACCCCGTGGTGCTTCGAGATAACCGACTCCTTTAGCTTCTTTTGGCCAGGATGAGGGCTCCCATTTTTCCATGTTTGCCATTTGGGTATCGCCATTCTTAATGTTACGAATCAGTTGATCATAAAACTCAAGACTCCAATCGGCCACCAATTTGGTCTCTAATGCCCGCGCTGCCGTTCTTCCCAGAGTAGAGAACAAAGCGCCGGCAGGAATATCTAATTTATTAAGCGCATAATTAACGACTTCTTTATATTCGGGAACACCTTTTGCATATCCGACTAACATTCTTGCCAAAGGCCCGACTTCCATAGGCTTTCCGTTCCATCTCGGTGTTTTTACAAAGCTGTATTTTTTATCAACATCCAAATGGTCATACGGTGGTTTAGGCCCTGTGTAATGAATATTTGTTTCCCCGTTAAACGGAGATAATCCTTTATCATCACCAACCGTATAATCATACCATGAGTTATTTACAAATTCCTTAATCTCATCGGTTTTTTCCAAATCAACCGGATGGACGGTACTTAAATCACCATTTAATATAACACCCGCAGGCATTTTGAAGCTTGCCTTATTATTATAACTACCTGTAGGTAAATCACCATAAACAAGATAATTGCGGAACTTGGAAATTCCGATTTTTCCCCAATTTTTATAGAATGAAGCAATGGCGAGTAAATCCGGCACATAAACTTCGTTCACAAATTTATGCGCACCTTTTAATAATTTACTTATATAATCTAATGTATCCGTATTCAAACTGGCACCTGCATCGTTAAGGTTAATGGTACTTCCCATACCTCCTACTTCGAAATGCGGATGTGGATTTTTCCCACCAAGTATAGTATGAACTTTTACGATTTCTTTTTGCCAGTCAAGCGCCTCAAGATAATGGGCCACGGCCAGTAAATTTACTTCAGGTGGTAGTTTCATTGCGGGGTTTCCCCAATACCCGTTAGCGAAAATCCCCAGCTGGCCACTGTTAATAAACTTTTTGATTCTCGTCTTAACATCTGAAAAATATCCCGGCGAACTATTTGGCCATTTGGAAATACTTTGGGCAAGGGTAGAAGTTGCTTTCGGATCAGCATCTAAAACCCGGGTAACGTCCACCCAGTCAAGTGCGTGTAAATGATAAAAATGTACCACATGGTCTTGCATGTACTGAGTTGCGAGTACCAGGTTTCGGGCCAGCTCGGCATTGGGAGGGATAACTATTCCCAAGGCATTTTCAACCGCCCGTAGGGATGCGATGGCATGTACTGTTGTACATACACCACAAACACGTTGCGTAAATGCCCATAAATCCCGCGGGTCTCTTCCCTCAACAATTTTCTCGATTCCTCTTACCATTGTTGAGGAACTATAAGCATTTACTACTTTGCCGTTCTTGATTTCAGCTTCAATGCGCAAATGCCCTTCTATTCTGGTTATTGGATCTATTACTATTCTTTTTGCCATGATAAAATATTTTATTCTTTAATATCCTTTTCATTAACTTTTCCCTTCCTTGAACTGGCCCTGAGGTCTTTTTTCTTAGCAATATTAGCTGCAAAAGCATGAACTGCCGTACCGCCAATAGCTGCGCCCAATACAATTTTACCAATTGTATTTGCAGTAGATTCTATTCCAAAGCCCGGAACATTTTCCACTCTTTTAGTGAATGGATCATTATCCCAGAAATGATTGTCGCTACAACCGATACAGGGGTTCCCTGATTGAATGGGAAAACTCAAACCATTGTTCCATTTCATCCAACCACAAGCATTGTAAGTAAGAGGACCTCTACATCCTAATTTATATAGACAATATCCTTTTTTTGCCTCCTCGCTGTCAAAACTTTCTGCAAACAATCCCGCATCAAAGTATGCTCTTCTATAACAGGAATCGTGTACACGCTTTCCATAAAATTGTTTTGGTCTTCTCATGGAATCCAGTGCCGGTAAAGTCCCGAAGGTTACATAATTCATCACAACACCTATCATCACTTCCGGAATTGGCGGACATCCGGGTACTCTGATAATCGGCTTATCTTTAATAAGGACGTTTACCGGTACGGCGCCTGTAGGATTTGGAGCAGCTGCCTGAATGCCACCCCACGATGAACAATTGCCAAAAGTCAGAATAGCAGCGGCACCTGCGGCGTCCTCTTTCAGTATTTCAATGGCTGTTCGTCCTGCAATTGAACAATATACGCCATCATCTTTCATGGGTATTGCTCCTTCAACCACTAAGATATACTTACCATAATTTTCTTTCATAGATTGCTGCTTGGCTTCCTCAGCCTGAAATCCGGAAGCAGCCATCAGTGTGTCCGTATAATCCAAAGATATCTTATCCAAAATTAAATCAGCAACCAACGGGTGGTTTGGGCGGATAAAAGATTCCGTACATCCCGTACATTCTTGAAAGTGGTCCCAAATAACCGGGATTCTTTTCTTAGTCTCCATTGCCTTTACAACCTGCCCCACCATGCTCGACTCTACCCCCATAAATGCAGTCATATAGGTAACAAATCTTAAGAAGTCTCTTCGAGAATATCCTTTATTTCTAATATTCTCATAATAGGTTTCTTCTTTTTTTAGTGTTTTTTCCATAATGATGCTTATTTAAAATTATTATATGCTTATTCTAAAAAAGTTGAACTCATTTTAAGTATGACTTCCGTTGTTATTGTTAGCATTAAAAAACGTAAAACACAGTAAGACAAGTAAATAGTAATTATTTCTTTAACATTGTGCTTTCAAATATAAAAAACTTTTTTTATTTAAAAAACTTTTTGCAAAAAATTTGTTATTTTGTTAACAATTTATTAACATTGGCGCCTGGAAATTACGCTATGTCAATGTCCGAAGTAGTTGAGCTTTTTTACTATTTTTGTACGAATCTATTTAATTTGAATATTACATAAGTATTATTTCCATATATGTAAGCAGACATGCACGAACTATCAATAGCCATGGGTATTGTGGATATAGCAAAAAAAGAAGCTGTTAAGCATCATATATTTGAAATCGAACTTATTGAGCTTGAAATAGGGACTTTATCCGGTGTTGAAATAGAATCACTTAATTTTGCATGGCCTTTGGCGGTAAACGGAACTGTTTTGGAACATGCTGAAAAAAAAATTAATATTATTAAAGGTAAAGCCAGATGTCTGGACTGCGGTTCCAATTTTGATATGGAAAATATCTTTGATCCGTGTCCTGAATGCAAAAGCCATTTCAAGGATATTTATCATGGAAAAGAATTAAGAGTTAAAGCTATTGTAATAAATTAAATACATACTAATATGTGTACAACCTGCGGGTGCGGTGTAACGGACGGTATTAGCATTCAAAAACCCGGAGAAGCGGAAACTCCGGCCAGGGAAATACCTGTTGACCATCATGTCGGGCATGAGCATCATGAATATGAACATGAGCATGAACACCACCACCACCACCATCACCATGAAAAAACCATCCTGGAAGTTGAACAGGATATTTTGCAAGCCAACCAATTGCTTGCCGAAAGAAACCGCGGCTACTTTCTGGGAAAGAATATCTTTGCCATCAACCTGGTAAGCTCACCGGGATCGGGAAAGACAACCTTGCTTGAAAGGACTTTAACTGATCTCAAAAGTAAAATCAATTTCTATGTTATTGAAGGGGATCAACAGACCATGAATGATGCAAACAGAATTGATGCGTTACAAATTCCTGTTGTTCAAATCAATACCGGTACGGCTTGTCATTTAGACAGCGATATGGTTAGTAATGCCGTATTGAAGCTCAACCCGGAACCCAATGCTATCGTCATGATTGAGAATGTTGGCAACCTGGTTTGCCCTGCTGCATTTGACCTGGGAGAAAATACCAGAGTCGTTATTATCAGCACAACGGAAGGAGATGACAAACCCATTAAATATCCTGATATGTTTTTTGGCTCACAGGTTTGTATTATCAACAAAATTGATTTGCTGCCTTATGTGAACTTTGATATTGAAAAAGCCAAAGGACTCGCCCGGCAGGTAAATCCAAACATTGAATTTTTTGAGATTTCATCTACTACAGGTGAAGGAATGGATAAATGGTATGAATGGTTAAAAAATAAAACCAAATAATTATGTGCTTAGCAATTCCAGGAAAAATTATTCAAATTGACTCGGACATAGACGATATATTCCGTGTAGCAAAAGTGTCTTTCAACGGTATTGTTAAGCAGGTAAACCTTGCCATGGTTCCTGAAGCTAAAACCGGAGACTATGTGTTGGTGCATGTAGGCAGTGCCATAAGTATTGTGGATGAAGCGGAAGCTAAAACGACTATGGATATCCTGATGCAGATGGGAGATTTAAATGAGCTGGATGGGGCGGGGTAATCTTCCTGACAATACAAAATCAATCTGGTAAACAGGGGAATGACCCTTGTATTCGTTGACAGGCGAAACAAAAAGAACACAATCTAAAAATTATGAAAATGAGGTTCTTTTCCTGAATGTCGATGCCATAACCCGGCCTTTACCAATTTATCTTTGTCGTTGGCAAAGTCATTTATGTCGCCATCATATATGATTTCGTGATTTTCAGAAAGCACGATAACCCGTTCGGCAATTTCTCTCGCTAATTCCATATTGTGAAGCGCCATAATAAGGGTAGAATCCAAGGTATTCAGGAAGTCTATCAGCCAGCCGGTCGCCCTTGGATCCAAGGAAGAAAACGGCTCATCTAAAAGCAAAAGTTCCGGCTCTAAAATGAGTATCGAAGCCAAGGCAACCCGTTGTTTTTCACCCCCGCTCATTTTTACGGGAGGCTTGCCTAACAAGCCCGACAAATTTAGCTTTTCAGCCCAATGATTAATTTTTTCATCTAAGTTCCTTTGCTGAAGTTGTTTTAATCCGAAAGATAACTCCTCATAAACAGTTGGGTTAAATAACATGATATCAGGATTCTGGAACAACAAGCCCACCGAAGTTCGAAATTCTTTTCTGAAATCTTTATCTTTTAAACTTTGTTTTGTGAGTTTTTGCCCCTCAAATAATATTTCGCCTTTTTGCGGAAATATCAAGCCGTCCAACAGTTTCAGCAAGGATGTTTTTCCACTACCATTAACTCCGAATAAAGCAATCTTTTCGCCTTTTGACACGGAAAAACTTGCATCTTTTTGCACGAACTCTTTCGCATACTTAAAATAAATATTTTTTACTTCAATCATATTATAGTCCTCGAATTTATTGCCTGCGTTATCTCTTTAGAATTTTCAAATGATTTCTTTATAAACAAGTTAATCTGAAATCCCAAAACGTGGTAGGAATTCATTAATGTAATTTTCCTGACTGTTCTGCTATCCAATGCCTGTTTCATTTGCTCGTAAGTTGTCAGGTAATTCATTATTTGACTATAGGCCAGCGTTAAAGTGTAACTTATAAAAGGTGAAAAGCTAAAAACGGCAAACAGGTTTAATTTTTTTCTGATAAGTAAAGTAAAATACAAGATAGTGAATGTGCGTAAATTAAAAACAATCAGGTTCGTGTAATTTTTCGTAATTATGAAATATATGGAGGACAAAAGGTTAAAAACCAATATGGCTGCCAATGTTCTCCAGATTAGTTTAAAAATATCTTTCCCCGAGAGTAGTAAGGCGATAATTAAAAAAAGCAAAATGAAGTAAAGATTCGAAGATACGACAACAGCAAAAATCACAAGCAAATAATTAACAAAGAATAATTTGTCAAAGAGAATATTTCTTTTACGGGAAAAAAGATAAAATACAAAAGTCGTAAAGAAAATTGCCAAAATGGCCGAAAGATAATAGGAAGCTACGGCACTCATTCCGGGCAAAGTGTATCTGTGTAACGGCGCAGAATAAAGTGTCGAAAAGTGTTTTATCCCCTCCGGAATAAACCCCAGGTTTTCGTGAAAGAAGCTCAAATTCCATTCGCCCCATGCCGGATTTTCAGTTATTATTCCCAAAGGCACGAGCAGCATAATGAGTAAAACCACAATGAAAAACAGAAATATATCGGAAGTTTCCTTTTTAACCTCTATGGTTTTATACCCCTGCCCAATGTCAAAATAACGCTTAAAATAGGAAACCCCAAACAAAGTAAAAATACCTTCTATAATACCAAAAAACAGCATGTGAGAACCCACAATAGCAGGCAGGGTTATTTTTAGGCCATAGGGAAAATAAATGGGGACTCCATGGATATCTTTAGCAATGTAAGGTTCTATGCCCAGAACTACGGCGACAACAATCGAAGCAAGTACAATACTGGTCCAGCCGGAAATAAAGTAGTTTAATTTGTCGGAAATTTTATTTTTAAGCAACTTATAGGTGTAGTACCCTGTAAAAGAGGCGACATACCCCATAGCAATTGCATTAATCGCATAGGTGGTGATACCTCCATCGCCAAACAACAACGCCTGTAATAAAAGCACAAGACAGATGGCTATGAATCCTGCCCAGGGGCCGAATATAATGGCAATAAGTGCGGCGCCTAAAGCGTGTCCGCTGGTGCCACCGGGAATCGGGATGTTAAACATCATAATAATAAAAGACAAGGCAGTCAAAGAAGACAACAGGGGTAAAACTTCCTCATCTAACTGTCGGCGTAATTTCTTTATCCCTTTGACAAACAAAGGGATAAACAGCAAATAAAAAGGCACAAAAACTTTTGGTGAAATATATCCGTCGGGGATGTGCATATATTATTCTTTAATCAATATCACTCTAAACAAATTTATTCCGAGCCAAATTTACTGGATTTATCCGAAATTGAATATTATTATTTGTGCTTTTTCAAAAAGAATCCCGGATATTATTTCTGCTACAAATGGCAATGTATTTGCAAAACACGGTTTATCAGGTATATATGAGATATATTATTTTTTAGTCAAATTTTAGTTGAGAGTGTTCTTTGATTCACCATATAACATCTATCGGCTTAATCCCTGACTTGTCACCCTCTATTGTTAACAATCCCACGTGTAAAAATTTTTGGGGAGCAGGTTTTTCTGCCGGCAATTGCACTACTTTTGCCAGTACGATGAAGTATTTTTTTCTAAAATATATTAACAATCGCTATTTCTACACCAGTCTGGCATTTATTATTTGGATGATATTTTTCGACAGTGATAATTTTCGTGAGCAGATGAGACTGAGTAATAAAATCGATCGCCTTGACCAGCAAAAGTATTTTTATCGAACAGAAATCCAAAAAAACAAAAGCTCCCTGAACGCCCTGAAATACGACACTACCCAACTGGAAAAATATGCCCGTGAAAAATATTTCATGAAAAAGGATAATGAGGATATTTATGTGGTTATCCGCAAAAAGGAAAAATAGAAATATCTTATAATAACCTGAGGGTTTTCAAATGATTATCGGAATAGTTTATTGTGGATCCACATCTACCTGAACCCGGATAGATTTGTATTTAGATAGCATTCTGAAATTATTCAGACTCTGCTTCAGTTGCTGTTTTTTTTCTGCCTGCTGCTTGTTGCGCGGGATTTTGAATAAAATTTGCTTGATGAACAGATTTTTTATGCGTGCAACCATGGGGTATTCCGGCCCGTAAACGAGATTGCCAAAGCGGGCTTTCAGATCACGGGCCAGCACGGCAGCGGCTTCATTGAGTATTTCCGGCTTTTTGTGTTTCAGTTTTATCATCACCAGCCGGTAAAAGGGCGGATATTTAAACCGGTTTCTTTCAGTGAGTTCCCGATGGTACATGTTTTCAAAATCGTGGTTTACCACATCGCGGATGACAAGATGTGCAGGTTGCCACGTCTGGATAATGACAATTCCCTGATGTTTTTTTCTTCCTGCCCGGCCACTCACCTGTTCCATCATCTGGAAACTCCGTTCGTGCGCCCTGAAGTCGGGGAAGCTAAGCATATTGTCGGCACTCAGGATGCCCACCACCTGCACATTGTCAAAATCGAGACCCTTGGTTACCATTTGTGTGCCGGTGAGGATATCGGTTTTTCGATTTTCAAAACCGTAAATGATGCGCTGGAAAGCATTTTTTGACCGTGTGGTATCTAAGTCCATCCGGTCGATACGCGCATCCGGCAAAATCAAAGCCAGCTCTTCTTCCACTTTTTCGGTGCCAAAGCCCTGCATTTTCAAATGCGGACTGCCACAGCTTTCGCAAACGGCAGGCACCGGTCGCGAATAGCCACAATAATGACATTTCAGCAGCTCCTGTTGTTTGTGATAAGTCATGGTAACATCGCAGTTTTTGCACTGTGGAATCCAGTTACATTGCTCACATTCGATTCTCAGCGAAAAGCCCCGGCGGTTTTGAAACAGAATGACTTGTTGTTGTTTTTCAAGTGCCTGTTTAATGTGGCCAAGCAGAACGGAAGTGAAATGAGATTTTAATAACCGGCGACGTTTTTCTTCTTTCATGCTAACCACTTTGATTTCAGGCATCCGGACGCCGCCAAAGCGTTCGGTAAGTGAAACCAGTCCGTACTTTCCGTTTTTGGCGTTAAAATAGGTTTCTATGGCAGGTGTAGCGGAGCCAAGCACCACTTTGGCCTTATGAAGATTGGCGAGATAGATGGCTGCATCGCGTGCATTGTAACGTGGTGCGGGGTCGAATTGTTTGTAAGAAGCATCATGTTCCTCATCCACAATCACGAGGCCGAGGTTTTCATACGGGAGAAACATAGCCGAACGCGGTCCGAGAACAATACGGTAAGGTTTATGGACGCCGGCCTGCTGAAGTCCGGCAATATTTTCCCACACCTCAGCCCGTTCGTTTTGGTTGTAACGCGAATGATAAACGCCAATTTCATCGCCGAAATGCTTTCGCAGACGGTTGATGATTTGTGTAGTAAGGGCAATTTCCGGCAAAAGATACAGCACCTGTTTTCCCTGTTGCAATGCGTCTTCCATCAATCTGATATACAGCTCGGTTTTCCCGCTGGAAGTAACGCCGTGCAGTAGTACCACCAAATGTTCCTGCATTTGCGCCTTAAGTGCGTCGTATGCTGCCTGCTGGCCCTGACTTAACTCAAATGAGCCAGTGGCTTCTGTTTCTTCTTCCGTAAAGCGGCTGATAATTTTTTCTTCAAGAAGAAAAACCCCTTTATCCACAAGGGCTTTAACAGCGGCATCGCCGGCTTTGGTTTTGGATAGCAGTTCTGTTTTTGCTATGGAAAAATCCTTTTTCAGCGGAAAACCCGACATGGAAAGAAATCCCATCACCAGTTCCAACTGCTTGTGTGCCCGTTTCCCAAGCTGATCCATTAGTTCCTGCAAAGTTGTTTCGTTAAAAAAAACCGGAGCCAGCCGAACCATTTTTGTCTTTTTCGGTTTATACTGCTGCTTCAGCTCCTCTTCCATCACGATAAGCCGACGTTCAATCATGGTTTTGAGCAGGGGCAGCACTTTCTGATATCCGACAATATTTGTTACTTCATTGATAGTCAGTCCTTTTTTCTGCAAAAGCGCTTCGGTAATGCGAAATTCTGACTCGTTCAGTGTTTCTATATCGGGAACAAATCCAGGCGACAAAACTATTTTTGACTCACTGCTCAGCTTAAAAGCGGAAGGCAATGCGACAGTCATCACTTCGCCCAGCGTACTCATGTAATAATCAGCCATCCATTTCCAAAACTGAAATTGCAGAGCCGTGACCAACGGTTTTTCATCCAAAATTGACAAAATATATTTCGGTGTTCCTTTTTGTGGCGGATGTTCATGGAGTTCCGTTACCAATCCGGCATAAACGCGGCGGCTGCCAAACTGAACGGAAACGCGCTGTCCGGGTTTTACCGCATCATTCAGGGCAAAAGGAATACGATAAGTAAACGTTCCGGGAATGGGAAGCGGCAGCAATACCTCGGCAAACAGGGTGATCCTATCCATAGAACAAAGGTATTTATTTATCGGTAATTCAGTTTCCTTGCAGGGATAAGTTTGGAAATTTTTCTGCTGCCGGGAGAACTGATTCAACAGACCGTTATATCAGGTTGGTTGGTCTTGAAATTACACCTGCTTTTCGTGGCACAATATGACCGGAATATCCAGACTTATGGAGAACATCCCGCTGCGTTTCTCGCTTTTGCTCATAACCTTTTTGCTGCAAAAATCAGAAAGCTGTTTCTCCTCACTGACTGGCGCAAGTCTTGTGCGTGAGTTTCTTGCGCGGTTGACTTGTGCCAAAACTATAGCTTCTAATCTAAATTTATACTCATGTCTTTTTTGCTTCATTCAATAATCTCAACGTCAATCACTCCTTCTTCACCGATATAATTGGATATACTGCTCCATGGATAATCTTCAGCTCTCTTCACAAAGCCTTGCTTAACAGGATTGTCGTGCAAATAATCCGGTTTTTGATCCATCATTTTATTCGTTGTCAACTCAATAGGATGATTGTCCTGCTGCCAGAACTGGTAAAATTTGTTGTTCGGATTTTTCCTGCCTTCTGCTTCAAAAATGTCAATCATCCACTCTTTTCTACTTTCGTAAGGATTTTCTTTAATGGCTTTAATCAATGCGGAAGATGTGAACTTTTTTAAGTCGCGCATGATGTTTTCCAAAAGACTTTCTCCTTCCCTTGAAATGATCAGGTGCATATGATTGGTCATGATAACATAAGCATGTAACTGTAAACCTTTTCCTTTTTGGCAATATTTCAAACTGTCCAAAATGATCTCACGATAAATATCTCTTGTAAAAACATCGACCCATCTTACAACGGCAAATGTTACGAAATATATTCCGTCAGGATTATGGAACTTGTATTTACGACTCATTTTTCAAAAATAAGGATATTTAATCAGTAAATCTTGTTTTACCGGTTTTGAAGATTTCGGTTTGTTTAGCATGGCCCAAGTCCTGCCTGCGTTAAAGCCCTCATTGGAAGACTTGAGCCAGTGGGGGGAAAAAAGTTTCCCGTAAAACGGGACAGGCTGTGCCATCTGAATGACGCCAGCCATACGGAAAGTAAACAGGTTACATCCGTATTTAGTGCTTCGCAGCACTACTTTTAACTCCATAGCATACTTTGTAGCTTTTGACTAAATGTACGCACTTCCCGACACCTCTTCAATGGTTCACTTTCGTTCATCTCCTTTATTAATACCTGCTAATCTCTTGGATTAGATTCTCCTAAACGCTCAGTACCCTGGCTCTTTACCAAAGCACCTTTAGGTGGTTTAAAGCCATCGCCTGTACAACGACTTTGGCGGGTCTCCAGCCTTTTAAACTGAGTCCACCATCTTATTTACAGCATGCAATAGTTAATTGTTGCCGACTATTGCTTCTCGGCACACTATGGGATGTGCCGCATTTCCCTGCCGTTATCTTCGTATTTTACAAATATATTCATTTAAAGCCTCAATCTTCATATTTACAATGCACTGCGGCATGAACCATAGGTATTGTTATGGGCTGGGTTTCGTTCATTTCTATATATTCATATTTAGGTTTTTCTACAAATAAATCACCTAAAATAGTCTCTAATTTATTTTTTGTTGCTTCAATTGCTAAATCGGATTTGTCAATTCCTATCCATTTTCGACCTAATGAGTGTGCTGATTTTAATGTTGTTCCAGAACCACAAAAACAATCCAAAACAATACTATTTTTATTTGATGATGTTTTAATTATTAAATCTAAAAGTCCTTGATTTTTCTCTGTTGGATAAGTAGGATATTGAGGGTCTTTAAATTCCCAAATATCCTGAACTCTTTTACCTTCTCTTTCATCAACATATATTTTTTTTCTTGGGTTTCCAGTCGAAGACCATTCTAATAGCCCTTCTTTATCCCATTTTTCTAATGTTTCAACATCTGTTCTCCAATGTCTGCCTTTTGGCGGGAACATTCCTTTAAATGGTTTTGATGAATTACCATTTTGTGTTTCTCCGGGTGCGTGAATAGGAACGGTTGTATATCTTCTTCCGTTTTTTTCTTTTTTAGGAAATAATTTTATTATATCATCTTCACTATAAGGCACTTTCGGTTCATTCCAAATAGGTTTCTCAGACTTTGAATAAAAAAGAATTAAATCTTTAATATTTCCGTATCCAGTTCGTTTAAAATTTTTAGGATTACATTTTATTCGTGTTATATCATTTCTGAAATTTTCAATTCCAAAAACTTCATCCATCATTATTTTTACATAATGTCCTATTTTGTAATCAATATGTAAATAGATTGAACCTTTATCCGATAATAATTCTCTAAGTAATAACAAACGTTCTTTTAAATATTCAATAAATTCGCTACCGACAAGTTTATCAGAATAAGCAATCTTTCCGTTTTTTGAATTACTTATTGTTGTTGCTCTTCCATCTGTAATTGTAAAATTACCATTTGTTGCAAAAGGTGGGTCAATGTATATTAAATCGACTTTTCCTTTTAAACTCTTCTCATTAAGCAGTAAATCAATTGCTTTTATATTATCACCTTTAATTAATATATTTTCCATAATAAATTCTATTTAAAGTTGATATAAGAATTCACGCAATACTAATGCACTCATAATATTGTAATCTTTGTACAACTCTGTGATTGATTTGTGCATTTTGTTTTCCCCTTTTATATAAAGTACTCCGTCAAGAATTGCAATTTTTATTGCCTTGACTTTTTTAGTCTCAATTGTGCTTATTGCATCGTTGAATTGAGCATTTTGATGTCCACCAAAGTCTGTTAAAAATTTGGCTTCTCCAATTACATATTTCCCATTAAATCTTGCTACAAAATCAAGCCCTTTGTTGTGGTTGTAGTTTAGGTGTTCTTTTGCAAAATCCATCATTGCTTTATCACCAGCATCTAAGATTGCGTCATTATTGTTTGAAATAAATTCTTCCAATGACACAGGTTGAATTCCCAAAGCCTTTCTATTTAACCAATCTTTAAACATTGGACCAATTTATCTATTTGTTTCTTTTGGTTCGCTACATTGCTCAAATATCTTATCTAACCCCATTTCATAGAGTCTCCCACTAATTCGATTGATTGTCTTTGGATTCCTTTCAATGGATGCTTTATCCCTTTTTAAATAAGCAATATAACTATCTTTTATTGGAAACAAATCAAGTTTCAGTAATTCCTTTACTAATGAAATATTATTTTTCTTTTTAAATTCTTTTTCTACTTCCTTCCAAATATTATTGTCTATCTCTCTAATTCCTTCTGGAATAGTCGGATATACTTGAAACAGGTCATCAAGATATGACCTTTGATTTGCATATTCTATACTTAATTCAGTCCATTTATTCATTCTAAATCCTTTATCAATTTAAGTTGTAAAGATACATCATATTTAGTCGTTCAAAAAATATAATTTCGTCGTTGTTGCCTTTTTCTTACCTTGCCCATAACGGTTCTGAATATAGGGCGTTTGGCATTTCAACGCTCCAAATTTTCAGTTTACTACTATGTTTATTTATTACTATCATCTTCATCTTTAGTACCCCGCCCGAACGGCTGAAGCCCTTCAGTCGGGCGGGTATCTGCCAAATGCACTATATTTTTTGTTGAACTAAACCTCCCTGCGGTCGGTGGAACATGTGACCACCGGTTTGCAGAGAAGTTGCACCTTTACAGGATTGATCATTCAATCCCCATACACAGTAATATTGGGTATCAGGGGTTTAGCCCAACCCGCCTGCTCCCAAAGCCCCGGTATACGTCGGGCAGGCATGATTTAAAACTCAATTGAGCGGTTGTTTTGCAGAAGTTTCAGGTAAAGTAACAGGCAGAGAATTGTTCTTAAT
>BTTE01000061.1:0-15616 GCA_036244975.1 bacterium | reverse complement strand
ATCAAAGAACGGGCTTAAGCCTGCACTTTGCACGGATGGTCATGCACTACTTAAATGGCGAACTACAGCTTTCCAATGCACCGGAAGGCGGAGCTGTTGTCAGGTTGGTTTTACCAAAAGTAGCGCCCGAAGAGGAAGAAAAAGATAAATAGTTTACGGCATTGCCGGGATGTCTTTTTTTTTGGAGGGCAGCAGGCTTTGATTTGTACCTTTTCAGACTGAAAAAACGGGATTTCTTACAGAATAAAAAAAGAAAAAGCCGCTCAGATCCGATGATTCAAGTGGCTAATGTGTTTGCTATGAGTAACTTAGTGATCCCGCCGGGATTCGAACCCGAATCATCAGAACCGGAATCTGACATTCTATCCGTTGAACTACGGGACCGGTTTGGAATGAATAATGTTGAGGGATGAATGTTGAATGAATGGCTCCGACATAAATTGGCTTAAACTTTATTCCTTTGTGCTGTTTTTCTTGAAGCGATAAAAATTGAAGTTAATTCATGGGCCTCTTTCAAGAGGTCTTTTATATTATCATCATTCCCAAACTTAAAAAGCAACAAAAAATCTAACCAAAATTCACATTCATCCGACTCTTCGACCACAATACTCAGTTTTGAAATGAAACCTGCTGTCGTTTGTGCCAATCGTGTTGCTCTGTAATTTGCAGCAACAGAAGTTGCACATCTGATAAGCTGACCTTTCACATGATTTCCAAAATAAGAATGGGGAAGTGTTTCCGAAAATTTCACACATTCATAAGCAAAAGATTTTGTCCTTGCTACTAAATTCTCGCCGCGCATAATTAACAGTTCTAAATTTATAAAATTTATTGTAGTATCCATTTGTTCCCCTTCATCACTCCTTCATCATCATTCTTTCATTCATCATTCTTTCATTCATCATTCTTTCATTCATCATTCTTTCATTCATCATTCTTTCATTCATCATTCTTTCATTCATCATTCTTTCATTCATCATTCTTTTTGTGGAGCTGGAGGGATTCGAACCCTCGTCCAAACATGGAACCAATATGATTTCTACATGCTTAGTTTGTCATTGATTGTCGGGAAATACACGGGGACAAACACCCAAAATATTTCTTTAGCCTCTAAAATTTCATTTTGGCCGTGAGGCGAAACCAAAATTAGTCTGAACTTGCTTGCGACTCGTTACCAGGCCGGAATCAGACATCTCCACCTGCGAGCCGTCTCGTCCCCCGTAACTTCGACGGAGGATGAAGCCCGATCTACTATAACTTCGATCAGGCTGCGAGAGCGTAATTAGGTTCGCCAAATAAAATAGTGTGTAACGCGGTTTTACGGGTTGTGTTACCTTGCCCGGCATGCTTACCTATCCGTTCAAATGCTGTCAAAACCAGTCAGCCCCTCATGTCAAAGAACATTCCCCAAACGGGATGCAAAAATAATAAAATTGTTCAGTTGCCACTGTTTCCATCAGCAATTTTTATGCCAACGACGAAAAAGCTATACCGGATGTGTTTTATTCCGGAACAGATTTACAAAAAAACTCAGGACGAGCCGGGAGCACATTCTTACAGCATCAATGGCTTTACGAAAGTCTCAATATCTTTTTCGGTGATTTCGTTTTCGCATAGGATGAGCAACCGTTCCACTACATTGTGCAGCTCCCGCACATTGCCGCTCCAGTGAAAAGTTTGTAGCATTTTCAGTGCGACATCGGTAATTTTTTTTGCCGGCTTCCCCTGTTCCCGGGTCAATTCATTGATAAAATGTTCCACAAGCAACGGAATGTCGTCTAACCGGTTGCGCAGCGGCGGCACCTGTATGACGATAACACTCAGCCGGTGATAAAGATCTTCACGAAAGTTTCTTTTTTTGATTTCTCCGGGCAGGTCTTTGTTGGAAGCGGCCAATACGCGAACATCAACCGTAATTTCTTTCTCTCCGCCAACACGTGTAATCGTATTCTCTTGTAAAGCCCGTAAAACTTTGGCTTGAGCTGACAGACTCATGTCCCCGATTTCATCGAGAAACAATGTTCCGCCATGAGCCAGCTCAAAATCGCCGCGTCGTTGTTTTACAGCCGAAGTAAAAGAACCTTTCTCATGTCCGAAAAGCTGACTTTCAATCAGTTCGGAAGGAATAGCGGCGCAGTTGACCTCAACAAAAGGTGATTTCTGCCGGTTGCTTTGTTTGTGAATCTGCCGGGCCACCAGCTCCTTGCCGGTACCGTTTTCGCCTTCAATAAGTACCCGTGCATTGGTTGGTGCCACGCGGGCAATCATCTCTTTCAGTTGGACCATGGCAGGTGAGGTACCCACGATTTCATACTTCTTCTCAATCTCCTTTCTCAGTGTTTTTGTCTGGTTCACCAAATCTTTTTTGTCAATGGCATTGCGCAGTGTGATGAGCAGCCGGTTCAGGTCGGGGGGTTTCACGATGAAATCGTATGCGCCTTTTTTGATGGCTTCCACCGCCGTTTCAATGGTTCCGTGGCCTGAAATCATAATGACCGGACAATCGGTGAACTGCTGAAGGGCTGTCAGCACTTCCAGACCATCCATTTCGGGCATTTTTATGTCCAGCAGAATGGCATCATAAGCCGTGGCTTTGGCAAGTCCCAGGCCATCCATGCCGTTGGCGGCCAAATCTACTTCGTATTTTTCAAATTCCAGAATCTCTTTCAATGTCCGGCGGATGCTGCTTTCGTCATCAACGACCAATACTTTTGTCATGGGCTGCAATTTTTTCTCAAAATTAAGCATTCTTTGCATTTGTGGCCGGGAACTTTTTGCCCGTCTGCTATGATTTTTTTACATTCGCAAAAAAACTATTGAATCCATGGCAAAATATTCGTTTGAAAATAAGGTGGTCGTTATCACCGGCGCTTCTTCAGGAATAGGGAAGGAGTTAGCTTTTCGGATGGCAGAAGCGGGCGCCTCGCTGGCCCTCGGCGCACGGAATATGAAGAAACTGAAGGCTGTGGTTGAAGTGTGCCGGCAAAAGGGCAGTCGTGCCTTCGCCATTCCCGTGGATGTTTCTGACAAAGAAGATTGCAAAACCTTCATCGAAAAAACAGTTGATAAATATGGAAAAATCGATGTTCTCGTAAATAATGCCGGGATAACCATGTGGGCTTATTTTGAGGAGTTTACCGATTTGACGCCGTTTGAACAGATTATGCAGGTAAACTATTTCGGGAGTTTGTATTGCACGTTTTATGCGTTGCCTTATCTGAAGAAAACCAAAGGTCGTTTGGTGGGCGTTTCCAGCCTTACGGGAAAAACCGGTGTTCCCACGCGAAGTGGTTATGCCGCGAGCAAACATGCCATGGCCGGATTTTTCGACACGTTGCGCATCGAATTGAAAGACACCGGTGTGAGTGTAACCATGATTTATCCGGGATTTGTCTCCACCAGGGTGCGCGCACACGCCCTGGGAAGCGATGGAAAACCGTTGGGCAAAAGTCCGTTGAATGAAGCCGGAGCCATGCCGGTCGGAAAATGTGTTGATCTTATGATGCCCGCTATTGCCGGCAGAAGGCGGGAACTGGTAATGACGGCCAAAGCCAAAGTCGGGTTATGGCTTAAGCTCATTGCACCATCATGGGTGGATCGCATTGCCCTGAAGGCTGTGTCGAAGAAAGAATAATGGCTTTTGTGAAGACTTAATCGTCAAATATCTCTTCCGGCATATCCCTCCATTATTCCAACCCGCATACAATTATCATTTATTTCATGCAAAATACGCTGATTAACGTGAGCTCTCAGGTTGAGAACTCACGTTAATCAGCGTGTATTTTATTTTTTCAACTCTTTAAGCCGCGACTCGCTATTGTATGCTAAGATTACCGTTAAGGTTATAATACCGAGTATATAATAAATAAAATTGGGAATGGGAACAGAAGCACCACTGGCGTAAGAATGCAATCCCGTTAGATAGTAATTTACTCCGAAATAGGTCATTAAAATGGAGAAAAAGCCGATTACGGAAGCAAGATTAAAAGCAAATCTGGATTTCAACCCGGGAATAAATCGCATGTGTACGATAAAACTATAAACCAATATACTGACCAATGTCCAGGTCTCTTTGGGATCCCATCCCCAATAGCGTCCCCAAGTTTCGCTAGCCCATACCCCGCCGATAAAATTCCCGATAGCAAGCATATACAAGCCGACAATGAGTGTTCGTTTATTGATCGCGGTCAGCTCTTTAATGTGCTTGACCATAATCAAATGATTTTTGGGTGTTTTCATAATCATTAATAGTAGGTTGAAAAAGCCCAACAGAGCACCCAAAGCCAGGAATCCGTAGCTCGACGTAATCACGGAAACGTGAATGGTCAGCCAGTAGGATTTCAATACGGGTACGAGGTTGGTAATTTCCGGATCCATCCAGCTTAAGTGTGCCACGAACAGAATGATGGAAGCCAGTAAAGTAGTGACGGCTATTGTCATTTTCGACCGTCTTGAAAACAGCAAACCCGCTATCACAGTTACCCAGCCAATGTAAATCATGGACTCATAACCATTGCTCCACGGGGCATGTCCCGCAATATACCAGCGAAGTCCAATCCCGAAGGTCTGTAATAAAAACCCGATAAAAATGATGCCCACAAAGGAATTCAAAATTATCCGGAGCGTTTTGTTGTCTTTAAAAATGGCGACAAATGTCAGGATAATCATAATCAGGCCTATAAACCCATACGCTATGGCGAGCCGAAAGAAAATCATCCAGTGGTTGTAAAGGATTTCGGCATCGATTTTTTTCTGCGGAGGAACCAGTGCGTCACCGTATTTCCTTTGGTATGAGGCAAAACCTGTCAACAGTTCATGGGCCAGTTTCGTTTCCCCCTTTGTCAGCGCCTGTAAATATTGCGGGATAATACTGGCAACCATCAGCGAATCCTGTCCTGACAAGCTATCGGTCTTCGATGCCGGTGAGTACCACGCATGAAGCGGGTTTTTTGAATCGGGTATCATTTTAAGAAATTGTCCTGTATAAACCATGTAGGCAATGTTCATACGTTCGTCAACTTTCATAATTTCCTTATCGAACATGTCTCTTTGTGAAGGACTTTCTGCATAAACATCCGTAACATATTTTTGAAGCTTGTACGTATTATTTTTTACATCGATAAAGTCAAAATAGGAGGCATATTTCCCTTTTACACCAATAATATTAGCCAGTCTTTTACTGGATATTTTAATCATGGGAACCTTTTGCCAGTACATTGGGTTGCTAATCATTCCCAGCAAAACCTGGTCGGGAGTCTGACCGTGGAAACTGTTTTTCCATGTGAGTTTTCTCAGTATTTCACTTGCCAACGTGCTCACCGGCTTTATTCTGCCGTCGTTGGATTGTACCAAAAGATGACCGAATTGATTAGCCTCTGTTTTATTTATTACCGGAATCTTATCAAAATTAAAATTCCCGGTCCGGGCATATCCGACTGTTGAAAAAGTGGTTATGAAAAATAAGATAAGGAGAATTGCTTTGGCTGTTGCCGAGGCTTTCTTCAAATATCTTCCCAGGGAAGAAAAATAACTGTTAGCGTTCAGTAGTGACAGGAGCATACCCAAAGCCATCAGAAGGTAACCTGCATACGTAAAAAGAGTTCCCCAATAGTCATGGTTTACCATAAGAATGCTACCGTGCTCGTCCTTATCGTAAGAAGATTGGAAAAACCGGTATCCTCTGTAATTTAAAACATGGTTCATATAGATATGGTAAGGCATATTCAGATTTTTTGCTTTATCAATAATAACCACACGACTGGCATAACTCGAAGGGCTCATGGAACCCGGATAACGCGTTAGCTCAAATTTTTTCAGTTTGATGGAAAAAGGTAATTTTATCTCAAGGGAGCCATATTTCATTTTTAACTTGACCCCGTTAAGCGTAAAAGAGTTTTCCTCCCCATGATAACCTTTTCCACCTCTGAGCATAATCTCTTTTGACTGGCCTCCCGACGTGGCTTTCACAAACAGAGCGTCCATCAAATTGGCATTTTTGTTCTTATCGTGGACGTAATCTATTTTGCCATGAGCATAAAGATTGGTCAATACTATATTCAGTCCGTTTTCGCTGTATAATTTTCCTTTTACAAATTGATAGGGCTTCCCGGGAGCCAGCGTCTCGGATGGTCCACCACCCTTCATGGAAGTGATGTGAAGCGAATCGGGAGCCGTGATGAAAAGCGAGTCCCCCTTTAAGGAAATATTCACCGCCTTGGGGTCATTTACTTCTCCAAATTTTATTACATAATTCTCAATCTGTTGTTTATCGCCGTTTTTAAGATAAAGACTTGTCCGTCCCCTGATATTGGTAGAGATAACCAAAGTGATTACAGGGGCTTCGGTTTGCCCTTCGGAGATTGCTTCACGGGCATTGGGAATAAATTTAACTGCTTTTAATTCAATGCGTTTGTCACCTACCCTCAAATTTTGGTGGTAAGCGTCGGGGGTGATATCTGAAAGCAGTACGCGTTTTTTTGCTTCTACGGAAGTGTTATCAGTTGCGGCACTGACCTGTACATAGGTTTGGTCGGAAAGTATGGCGTCAGAGGTTTCCCCTTCACGCAGATGCAACATACCTTCAAAACTTACAAAACGGGTGATAGCTGCACCCAAAAGAATAATCAGAAAAGCGAAATGGAAAATAAATATCGTAAATTTTTTCCTGCGGTACAGATGATACCGGAAAATGTTAGCGATCAGATTTGCTGCCAGCAAACCGAGCAAAATATCAAACCAGGTAGCGTCGTAAATCAAAGCCAGGGCTGCGGTACTGCCAAAATCGTTTTCGATAAAGGTAGCTGCTCCGATGCTAAAGACGAAAATTAGAATTAAAACACCCATACTTTGCATGGAGAAAAATATGTCGGATAACTTTTTCATATTATTTAAATTAATTTTTATTTTTTATTTTTATCTATGGATACGTCCAGTGCTCCTACACCAAATTTGATGATAGAGGCCATAGAACCTTCCAGATGTTCATAATCTTCTAATTCTTTAATAATAGCATTTTTTAATATTCCGTTTCCCACACCGTGAATGAAAGTAATTTTGTGATAACCTTCGGCAATGGCACTTTCCAGTGCTTTTTTGAAATAATTCATTTGCAACTGAAACATATCGCGACTTTCCAGGCCGGTAATATTATCAACTATTTTGCCAATATGTAAATCGACAACAGCCTCGCCAATATCAGTACGAAATTTTTCAATGAAAGGAATTTCGCATTTAACGGCGGTTTTCGTCTTTTCAGGTTCGGTGTCAAATTTTTGTTGCACAGCGTTTTCCACTGCTTCGCGGAAAGTTGACCGCAAGGCAATGACCGAAATAATGGCTTTTCCGTTGGTGAGGGTGTTGGTCTGGTAACTGCCTTCTTTAAAAAACCGGTTTTCCCGGATGTCAATAAAGGAATGGATGGGGAAAAATACTTTTTCGGGCATGGTCTTATGGATTAGAATTTGTATAATACCATGTAGCCAACGGGTAATTTCATCCCGCGTGATAGTTGCCAGAATGATTTTTGAGTTTGGGGGAACGGAACCGTAATCTACCCCCTGCATATTGTCGTTTTGCTTTAGGAAAAGGTTATAAAGTATATCGAAAGGGGTATGGTTGGCGAGTACTACATCAAGGTTTCCCGTAAGTATCCATTGTAATTCGTGTGGCTCAAAAAGCAGATAAAATCCTTCTTCTTCCTTTGTCCGTCCCCAGGGGTTGATTTCGCTTATGTTATTTACTTCAACCGTAAATTCTTCCTTTTTTGGAAGATTTTCTTTCGGCGGAATGCCTGAAGAAAGAATTATTTGTTCTGCCTCTTGTTTGCGGAAATCAGGTATTAAATCTTTGCTGAGAACGGGTATCTCAAATCCATCTTCAGTTTCAACTTTTACTAACTTGTTGTCTATTAATGCGGTAATCATCCCACCCCCTGTTTCATTTAGAAATCTGATTTTATCACCGACTTTAAACCGCATTTTCATTTTTGCTTTAGCCGGCAAATGTAAAAAATAAAATCATGGCAGGGTAGTTGCTTCTGACATATCTAATGGAATTGTATGTCAGAGTTTGGTGTTTTTTGGTGAATAGGTGAATAAACGTTCTCTTTCAGCTTTACTAATTCACCATTCATACTCACCTCACTGGTGTGGGATTGCAAGTCCATCTTTATTGAACACGGGGAGTTTAATTCCCCGATTTTAAGTGGCTCGCAAAGTAAATCCGAAGAAGCTTCGGGCGGTTGTTTCAAGGGCGGGATGAAAGCCTCAGGCCACGGTCAGGCATTGAAAATAATCACTAAAAATGAGTTTACAAAATTTTAACAATAATTAAGAATAGCTTGCCATTTGAGAATTCAGAATTTTACTTTACAGGGAAATATTTGCTGCTGACCGGCTCTTACATGTATAAGGGCACTTTAAAACACTGCAACAGGTGATTGATTTGTATTCAAGCGGACTCATGACCCGTCTCAGGGGAATCCTTATAATGTATCACATTAACGACGGCGGTGTCAGGTTAATATCCGGTGAGAAAAAAGACTTGCTCTGCTTTATTAAAGCATTACGGGATGACAATTTCTTGACGAATTCCAATTTTTTTAAGGCTAAAAGAGTTTCCGGATGAAAAATAATTATGCTTATTTTTGGCATTTGATTGGCCTATGAAAGACAAACTGAAACTTCCGCTTATTCTCCGGGTTACGATAGTCCTTTTGTTTCTATGGCTTACTTACTTCATACTTACAGAGTTTCGTAATTATCTATATCCTATTACGTTAGGTGGCCTTTTTGCTTACTTGCTCTACCCCATCGCAAACTTTCTCGAAAAACACAGGATTCCGCGAATCCTTGCCAACATCATCAGTATTCTTATGGGGATTTTGGTTGTTACCGGTGTGGTGTTTTTTATTTATAAGCAGATGGGACTTTTCATCGAAGACCTTCCGGGATTGAAAATCACGGCATCAAGAAATATCAATTCGATTTTTAAATATTTAACGCAATTGACCGGCGTTGAAACACCTCAGTTGAAAGAACAGTTTAAGCTTTTTGCGGGAAACCTGCTGAGTTTTAGCGGAAACAATTTTAAAAATACATTCGGATCCACATTTCAAACGGTTTTTACCGTGGGGATTATGCCTGTCTATATTTTCTTCCTGCTTTTCTATCGTAATAAATTTCATAACTTTATACTCATGATTGTTCCCGCAAAAAAGCATACCATTGCGCGGAAAATTCTTGATGAGGTGAATCAGCTCGTGGTAAATTATATGACCGGTGTTTTTATTGTAGTATCCATACTGGTGGTTTTAAACAGTACGGGTTTTATTATTATTGGTATGAAACACGCCTTACTGCTCGGCGTATTGGCGGCAATAATGAATTTTATACCCTACTATGGAACTATTATCGGCTATATGTTCCCGCTTTTTATTGCTATTTTTACCATGAATTCTCCGCAATATGCTTTTCTTGTTGTTATTCAATTTATTATAGTACAATTTATTGAAAACAATATCCTGACTCCCAATATTGTGGGATCCCATGTAAGCATTAACCCTTTTATGATCATCCTTGCTATCACTTTCGGGGGATTTATCTGGGGATTGCCGGGAATGTTTATTGCCGTTCCCGTGGCTGCGGTTTTTCGCGTTTTGGGAGAGAATCTCCCCGAACTAGCTCCCATATCCTATCTGCTGGGGTCGGAGGGAATGGAGGAGCACAGTATTTCCGGTAAAAGACTGACCGGATTTTTTGTTAAAAAAAGTAAAAAAAAGAAATGATGTTAAGACATGTTGTTATGATGAAATTCAACGATGACCAAAACGTTGAAATGATATCCACGGAAATTAAACAGCTTCTTGAAGCGCTTGTGTTGTCTGTCGAACCGTTGAAAGCCGTAGAGGTAGGGTTAAATATTAGCAAAAAACCATCGGCGTACGATCTCGTACTCATCGCAGATTTTAACGATGAAGCCGGACTGGATGCTTACCGTTTGCATCCCGGCCATGTCAGGATTCTCGACCGAATAAAAGATACGGTGGAAAAGGTGGCAGCGGTGGACTATCTTGTTTCCTGATAATTTCTTCTGATATACATCCATACTTTTAAAACTGATGGAACCGGTTTATTCGCAGCTTTTATTTTCGTTGTCCTCTGACCAGGGATTTTTCATACTTTTACCTTTTAATTTAAAAAGTGATTAAAATGGCAGAAATCAAATTAAAGAAGCTGTTTATCAAAAATATGGTTTGTAACCGATGTGTTATGGCTGTGAAAAGTGAACTAAAAAAGCTGGATTTAAAACCGGTTTCCGTGATGCTCGGAGAAGCCATAATTGACTCCGAGCCGAATGTGGCAACCCTTGAGAAACTAAACCGACACCTGCGACACCTTGGCTTTGAGCTTATCGATGACAGGAAAAGTCAATTGGTTGAGCAGATGAAAACGGAAATTATCCGGAACACCCATCATGGTAAGGAGGTTGACGAATATATCAATTTCTCTGAGCATCTGTCCCGTACCTTAAGGCTCGAATATTCCTATCTTAGCAATCTTTTTTCTTCCGTAGTGGGGACAACCATTGAGAAATATATCATTCTGCAGCGCATCGAAAAGGTAAAAGAGTTGTTGGTTTATGATGAGCTTACCCTTTCCGAAATCGCCTGGCAGACAGGATACAGCAGTGTACAGCATCTTTCCAACCAGTTTAAAAAAATCATTGGTATGAGCCCTACGATATACAAAAGAATGCAGAAACATAACCGGAAAACACTTGACCAGGTGGGAAAATAATACCAATTATGATTCTAAATTGCCGATAAATAAATTGAATTGTTTTTATCTTTATTGCGGCAGAAAATCTTTGAATAGCCTAAGTTATTGAAAGATTTTATAACAATAAGAAAGGTAAAAAGAAACAATTTATATCGCCAATTCAGGGTCATTGTTGGTATAATAAGCCGGTTTGTCTGCTCCATACCCTTTTCTTTTCCTTTCTGCGCCGGGTTTTGCCGTGCTCCAAAAATGCCTAATTTTGCAAATTGAAAATTCCGGCGTATTCGCAGGCTTTATCCGGAATTTTAAATCGTTTTAAAAAATATTTTCTTCTTTATGAAAAGTTTTTTCAAGGTAAATACCTTTGTATTAAGTGCGTATCTCGTCCTTTTCGTAACGGGCGTTTTTTTGGTGATTTCTTATTCCAAAGCAGACTTACATCTCATCATAAACCAATGGCACACTGGTTTTTTTGATATTTTTTTTAAGTATGTTACTTTCCTTGGAAACGGATGGATGGTCTTGGTATTATTCTTGGTATTTTTGCTTATCAAAATCCGGTATGCAGTTATTTTTCTTACAGGTAACCTTCTGATTACTCTGTTGGTGCAGGGGACTAAACACTTGATTTTCCCACATGCTTTACGCCCCGTTGCTTATTTTAAAGGCGTCCACGTGTTACATCTTATCCCGGATGTTGCCATGTATTCCTATAACAGCTTTCCTTCCGGACATGCAGCCACAGCCTTTGGTATTTTTGTGATGCTGATTTCCATAACGAAAAACCGGACATTGAAGTTTTTGTGGTTGGTAATAGCGTTGCTAACGGCTTATTCGCGAATTTATCTTTCCCAGCACTTTATGGTGGACATACTGGCTGGTTCGCTCACGGGAGCTGTCGTCATGTTTTTAACCGTTTATTATTTTAACCGTTATTTTCGGGGCCTTTATAATCATCCCATATTGTATCGTTTGTCTCATAAAAATAAAGTATGAAACGAAAGTATATCGATCTTTTATTTATTGCTCTCGCTGCCGGTATTTTGTTTGTGCCATTTCTCGGAGGAGTACATTTATTCGACTGGGACGAAATTAATTTTGCGGAATCGGCTCGTGAAATGCTTCAGACGCATGATTTTCTGACAGTTCAAATCAATTATCATCTCTTTTGGGAAAAACCGCCTCTTTTTATCTGGATGCAGGTGCTTTCGATGAAACTATTTGGTGTGAACGAATTTGCCGCTCGTTTTCCCGATGCCATGGCCGGTGTGGTTACGCTCATGGTGTTGTATTTGATAGGCGAAAAGTTGTTCAGCCGCCGTTTCGGCCTTATATGGGTATTGGTATATGCCGGTTCTATTTTGCCACAGCTCTATTTCCGTTCCGGAATTATCGACCCCTGGTTCAACCTGTTTATTTTTCTCGGAATTTACTTCATAGTTTTGTATCTCGAATCCCGTAAAAACAGGAAAGAGTATCTGTATATTTTTCTGTCGTCAGCTTTTATAGGGCTGGCCGTTATGACCAAAGGGCCGGTGGGACTGCTTGTTTTGCTACTTTCGCTCACGATTTGGTTTATTTTGCGTGGGTCGCGGAAGAAGATCTTTCGCTGGCGTTTCCTGCTGATTTATGGTTTTACCCTGTTGATAGTGGGGGGATTCTGGTTTATTCTTCAAATTGTCGATGGAAGAGCCTCCCTGATTATGGATTTTATTCAATATCAGATTCGCCTGTTTTCACGGCAAGATGCAGGCCATGGCGGCTTTCTCCTTTATCATTTTGTCGTCCTCTTTTTTGGTGTTTTTCCCGCTTCGGTGTTCATGCTTCCTGCTTTCAGAAAATTTCGTGACAAAACGGATAAGCAAACGATTTTCCGTTACTGGATGATGATAAGTTTCTGGGTGGTACTCATTCTGTTTACCATTGTGAAAACCAAAATTGTGCATTACTCTTCTTTTTGCTACTTTCCCATTACCTTTTTTGCAACTTATATCATTGTCAGGATGATAAAAGGAGAGCTGAGATTCCCTTCCTGGCTCAAAGTTACGCTGATAGCCACCGCGGCTGTTGAAGGCTTGGTATTCATAGTATTACAACTGTTCATTCACTACAAGGACCGGATTATTGCCAAAGGCTGGATTCACGATCCTTTTGCCATAGGCAATCTTCAGGCAAATGTTCACTGGTCGGGGTTTGAATTTTTGCTGGGAGTCTTTTTGCTGGCAGGAATACTGATTTCACTCTTTTTCTTTTGGAAAAATATTCAAAAGATGGTCATCGGGATCTTTATTACTTCTCTGGTTTTTACCACACTTTCCGTGTTTATCATTACCCCGAAGGTGGAAGGCTACTCGCAAAATGCTGCCATTGATTTTTATGCCGAACATGCCGGAGAGAATGCCTATGTTGATGTGTGGGGATTTAAAAGTTATGCACAGTATTTCTATTTTCGCAAAAAGCCTCCGGAAACTTTACCGGCTGTCAGTCCGCAAATGCAGTTAAACGGAAATGTTTCCAAACCTGTGTATGTGGTGACGAAACTTACCTCAAAAAAGGCATTTCAAAAACGATATCCCGCTTTTCGTTTGCTTTATGAAAAAAACGGATTTGACTTTTTCAAACGAAATCCGGAATTAAAAACTAAAATCAAACCCGACATAAATGATTAACGAAAAAAAAGTTATTGTTGTACTGCCCGCATACAATGCTGCACAGACTTTGGAACAGACCTATAAGGAGATACCCTTTGATGTTGTGGACAATGTGATTTTGGTGGACGACCACAGTAATGATAAAACCCTGCAGGTTGCTACTGAACTGGGTATCCGCCATATTATCGAACATGAGAAAAACAAAGGTTATGGCGGAAATCAAAAAACCTGTTATAACAAAGCTTTGTCGCTTGGCGCTGATATGGTTGTGATGTTACACCCCGATTACCAATACACCCCCAAGCTTATTCATTCCATGTGCTATTTAATTGCCAATGGCGTATATGACGTGGTGATAGGCTCGCGAATATTGGGGAAAGGCGCTTTAAAAGGAGGGATGCCCTGGTATAAATATGTGGCCAACAGAGGGCTTACGTTTTTCCAGAATCTGGTGATGAACCAAAAACTTTCGGAGTATCACACCGGTTACCGTGCTTTTTCGACTCGTGTTCTGAAGAGCATCCGTTACAATAACTGTTCCGATGATTTTGTTTTTGATAACCAAATGCTGGCGCAGATATTTTATGCCGGATGGGAAGTAGCGGAAATAACGTGCCCTACCAAGTATTTCGAAGAAGGCTCCTCCATAAACTTTAGTCGCAGCGTTGCTTATGGCTTGGGGGTTATCAGGATTTCACTCATGTATTTTGCCCAGAAGACTAAGTTGGGAAACTTCAAAATCTTTAAAGGAATCGAACCCCGAAAAGAAAGATGATATTGCTGTTAACAGCTGTAATTCTTTCGCTTAGTCACCTATGCCGGAGTTATCATGCTTTTCCTTTATACAAAAATTCTATAACTTTTTCCTAAAATTGTATAACAGTGGCCTGCTGGCACTCATCTAACCCCAAAGAGATTAGAGGGCCCGTCTCTTTTTGAAAAGGGACGGGCTTGCCATTTTACTATCCCGGCAAAGGCTGTTATCATTCAATAACAGCAGGTTACTTTAAAAAACTAATTTTGAAAATATATAAGTTTTTGCCATAATTATGTAACATGTAACTTCCAATATATATTAATTTTGTAGCATGATTCAAAAGTATTAATCGTCATAAAAAAATAAAGACATGAGTTATTATTTCACTAAAACATTAGTTGGCGCTTCTTTTGAAGAAGCCATTGATCGCACAAAAAAAGCATTGAAAGAAGAAGGCTTTGGTGTGATTGCCGAAATTGATTTTCAAAAAACATTAAAAGAAAAGTTAAACGTGGATTTCAGAAAATACATGGTTTTGGAAGCTTGCAACCCGCCTTACGCTTTAAAGTCCCTAACGGCCGATGACAAAATCGGAACGATGCTTCCCTGTAACCTTGTCGTTCAGAAAAACGGGGATGAAGTGGAGGTGAGCTCTATCAATCCTGTTGTTGCGATGGCGGAAGTCGATAATGCAGAGATGAAGAGTATTGCATTGGAAATTAGCGAAAAACTGGAGCGGGTGGTCGCATCTTTGTAAAATCTTGTCCCCGATTTCCGAAAGGAGCTTACTTTGAAACAGAATATCGTTTTGGAGCAAGCTCTTTTTATTTTTATACCCTTCCATTTTTCGGGAATATCTCCTGCCTTTTTCTGTTGTTATCACTTCCACCAAATCTAAAAAACATATAAGTCTTTTCCATAATTGTGTAACGCCTAAGATACTGTTTGCTACTATGTTTGTAGAAAATTAAAAGCTATGAAAAATTATCTGAATACGGCACGATTTCAATCGGAAAAGATTATTTCCGGAGAATACGAAAACAACGTCCTGCAAGAATTGAACGGATTAGAAGGAGTTGAAAGTCTGCATTTGGGACTGGATTTCGTGGATGTTGATTACTACCCGCAACTGGCATCTCCAGACTCTCTCAGAGAAGCCTTGTCAAAGGCTTCATTCAATTTTCAGAAATTACCTGCCAAACGTAATCGCGGACTTTTTGGCGGTCTGATTCCAAATATGGCAAAGGAAAACAAAAAGACCTATGGAAATAAAGGCCACTCCTGCTGTGGATAAGAAAAAGGTATAAATCAAAAAAATTATAAGCCATGTTGCTCAAATTGCTCATTCTCACATTTGTCATTATTGCTGCTTCTTCGCTGGACCTGGGCTTTGAGTTGTTTTGGAAGAAACCGGCTGAAAGTTGTGAACG
>BTTE01000060.1:0-15726 GCA_036244975.1 bacterium | reverse complement strand
TTCAGAAAACTTTTCAAAAAATAATCTTCAAAAGATAAAAGAAATTTATCAGGAATCTTCTACTAACCTGAGCCTTATTAGTACATTAATTTTTTTAGGAATATGGCTTAATGCTGATAATATTTTCAGTATCCTGCCTCCCCAATATGAAAATGGTAAATATGTGTTGCTTTTTATCGCGTTAGCCAAACTTCTCGGATCATCCACCGGAGTTAATGCTTTTGTGTTGCAATATTCTCCATATTTCAAAGCTTTGCTTTGGTTCAACCTGCTATTTCTTTTTATGGTTGTGGTAACCAATTATTTATTGATTCCGCCTTTGGGGATTACCGGTGCGGCTCTCGCTACATTTCTATCACAAATTTTTATCGTTACGCTGCAAATTTTATATATCCGCGCCAAAATGAAAATGTTTCCGTTCCGGATAAACAACCTGAAAATTCTTATTCTTGGGGGGTTGGTTTACCTCGTCGTTATTTTTGTACCAGTTCAGAAAAATGTAGTAACAGATATTATTTTGCGTTCGTTGGTCATTATGGTTCTTTACCTCCCGCTGGCTTATTTTTTGAAGGTTTCTCATGAATATACAGCTCGTGTAAAGAAAGTTTACCAAAGTATTTTTTAACACAGCTGTTTTTGTGTAAATCGTTTAACAATTTAAATTCAAATTTCCCTTTCGTTTATGTTTTTTATTTTTTCAGCAACGATAATCCACTGTACCGTAATAAATTCTTCATACGCCGACGGCTGTCCTAACCCCAGAGAAATTATCCGGGAGATAAACATGCCTCTGAGTTTTTTCCAGCGGTTACGAGGATTTGAGTAAACTTTCTTAACAATAAACCCATAGTTGTCCAGCATTTTCAATATGGTTTTTTTTGTGAAAAACCGTAGATGTCCCCGGTCCATAATGCCAAAATCACGGTAATTCCAGGTGCCATTTACCAACAATTCCGTAATTACACCAAGATTCCTGACGTTGGGAAGACTGATTAAAATATGTCCTTCTTTTTTTAATAGCCTGTTTACCTCCTCTAAGATAGTCCACGGGTCAACGGTATGTTCCAATGAATCGGCAAGAATTACCCAGTCGAAAGACTTACTTTTCAATTTAGGCATCCATTCTTCTGCCTGTCCTACATAGACATAGGTTAATCTTTTTTTTGCCTCTTCTGCCACTGTGCCAACCACTTCGATTCCAACATAAGAACCGGGATTTTTAATTTGAATAATTTCTTCTCCCAGCTTCCCTGTTGCACAACCCACGTCCAAAATATCTCCCGGATTCTCAGGCAGTTGATCAATAAGGGTACTATTGATGCTGTCAAAATAACTTTCTGATTCTTTTTTATGATGAATCTTTTCAATGGAATCCATGACAAAATATTTTGTTCGGTAAACTTTTTCAAAGGTAGATTATCTGTTTAATAAACCTGGGAAAGACTTGTATTTTCTAACCGTTTGGAAACACCAATAGGTTTCTGACACAAATTCAGACGTTGCATAACACGGGGTTATTTATTTTGCTTTGCTTTCAAACAGCTTTCCGGCTCCAAAAAAATCTTCTTTCGTTACTTTGGTTTTATTTCTTGAGTGTAGTTCCAACAACCGGGTAAATTGCCACATGGTAGAGAATGAATACCAGTGTTTCCACCAGGAGTTAAAAGCTGCATGCAGCATAAACCCGGGTCTCCATATTCTAAAAAACAGGGGAGACATCCATTTTTTCATATCGACAGTCCGGTTAAGGAAATGGATAAATAAAAGTGGCAAAAGAGATTTAGGGGACACCTGTTGAATAGAAGAACTAATCTTGTGATAAATCACTGCATCGAAAGCAACGGCCATTTTTATTTTCAGTTTTTTCATCTGCATGGAAAAAAAATAATCCTCTTCACCGAAAAAGAAGTCTTCATTAAAAAAAATATTTTTCTCCCAAATACTTTTGTCAACCAACAAGGCACATCCGGTAATAAAGGTAATCTGCCTGACTCCGGAAGAGGGCAACCGGCTTTTAGGCTTTTTATGAGCGAGATACTTTCTTCCACCCCACTGTCCCAGAAAGCCACCAGCATTCCATACTTTATCTTTTTGATCGGCATAAACGATAACAGGTGTCCAGACCAGAAATTCCGGATAAATTTCGGCAGCTTTTAGCAGACGATCAATTCCCTGTGGCGGAACAATGGTATCATTATTTAATAAAAGATACTTTTCGAAGGAAACAGGAAACTGATGGAGGGTAAACTTAATTGCCACATTATTTCCTTTTGCAAAACCTAAATTTTCATGATTTTCCAATAAACACACACGCCCGCCGGAATAATCCGAACCCGAATGAAAGTTTTCTTTTCCTTTTCCTTCTCTTTTAAAATGAGAAAAATTAATTTCCTGCTGTTTAAGCCACGACCGGATTTGTTCTACCGAGTTATCCCCGGAACCATTATCCACTATAAATACAAAAGAAGAAATACTTTTGGTAGCTTTTAAAACAGAGTCCAGGCATTCAATGGTGTCGGAAGCATTCTTCCAGTTCAATATAATAACGGCTAGTTGACGATGTTGCTCCATAATGATAAAAAATCGATTAAAGACAATTGTTTCAAAACGAAATATTGATGAATGCTTATTCCTGCCGGAGAAGGTTTATTCACCAATAATTATGATTAAAGTGAGTGAAAAAAACAAAAAAGGGATAAGCTATCCGGAGGCCTCCGTTTTCTTTTCATTTAAAAACTTCATAACTGTCTCCATCAGCCGGTTCAGTTTAATAGGTTTGGCAATAAAATCACTGGCCCCCAATTTGAAACTCATTTCTTCTTCGCCGGACAAAATATAGGCTGTCTGAACCACAACCGGAATATTTTTATCTTTTTTCCGGATATATTTTAAAACTTCAAAACCACTCGTGGTAAGCAGATTTAAATCCAGAAGAATGAGGTCAATTTTCTTATCATCAAATATTTTGATAGCATCATCGGCATCTTCGGCCCAAAATAAGTTGGCATTGGTACGACTCAGCGCTGCGTCAAAAAAGCGACTGCTGGTCACTGTGTCTTCAACAATGAGAATGTTTTTGTTGTTAAAATCAAACTGTTTCATATCTCAACATCTTGTTATACAGTAAATTTCTTAAATAATGCAATTAATTCTTTTTGTTTAAATGGCTTGCTGACGTAATCGTCCATGCCCGCTTCCGCATACTTTTCCCTTTCGTCTTCGGATGTGTTGGCCGTCATTGCAATGATAGGTATTTTTTTCATACCACCGGAACTCTTTTCCAATTCTCTGATTTTTTTACAGGCTTCTATACCATCCATTTCAGGCATTTGCACGTCCATAAAGATTAAATCGTAATCGCTGTTTTCAAATTTCTCCACCGCTTCTTTACCGTTGTTGGCAATGTCCACCTGATGTCCCAGATTATTCAGATGCAACATGGCCACTTTTTGGTTAATTTTATTGTCTTCGGCAAGTAGAATTTTCAGCTTCACGTGTACACGCGTATTGTCCGTATCAACTCCATTTCCTTCCTGGTGTTGTTTTTTATAACTCTCCTCATCTGAAAGTTCAAGAAAGACATAAAACCAAAATACCGAGCCAACACTTTCCACGCTTTCCACACCAATATCGCCTCCCATCATTTGTGTCAGGTTTCTGCTAATCATCAGTCCCAGCCCTGTTCCGCCATATTTACGTGTTGTAGATTTATCCACCTGCGAAAACGACTGGAAGAGCTTTTTTTGTCCTTCGGGCGAAATACCGATGCCCGTATCGTTAACTTTAAAGAGTAACTGTACTTTTCCCTCTTTTGTACCCTGTTTTTCTACAGAAACAGTAATGCTGCCTTTTTCGGTGAATTTAATGGCATTGTTCACTAAGTTGATGATAATTTGTTTCAGCCGTACCGGGTCTCCTTTCACATAAGCAGGTACATCTTTGCCGATATTTAAGGTAATGGGCAGCCTTTTCTGATTGGCGATAATTTGCATGATATTCATAACACGTCTCAACTCATCTTTCAAAGAAAAGGTGATGCTTTCGAGTTCCATGTGGCCGGCTTCAATCTTTGAAAGGTCAAGAATATCATTGATAATGGTCAGTAGATTCTCCCCCGAAGACTCGATAATGCTTAGATATTCGTGCTGTGCTTCGGTAAGCTCTGTTCTTTTCAGGATATCCACCATGCCGATGATACCGTTCATGGGCGTACGTAGTTCGTGCGACATGTTGGCCAGAAAAACAGCTTTGGCTTCGGCGGCGGCCTCTGCATCCTGTTTTGCCTGGATCAACTCTTCCGTAGTTCGTTTCAATGAAATATGCAGGTTAACACGTGCTGTCAGTTCCTCAACCGAAAAAGGCTTTGAGATATAATCGACTGCCCCGTACTGAAAAGCTTTTTTTATATCTTTCGGGCTGTTAAGCGCCGTGAGAAAAATAATCGGAATATTTTTTGTTGTCGGATATGATTTAAGAATTTTACACACTTCATAACCATCCATTTCAGGCATCATGATGTCCAGCAGAATAAGGTCGAAATAATTGGTTTTTGCTTTGCGGATAGCTGATTTTCCATCTGAAACCGTTACCAACGAGAAGTTCCTTTCAAGTTCAAAGACACTTTTAATCAGTTCCAGGTTGATGGCCATATCATCTACCACAAGGATTTTGTTTTTCTTATCCGCTTTCATCATCATGTATTTGTTTTACGAGTTTAATGATCAGATAAATATCCGTTCAGGTAATCCAAAATCTTTTTCAGAGAAAACACATTTTGTGTTGCACCAAGGCGGATGGCCGCCTTTGGCATGCCAAATACCACCGAGCTGGCTTCGTCCTGCGCTATGGTCATGGCTCCGGCTTCTTTCATCTCCAACAATCCCCTGGCGCCATCGTTTCCCATACCTGTCATCAAAATTCCAACGGTATGCGTTCCGGCATGACGGGCTGCCGAGCGAAACAGCACATCCACCGACGGCTTATGACGGTTTACCAAAGGGCCATCCTTTAGCCGAACCACATATTCCCGTTCGTGTTTTTCTATTAGCAAATGGTAAAAACCATTACTAATGTAAACGCAATTGTTTCTGACTATTTCGCCATCTTCGGCTTCTTTGATCAGCAGGGGCGAAAAAGCGTTCAGTCTTTCGGTAAAAGCTTTTGTAAATTCGCCGGGCATGTGTTGCGTAATGAGTATTCCGGGTCTGCCGGGATTTAAATTTCGTATCAGAAATTCGATGGCTTGTGTTCCACCGGTGGACGCACCCACCACAACGACCTGACGACTTGCCTTCTGCTGCCCGGCTTTGGCTTCTTTTTCCAACAGTACTTCTGCCGTGTATGGATGATCATTTTTGGAAGAAGGATGCAATAACCTCAACCTGGACTTAGCGGCTGCGGCGCCCTTCAGAGCCTCCATAAAGCGAACTCTTATCTCCAGAAAATCAGGAGAAGTAATCGACTTCGGCTTTTGCAAAATAGCTACAGCGCCATATCCCAGCGCTTTAATGGCATTATGTGAATTTTTTTTGGCCACACCGGAAAATATTACCACCGGGATGGGATGCTGGCTCATAATTTTACGCAAAAAAGTCAACCCGTCCATGCGTGGCATTTCAATGTCCAGCAAAATAACATCGGGGCGTTTCTTTTTCATGATATCCACAGCCTCATACGGATCGCTGGCAATACCTATTACCTGAAAGTCCTCATCCTCTTCAATAATACGTGAAACCACGCGGGTAACCATGTGGGAATCGTCCACCAACAGGACATGTATAGGATGTTGATTGTCGAACATAATTATTTTAGTATTCTTTTTTTAATATATTTTTGTCTTACTTCACCCGTAAAAGTATTAAAAATTATCTTTCTTGCCCTGTCACCTTTAACACTGGAGGCCACAATACTTATTCCCAGTGCTATAAGTTCGGATTTGGCCACCCCGGCATTTTGTTCGCCCACATGAAACAAATTGGTGTCGATATCCAACACCGAGGCGCCACCAAAAATCTTGGCCACCATGTCGCTTTTGCGACTTCCGAGACTTTCCATTTTCTGTAACAGATGCCGGACTGCTATGTTTCCGTACTTCGGCGATGCCAGTCCGTTTCCGTTCCACAGCGGTAACATAAAATGGTTCATCCCGCCAAATTGCTGGCGCCGGTCGTAAAGACAAACCGCCACACAAGAGCCCAAAAGTGTGGTAATATAATACAACTCTCTACTGGCAAAGATGTTGGAAGGATAAAGATAATATGTTCTATGCGGTTGCATCATAGATTTTAGAAACTTTCTTCGTTTTCGTCATCAAAAAACAGGTCATCATCAAGTTCTATTTTTTCCGGATTTTCTTCAGGAATAAAAATGCGCACCGTGGTTCCTTTGTCCGGAACCGAATACACTTCGATTTTACCGTTCAGGATAAACAGAAGGCCTTCCACCACGGCCAGTCCGAGGCCGCTACCCGGACTAAGCGACTGAATCATGGGGTTTGCCCTGTGGAAGCGGTCGAAAATCCGGCTGATTTCTTCTTTTGTCATGCCTATACCCTGGTCTTTCACTTTCAGCACGAGGTTTCCATTGTTCCGTGCTACGCTGATATCAACAACTTTTCCGGGAGGGGAAAAATTAACGGCATTACTCAGCAGGTTTATAAGGATAAGGCTCAGTTTTTCTCTGTCCGAAACAAAACTGTCTGTTCCCTCTTCGTATTTTATCCGGAATGTGATTTGTTTTTGATCGGCTTCATGTTTGATTTTATCTGCCAATCCGTTTACCAAACCGGGCAGGTCAATTTCCATGAGTTCGGGTTTTTCTTCACCGGCTTCGAGGCGTGCTGCCACAAAAATATTGCGTAACTGAAAATCAAGCGAAGCCGCCTCGGAATAGATGAGTGCAGCGATCTCCACCGCTTTCTCCGTTTCTTCCTTTTCCAGTTCCATGATTTGCTGCGAAAGCCCCATCACCGAGGCGAAAGGATTAATAATTTCGTTGGTAACATTCGACAGAAAATGGCTCTTAAAAGCCTCCGACTCAACAAGTTTTTTGTTCAACGCCCCGATTTGTTTCAGGAGTATTTTATTTTCTTTCTGTAACTGTTTGATTTGTTGTTGCATGTCTTTTTCTTTGTTCATGGCTACATATCTTTTTGGTAAATGGTTGGATGGATTAATTTAATCCCTTCCGGCATCTGGTTTACCAACGACTCGGCATGTCCCAGAATCAGGAAGCCACCGGGAATCAGATGCTCAACAAGACGGCTGGCCACCTTATACTGTGTTTCCTTATCGAAATAGATTAAGGTATTACGACAAAAAACAAACTGAAAATCGAGGGGCATGGTGTCGCGATTGCCTACAAGGTTTTCCCGGACGAATTTGGTCTTTCCACGCAATTCGGGTACAATACGAATGGTTGCATTGGTTCTGTTCTTGCTGCGCATCAGGTATTTCCGGCGATATTTCTCAGGAATAGACTCTATCTTCCGGTAAGGATAAACGGCTTTTACCGCTTTTTCGAGAATACGTCCTGAGATATCGTTTCCGTAAACAATAAAGTCGCTGATATTTTCGGCTGATTTTTCATCGCCAAGTAACATGGTTAGACTGTAAACCTCTTCACCACTGCTACACCCGGCGCTCCAGATATTTATCTTTTGTTCGTAAAAACAGGGCAGAAGTTCTTGCTGCATGGTATCGAAATGTGCCTTTTCACGAAAGAATTCCGTTTTGTTGGTAGAAACAACACTTATCATTTCAAATGTTTCCTCTCCGTGTTCTCCCTGTTGCAAAACATAATCGGCATAAGCCGAATAGGAAATAAACCCCAGCTTTCGTAATCGCGGCAGCAACCTGTTTTGGAGTAAATAATGTTTTTTTTCGGGCAGATAAATCCCGAAAGTTTCATAAATAAAGGCACTAAGCCGCCGGAAATCCCTGTCGCTCAATTGACCATACTCCGATTTAAAAGTGTCTTTATTCATTACGTCCGTGCAAAATTTCTAAAATCGCTCATATCCTTCATCCAAATTATCGGGCTTTCCGAGATCGATATTCACTCCATTTTTTTCTTTACTTTTCTGTCCGGAGGTAATTGTTTGCGGAATTTTTTTCTTCACGCGGGGTTTTGTATTTTTTTGTGCGCCGGCAATTTTGTCCATGTTGTTCATCTGAAAGAACGATTGTGATTCTGTCAACCGGTCAGCTTGTGCGGAAAGTTCTTCGGCACTGGTAGCAATTTCTTCTGAGGCAGCGGCATTTTGTTGCGTTATCTCATTAAATTGCTGAACAGCATCATTAATTTGGTCGGCACCAAGCTTTTGTTCAACGCTGGCTGCCGTAATGCTTTTAACCATACTGGTAGTTTTGGTAACTTCCGGAGCCATCTCAAGCATCATTTTTCCGGCATGGCCAATAACATCGACGCTGGCATGAATCAGACTTTCAATCTCGGAAGAAGCCTTTTTACTTCTTTCGGCCAGTTTTCCTACTTCTACGGCCACCACGCCAAAGCCTCTGCCGTGTTCTCCTGCACGGGCAGCTTCCACGGCAGCATTCAATGCCAGAATATTTGTCTGAAAAGCAATTTCGCTAATGATACCTATTTTCTCTGTAATGGCATTCATTTTTTCCTGGCTCTTCTGTGCTGCATCTACCATTAGTGATGTTGTTTCGGAGAGGCTAACAACCATATTTTCCGCCGCTTTTGCATTATCGGCTACCTGATGAATATTGGATGCCAGCTCTTGCACCGAGCTGGAAACTTCCTCTACCGAAGAGGCTTGCTCGGAAGCCCCCTGGGCAATGTTTTGTGAAGAAGCGCTCAAATCGTGACTCGCAATGGAAAGGTTGCCTACTGCTGTGTTAATCTCGACCGTTATGTTTCTCAGACTCTCTTGTAAAATGCGGACATGTCGCAAAATCCAGCCTAACTCATCATGCGTAATATCCGGAATGTCCTCCGTCAAATCACCCTTTGAAAGATTCACCAGATACTTGATAACCATCCGGTATTTTTTTGAGATATCTTTTATAAACAGGAAGGAAAAAATGAGAATAATCAGAAAGCCCAAAATAAGGATAGCATTGTTCAGCCGGTATCTTGTGGAAAGTGATTTTTTGATTTGAGCCACTAACAATTTATCACCTTTAATCTGCACAGACAAAAACACCTCCGAATCATTTTCGAATTTCTCTGTTGCCCTGTTAAAACTGTAGTAAAGCTTTTGCCAATGCAGATGACCTTCTTTTTTACTGATATCTCCCTTAAAATCAATAATATTTTCAACAGTACTGAATAATTTATCAAGGCTGGCAGCCATATTGGCAAGAAGCGCCTGTTCCTGAGATGAATAGCTTCCTTCGTTACGTATTTTCAGGAATTGATTTCTGATGCCTTTCATAGATGTCCTAAGTTGATAAGCTACAGAGGCTTCCGGAACTCCCGTACTTCTAAACTCCTGTATGGGAATCTGAACTTTAGACAACAGGTTTGCTTTTAAACCTGACAACCGGTACTGGGTAATAACGCTGCCGTTATACATCTCTGTTGTTCCTGATATTGAGGTTTTAATGGTGTCTTGCATAAGGTAGGCCAAGCTCAAAAATATCAGTAGAATCACAGCCATCAGGCTAATCATTTTGGCACGAAAACTAAATTTTTTCATCGTTATGGTTATTTAATAATCAATACTTTCATAATAAATTTATTCTTAATCTTTTTCATTTTTAACCCCGCCCTTATCGTCTTCGGATAATTTTGTGTTGCCAACATTAAGGAAAGCCTCTTTTTCAAACAACTTTTGCGGATTTAAAATCAAAATAAACTTCTCCTTTCGTTCAATGACCCCATCAATGTATTCCACCCTGTATTTGTTCCCGGTGGCCGGATAAGGTTTAATGTCGGCATCGTGCACCTCAAACACATCGTTCGAACCATCCACGAGGATACCCAGGTCGGTCTCTTTTTTTTCTACATTCAGGTGCAGTACCAAAATCAGGGATTTTCGGAAATCTTCTTTTGCCGGAAGGCCAAATTTGAGGTATGTATCCACCACCGGCAAAACATTTCCGTTAAAATTAATGATGCCTTTTAGAAAAGACGGTCCCTGCGGAACTTTTGTAAACGAGGTGGCTTCCAGCACCCTGAGGACATATTTTACATTAATGGTAAAAGACTCTCCTGCGAGGGAAAACAAAATGTAGTACTGTTTTTTTTCAACCGTGTCAGCTGTGTCCGTTTCCATGGTTATCAATTGTTAATAAATTTGTGAATCATTTTATTCGTATCGATAACGAGCGCTATTTCGCCATCGCCAAGGACAGAAGCACCCGAGAAAATTCCCTGCTTTTGCACAATGTGGCTCAACGGTTTGATAACCGCCTGATATTTGCCCGCAACTGCGTTAATCACAAAACCCATCTCCCTTTTTCCGTAAATTACCACAATCAGATACATTTCACGCTGATGGATATCCTTCTCGCCAAACTCTTTCACGAGGTCAACAAAAGGAATCTGATATTTTTCTTTGGTAATGACATTATTGAAAGTGCTTTGCAACTCTTTGCGGGTAACCTGATAGACCTGTTTTATATTGTTCATTGGAATGATGTAACGGCTGTTGCCCACATAAATCAGCAGCCCGTCGATAATGGAAAGTGTCAGCGGCAGAAGGATTTTCACAGTCGTACCCCTGTCCTTTTCGGTTTCCAGTTCAATACTCCCGCGGAGGTCTTCAATATTTTTTTTCACCACATTCATACCCACGCCCCGGCCGGAGACATTGCTCACCTTTTTGGAAGTGGTAAATCCGGGTTGGAAAATCAGTTGCAGTAGTTCTTTTCGTGAAATTTCGGCACCGGGTTTGATAAAGCCCTTTTCCACAGCTGCTTTTTTCAATTCTTCTTCGTCCATACCCCGGCCATCGTCCGAAATTTTTATTTGGACGCAGGCTCCGATATAGGAGGTTTCAATATGAATCAGTCCGCGGACCGGTTTTCCGGTTTTTATCCTTTCTTCGGCCGTTTCAATACCATGGTCGATGCTGTTGCGCAGAACGTGCATTAACGGGTCGTACAGTTTTTCGATGATTGATTTGTCCAGCTCGGTTTCGGTGCCGGTCGTTTTCAGCGTAATTTCTTTGTTCATCTGGGATGACAGGTCGCGCACGAGCCGTTTAAAACGAATCAGAATGGTATAAATAGGTATCAGTCGTATGCCCAGTGCATTTTCCCTTAGCTGTCGCGATAGTTTCTCGTAAGCTTCGGCAATATCTTCCAACTCCGGGTCTTCGTGATGGTGGCTGTAATGCAGCAGCCGGGCCTGTGTTGTTACCAGTTCACTGATAATGTCAAGCAGTTCATCTAATTTTGCAGAAGGCACCCGGACGGTTTCGTGCAAAATTTTCTGCTGAACATCATCATCTTCCGGTTTGCCGGCAGGTTTCAGGTCGGATTCGGGCTCTTCGGCAGATTCTTTCTCAGCAACTTCTTCCGGTTGTGGTGTTTTCTCTTTTTCAGGAAAAAAAAGTGCTGCTGTTAGTTGATGCATTTTTTCAGGTGTGATACTTTTTGCCAATTCTAAAGCTTCCACCTGATTTTCAAAATCGGGATGGGCCAGCAAATCGTTTTCCGACAGCTTTTCAATTTTAATCAGGCTGGCGTCTTCCACAAAAATGAAAACATCTTTTAAAAAGCTTTTCTCTTTATCTGTTGCAATAAGCATATCCCAGGAAACATATACATTTTCAACGATAAGATGCTCGAATCCGGGTAAATTCTTCGTATGTAAAAAGGTCCTTATTTTACCGGCTTCGGCCAGTTCATCCAACAGATATAAAGGCCGGGTACCATTTTTCAAAATATCACAGTGCGGCTCAAAATGGATGTACCAGGTGGCCGGATACTTCTTTTTCTTTGGTTTCGTTTTCAATTTTTTGAGAGTAGTTTCCTTTTCTTTTGAAGAAATATTCGTTTCCTCCATAGGAAATTTTGATTTTAGTTCTTCCAAAAGTGCCTGTTTCATGGTCAGCGTTTCGGCATCATCAGGTTTATCCAGCAACTTCCGGACCAGGTCAATGCTTTTAAAAGTGAAGTCAATCAGCTCCTTATCCGGTTTTCGTTTACCCGAACGTACGAGGTCGTACAGGCTTTCCATTTCGTGTGTAAAAGTGCTCAGTTCATCGAAACCAAACATGGCTCCCGTTCCTTTCAGTGAATGCATCACACGAAAGGCCGTGTTGATTTCTTCCTGGTCATCCGGATGATTTTCCAGTTTCAGAAGAGCCTCTTCGAGGCTTTCGAGCAACTCATTGGCTTCGATGACAAAGCTTTTAGATAAATCGTCCATTACCTCATGACTTTTTTGATAACCTGCAAAAACTTATTCTTGTCAAAAGGTTTGGTTATCCAACCTGTGGCGCCGGCGGCTTTGGCTTCCTGTTTCAACTCCGGTTTCGTCTCGGTGGTTAAAAAAAGAATGGGCACAAAGCGATAGTCCTCAATTTTTCTGACTTCTTTAATCAACTCAATACCATTCAGGCGTGGCATGTGCAAATCGGTTATTACCAAATCTATTATCCGGCCATCAAAAAATTTCATCGCATCCTGACCATCTTCACTCATCAGAACATTATAGCCGTCTTCTTCCAGTATCATCTTTACCAATGCCCTGATGCTTGCTGAATCATCGACAAACAGTATGGTTTTGTTTCGCATGCTATTTTTTTTAAAGTTCATCGAATGCAGTCCGGAAACCGGATTCTTTAAAAATCCCTGTAAATTCTTCGTCCAACAGAAAATCAAAGGTAAGTTTTTTTCCGGATTGTTTCATGCTTTGCGCCCACGAAAGCAAAAGTTGCAAAAAACTCAGGTCCATACTTTCCACTTGCACCACTTTCACATGCACGTGCGAAACCGTCGGTGAGGCTTTTAATAACTGTTGTTGAAGTTCAATTGTCCGGGTAACACTTAAATCGCCTGAGAAAACCATAGTTGATTCATCTTGTTCCATAAATTCTTCTATCTCCAGCATATTTCCTTTTTTATAAAGTGTATTTTTTTACTGTTATTTCTGCGGAAAGTTGCGGTTAATTCAGGTAAAAAACTATTCCGGCAGTTTGGCTTTATATTTCTTATCGTAAACGGAGTATCCCGATTTTTTTTCAAAAACAGCCAGCCGGTGTCTGCCTTTTGCCCGGGCAATAAAAGTTTTTTCGAACACAGCGGTTACTTCACACTCTGTTCCGTTTACCAGTACCACATCACCAACTTTAAGATGATTCAGCCCCTCACGATATTTTCGAAGCCTTTTTTTAACTACTTCATATTCACGGTTGATTTCACGCATAACATCCTCATTACCACCCATGTCAGGATGATATAACACCGCAAGTCGCTTATAATTCAGCCGGGCCTGTATTTCATTGTCAATATTATCCGGAAAAAATCGCATAATTAAGTTTATTTTTCAAAATTAAACGTACAAAGACTGTTACAAGAAGAAAACACAGAATTTTATTACCAACAGATTGTTAATATTAAGAAGAAGCATGCTGAAAAAGTGGCGTTTGTTAATGGCATGGTGTTATTCCAAAAGAGCAACAAGTTTCCGGTTCAAATAACCAATAAACTCAAACCTTCTAAATTTCAAACAGGTGATTTTATCATAAACATGCTTTTCATTTTTTATCCCACAGCTTATTTTGTATCATTAATCCAGGTTGTTGATTATAATATTTTGAATACCAATATTTTGAATGTTATGAGTTGCATAAATTTACAAATCTGATTTTGTGTTTCACGATGAGTTATAAAAGAAATTTTTGATTATTGAAATATTGTGATTTATTTGAAATTTGCAGCTTGAGTTTTGGAATTTTTTAAGATTTGCTGTTTGCTAAAGGCCATTCCTTCTTTACCTACACAAAACAACGCTGAATCCAAAAACCGGGACTTATGCCGTCGGACTTTTTTTAATCTGTCGGTTATTTATTTTTGAATAAAATCTTTTGAAAAGTTTGTTTTACGTTCCAGATTTTTCTATCTTTGAAACAAATGAAAAAAACCCTACACTATGCCCGACGAAACATGCCATATCCTTGTAGTTGATGATTCAACCTCAGCACGTGAGCTAATTAACCAATATTTGTCCGGGTCAGATATCAAAGCTGCTTTTGTCGAAAACGGTTCTCTCGCCCTCCAAAAAGCAAAGTCTAACCCTTTCGATTTAATACTGCTTGACGTTTATCTCCCTGATATTGATGGTATAGAAGTTTGCAGGATACTGAAATCCGATAAGCGCACCAAAAATATCCCGGTGATTTTTGTTACCGTCGAGTCCGATAAAAAAAGTTTAGTGGAAGGCTTTCAGGCCGGGGCTGTTGATTATCTCACCAAGCCTTTTGAGAAAGAGGAGTTGCTTGCGCGTATCAAAACACACCTTGATCTGAAAAAATACATGGAAGAACTTATCAAGGCGAGAAAAAAAGCAGAAGAAAGTGAAAAACTGAAAATGACTTTTCTCTCCAACATGTCGCATGAAATCAGAACCCCCATGAACTCCATCATCGGTTTTGCCGAACTGTTGCAGGATGAAAATTTATCACCCGGCGACAGAAAAGAATTCGCCTCTATTGTTATCAACAGCGGCGAACAACTGCTTAGTATTATCGATGAAATTTTGGAAGTATCCAAAGAAGAAGCCGGGGAGCTGAAACTGTTTGAGCAGAAGTTTTCGTTGAAAGAATTTTTGAGAGAATTACATGCCATCTTTACTAACCATTTGAGAAACAAGCCGGTAAAAGTTTTGCTAAACATTCCGGATGATGCTCCCGATATGATTGTCGCCGATAAAGTCCGCCTGAAACAAATTCTGGACAACCTGCTGAGTAATGCTGCCAAATTTACGCCTGAGGGAGTGATTGAAATGGGCTATCGTCTGTTACCAAAACCTGTTCCCATGCTTGAATTTTATGTGAAAGATACCGGCATTGGCATCCCGAAAGACAAACAGGATACTATTTTTGAGCGGTTTACGCAGGTAGAAGAAAATTTAACACAAAATTTCAGCGGAACCGGTCTGGGACTTTCCATTGTCAAACGGCTGGTAACTTTTATGGGCGGACAGGTTTCTCTTGAGTCCGCACCCGAAAAAGGAAGCGCTTTTACTTTCACAGTTCCTTACAAAAGACCTGAAAAAAGACCAGAATCTTTTCCGGCAGAGCAAAAGAAAAAGTCTTCGCTTCCGCCTGAAAATGTCTGGCAGGGCAAAACCCTTCTCATTGCCGATGATATCAAACAAATTTTTACTTTTTTCCGGGAGGTACTGAAAAAGACCGGTGTGAAAATGTTATATGCAAAAAACGGAAGAGAGGCGCTGGAGCTTTACCGGAAGCACAAAAATGAAATCGATTTGGCTTTGATTGACATCCAAATGCCCGAAATGAACGGCCTGGAAGTGGCTGAAGCTATCCGAAAGGAAGACAGAGATATGCCACTTATTGCCCAAACCGGACTGGCGCTGAACATCGGTAAAAAAGAAGCCATGGAAGCCGGATTTAACGACATCATTTATAAACCGATAAAGATGAATCAACTGTGCAAAATACTGAAAAGATATTTGGGATAGAGAGGTCGTGCGGGTAAGTAAACGAAAAAGAGGATAGGCTTACACCAGGCAGGGATAAACACGATAAAAACAGGCTGTTTCTCAGCCCCTGTTTTGGAA
>BTTE01000059.1:0-16243 GCA_036244975.1 bacterium | reverse complement strand
AAATATAGATATAGTTCATTATTTAAGCAAATACTTAAATACAATTAACGTTTTTTATGTTTTAGCAGAATACAGGCCATAAACGCCTGTCATAATACGTGCTGGCTCACCGACTTGTAGCATAATAATATTTTGAAATATCGTGTTTTAAAATATTTTTTATCCAAAATATGGTCATGGTTTGGAATGCCGATAGATTTTATTCATTTCTACCGGCTCTTTTTTTATTGACAGTCGCACTTTTTTAACCGTTTCCCCCTGATGTTTTCCATAGATGGGTTTGTCAACCGGTTGTAGCTCTCCTCCTGCAATTTCAATACATCCTCATTATCAATGAGATGAATTACATGATGGCTTGCATTTTCGTTTTACCGAGTCATTCTACCCATGTATTTTTGGGGTTTGGTGCGTTGCATCTCCATCCAAAACGTTCCAAAAATCCGGATAGGCTTTATCAAATTTTTCAACCTTCCCTGCCGGGAGTTCAATTTATTCAGCCGATGAGTTACAGCCGGCGAAAATTTCCGCGGATGAAACAGCCTGTATTTGTTCAGAAAGGCCATCCGGTAGTCTTTTATCAACATTTTTTGTACTTCATCAGGGTTCATACCATCGGTTTTTACGGTGGCGTGCAGCGCATCATACAACTCCCAGTTTTTATGTAAAGACCTTCCTTCACGTTCCACATCGTGGTACAATGCCGTTCCGGGATAGGGGGTAAGAATGGAAAACTGTGTAACCCGCGGGTTGACTTTCTGTGCCCATTTGGCTGTTTGTTCTGCCATCTCTTTGGTTTCGTTAATATCGCCGACAATAAAGCTGCCATGGATGTTGATACCGTATTTGTGTAGCAACTTGATGGCCTGATCCTGTTCTTTGTTACCCACATTTTTACCATAATCGTCCAGGGTATTTTCGTTGTAGCTCTCCAATCCGAGAAAAATTTGAAAAGCGCCTGCTTCGGCCATGCGTTTTACCATGTCCTCATTACGGATAAGGATATCTACCCGTGAAAAACACCACCAGATGATATCATCCATGTGCCGTTTTTCCAACTCATCGGCAAAGTTCAAGACCCTTCTTTTGCTCAGGGTAAAATTGTCGTCCATGAAGGCAAAAGCACGGTAACCGTAGTTATGATATAGTATTTCTATTTCGTCGACAATGGATTTTGCGGAACGGTAGCGCCATTTGAGCCCGCCGAATTTTGAAGACGAGCAGAAATAACAGTTAAAAGGGCATCCGCGACTGGTGATGAGGTTTGTAACGGGCAAGCCGGCCATCAGGCTGTTGTATTTGTCCATGGGCAACAAATCGCGGGCAGGAAAAGGCATGGTATCGAGATTATTCGGAGGCGGGGCAGGAGGTGTCCGGATAAGTTCCCCGTTTTTTATGTAAGAAATTCCCTTTACCTTATGCAGGTCGCCGTTGTTTTCAAGTGTATCAAGCAGATTAACCATAATTTCTTCGGCTTCGCCCCTGACGATGATGTCCACCACTCCGGTTTCCAACGCCTCTTTGTCGAGAAAAGTAACATGGTAACCGCCCATAACCACTATTTTTCCTGTTTTTTTGGCCATACGGGCAATTTCTACTGCCTCAGGGTAGCGGGGTGTATCGGCAGAAATGCCTATCAGGTCAAAACCGGCAAAATCAACGGGGGTCAGCTTTCTTTGCTCAATGCTTTTGTCGATTATTTTTACTTCATACCCTTTTTCACGAATGACAGCTGCCAAATAGGCAACCCCCAAAGGTGGAAGTCCGACTTTCATTTTGGCATATATGTTTGAACCTTGCGGGCTTATCAGTAAAACCTTCATTTTATTATATTTTGTGTTTTTCATAATTTAATTTGAAAAGGAACCAAAACTCATGCTGAAAATCAGGAGGAGATTCCGGGTTCCGTTTTCTCTTTTTCAACCTCATCAAACAAAAGTTGATAAATAATATATTGATGATAAATTTCGCCGCCCAACTGTTCTGCAATCTTTTTCATTCCGGGGGCAAAATCACCCACTCTGCTCAATTTCAATTCATTAAATTTCAGTTTATTAAGTTTTAGCAGCTCCTTAAAGGAATCAAAAAGTGCCGCTTCAACATTTTCTCCCGCGTATTCGGGAACAATGCCATAAGATATTCCGCTCAGTGTGGAAATGTCTTTGAGAATTCTCACGACTAACCACAAGTACAACCGGTAAAACAGGTTGTATTTCCCACTAAACTTTTTTAAAATATGATGAATATCAGGAATCGTAATGAGAAAAGCAATAGGTTTATCTTCAAAATAGCCAAAAACAATGGTTCTCTTGTTCAACACGGGGCGGAGTGATTTCAACCATTTCTCCGCCAGGGTTTTGGTCATGGGAATCATGCCCGGAAAACCGAGCCACATTTTATTATAAATAAAGGCAAAATCATCGGCATATTGCTCAATCTCTTCCGGTTCAAAAGCTTCGAAACGGTAACGTAAATCGTGATAAAACTTTACTGCTTTTTTCCCAACGAATTTCCAGTAAGGTGAGTTATCCAAAGAAATACGATAAGTATTTTGACTCTGAATTTCTTTAAAACCATAATCCAAAAACAGATCGTTATAGTAAGGAAAATTGTAGGGCATGCCGTAAACCGGAGCATAGAAACCGCGAATAAGGCTCCCGGAGAAAATGCCAGGTTTGCTTAGGAACACAGGGCCCTGCATGGCTTTTATTCCTTTGGATACCAACCAATTTCTGGCTACATCAAACAGGTGTCCTGATCCTTCTTTATCGTCAGTGCACTCAAAAAATCCAAAATAACCGGTTGGTACTTTTTCCCGTAAGGAACTTATCAGGTAAAAAGCAGCAATTCTTCCAAGGAGGTGTTTATTTACGTCGTATAACAACCACCGGTTCATCTCTCCCTCTTCAAAAAGCGGATTTTTGTCAGGATCGAAAAACCGTTTCATATCACTGTAAAGCGGACTAATCCAGTTCTTATCCTCCTCCAGTCTATAAAGAAAAGCAGGAAGCCTCAGGAATTCTTTTTTCTGTTTTCTTGTTTTCACTTCGGCCAAATGATACATTATAAGTTCCATATCCCGGGTTTTTTCCGTTAGATGATGATTTTGTTTTTGCCGGATAACATTTCCCCGACTTCATTTTCTGTTTACGAAGTTCTTTTGGCCCGTTCAAACTTTTGTGCCGGGTCAAAAAGGTAGCGATAGGTTACGTGTGTTTTGTGAATGGCGCCTCCGATTTGTTCTACCAGTTTCATTATACCCGGATTGAAATCACCTATCCAGTTCATTTCCAAATTGGTATATTTCACTCTTCCGCTAAATATTTCTTCTTCAAAACGAACCACCAGCGCCGATTCGACCCCTTTGCCCTGATGTTCGGGAACCACGCCGAAAATCAGTCCGATAAGCCGGTTACATTTTTTAAATATTTTCAAACCGGCCATGAGCCTGAGTTTATTCAGCAGATTCATTTTACCGTTAAAATTCCGGATAATCTGGTTCAGGTCGGGAACCATCACATAAAAAGCAATGGGCTCATCATGGTAATAACCAAAAATAACGGCGTGCCGGTCCATGATGGGTTTCAGGGTTTTAAACAATGCTCTTGCCTGTTCTTTTCGTACTTGGCTGACGCCCGGAAATCGTACCCATGCTTTATTGAAAATGATCATGAAATCATTGGCAATATGCGCTTGGTTTTCCTTGCTGAGAATCTCAAAATGGTAAGCGGGATCACGATGCAAACGAGCTGCTTTCTCGCGTATGACTGGGGAATGAGACCCCCCCTGAACGTCAATATGATAAGTGTACTGGTTAAAATAGTTTTTAAAGCCGTAGGTTTCAAACAGGTTGTTGTAGTAAGGGTAGTTGTAAGGCATGTTGAAAACCGGTTCGTACTGGAACCCTTTGGCGAGGCAGCCCCAAAAATTATCGCGATCGCCAAAATTTATCGGCCCGTCCATAGCTTCCATTCCTTTGTCCTTTAGCCATGCTTTGCCGGCATCGAAAAGCGTATTGGCTGCATTCTGGTCGTTAATACAATCGACAAAACCGATTCCGCCGGTAGGTTGTTTGTTTTTCCGGGCGCTTTTTTTATCATAGAAAGCAGCCATCCTGCCGGCAACATGCCGGTTTTCGTCCAACAAAAGCCAGCGGATTGCATTGCCATTTCTGAAAAGCTTGTTGGTTTCGGGATGGAAAACCTTTTCAATCTCCTCATCCAACGGCCGAATCCAGTACTTGTTGGTTAGATAAAGGGTGGCAGGAAAATCCAGGAATTCCCTGGCATGCCTTTCATTGTCAACAACAATCGTATGAAACGATTCAGGCTTCATAAGTTGCTAATTCTCTTTTCAGATATTTCTCCTGGAAAATACTTCCTGTCAGTTTCTGAAGCTCATCATCAAAGGCAATTAGCATTTTTTCATATTCCGGATCGTGTAATACGGTTTCGGCTTCCTCGTCTTCGCCTTTGACATCGGGGGTCAGAATGTTTTCTTTGAAATTTTTGTAATGGTCGCGAATAGAACACGGCATGAGCACATTACTCCTGTGATCGGGATTTTCAAAGCCATAGTCTTTTTGCCATTTCCTTCCGTTTTTAAACAATTTTGACTGGATGCCATCTGCCAGTGTTTTACCCTTTGCAAACAAATCTTTTACATTGTCAACATAGTAAGGAACAAAAACGCAAGGCATTATATTTCCGTTCCAGTCAATGTAAAAATAGCCGTTCCATCTCCCATAAGCAATACATCCGCTCGACAAAGAAGAAGAGTTCCAGAAGTCTGCAATAGGAAAATGTTTGTCTTCGAGCAGGTGCGTCCAGTGTTTATACAATTTCACCCGCTGTTCCGGCGTAATCATCAAATCCATAACATCTTTGCCTCTTCCGATGGGCATTAACTGGAATTGCCATATATAGGATACGCCCAACTCGTGAAAGAAATACTCATAAAAATCATCCTGCAAAAGGATTTCAGCATTTTGGCTGGTAGAGGTTAGCGATATGCCAAACGGAACGCCGGCATTACGCAGATTTGTCATGGCTTTCATAATACGGCGATAAACACCTTTTCCACGTCTTTGGTCTGTTTGTTCTTCCCAACCTTCGACGGAGATTGCCGGTGTAACATTTCCCAGTTTGGCAAGTTTGCCGGCAAGGTCTTCGGTAAGCAAAATGCCATTGGTATAAACAAGGAAAAACATATCGTTAAATTCCTCAAAAATATCGAGAATGGTTTTTCCGTCCGATTTATACATAAATGGCTCTCCACCGCTAATGACCATAAACCGACTGCCAAAAATATCATGGGCTTCCTTTACAACACGCCGCGATGTTTCAAAATCAAGTTTCTCGGCAATGGCCGAATCGGCGGAAGCATAACATCCGGTGCAGTGCAGATTACATCCTTTACCGGGAGATAAGGTGATAAATTGCGGCGGATAATCACCATATTTTTCTTTGTAAGCTTCTTTGGCAGGACTAAGTTTTTGATGCCTGTCGGGAGAATAAGAATCACCCACAAAGACCTGCGCCATTTTTTTCATTACTTTGGGTTTAATAAATCCTTTATCAAGGTTTTTCCTGACCTGGTTAACAATAGAAGTCATAAAAGCATACTGATCCAGTTTCTCCTGTTCCAGTTGCTGGCGGCCCATACTCATTAAATTACTGTACAGATATTTATCCAGTTGTTTTACTGCCATTCCGCGTAGAACTTTATTGGAAATAATCTGGTTGACCGCTTCTTTAAAGATTGACTGTTTTACACTTTTCATGGTTTTAAATTTTAGATTATTTGTTATTACTCAGCAATACTAAGATGCTCACAGTTAAGACACTATAGCATTGAAAAATTATTTTTAATAACTTTATAATGGGATAGAATACCCCAGTGCTACTGATAAATTACCATTATGGCTCTTTCCGTTTTGGGTACTCTTTTGTACAATGGTCAATCCATAAGCACTATGAATATCCAAAAAAACATTGCCAAAACCTACTCCTTGTGTAAATCCAATACCACCCGTCAAGCCAAAATTAACAGGATTGATATCGTTAGTCACACTTGTAATAGCGTCAAACGACTGAGCAGTGGATACCACTGGAATAGTCTCAGCTCGATCGGCATAGATAGGACCGGATCCTCTGGTTTTCTGTTTTGCATTCAACAAAAAGCCAACATAAGGACCAAAATCCACATAAAATTTTGAGGATTTACTTACCGGAATAGAATATTTCAGCATGATAGGAATCTCAGCATAGTTCAAGATAGATTCGTTACTGTAGGAAGCGTAAAAATATGTACCAGCAGGTGCCTGAGGATTAAACGATGATGCATCAATCGCCTGAATACCATTTCTTTTACCACCTCCACCTACGTACAACACATCAACACGCAAAGCAAAATTTGACTCCAAATTCAATGTGGCAGTCAAGCCAAAAACTTTGCCGGCACGCGAAGTAAAATCACGGCTCATCTCATTATTGTTGCCACCACGGAGCCTGGGAATATTTAACCCACCGAGGACTCCAAGCGAAAATTTTGATGCACTCCTTGCAGATGAAGTTTGGGAAAAGCCCTTTACCGTTGCTACTGTAAAAAACAGTACTAAGATCATTTTAATTGTTTTCATTTTAATTTGACATTAAGAATAATGAACTAATTTATATATTCAATTCCTCCTTATTATTGCTGTTTCATAAGTTTTCAACCTTTGGTTAAAAAAAGTTGTTTCTTTTAATCATTGCAAGTATACAAATATTTAAGCATTTAAGCAAGTGCTTAAATATGTTTTAACGTTTTTTAACATTTTTTATACTTTAAAAGAGTATTGGTTATAAACTCCTGAGTGCGTGTTAGCTCGCCGGCTTGTAAACATGTTAAACATGAAAAGGTATCGGAACTTACCGTAGGATAAATAGGAATCATCAAACGTCCTGTAGAAGAACCCCGCAGCAAAAGTAAGTATCGTTTCCACAGGATTTCGTAAAGTAGTCCGGCGCTTCCGGTAATAAATGTTGTTCCATAAAACAATCACCCGGCATGGTCAGCAACGGCATTATCCCGCCGCGTTAGGTGTCTCTAACACCCATTCGGTTGTTGTTTAGCTGAGAGAGAATACTTGGTCATTTCGAGGTAGCCGCTTTGGCAATTTTGGCAAAATCATTGTCCAATTTGCTTGTCAGGGAAGAGGGTAGGTTGAAAATGTGATAGACATCACTGGGCTTACGATAGAAGACAGTAATTTTCCCGTTGCTCTCACGAACGGCAATATCCAGAGGCGTACTAACAAAAGCATCAGGATCATTGTTTATTATCGGTTTACCATAACGTGGATGAAAAAGCTGGAAGGTTGTAAAAGGCCCTATGTTCATACCTACCATTTTCATCATAGCCTGAATATCATATTGTTTCAGCAGCACCAGATTTTGTGCCGCTACCGCACTCTGAAGTTTGTTGGTAGTTGTAAAAAAATTATTCTGTGATTGAATGGTGACAATTGCCTGTTCTTTACTACTGCCACCGGAGGTGGAGGATCTTCCTTTATTATTCTGACAGGCAGCCAATGTGAGTGCCACGCCAATTACCAGGTAAATATATCTGAAACGTATCATAACATGCCCTTTCTATTTTTTTATGTTTTGTTGTTGTACAAATACAATTATTTTATTCATAATACCATCGAACTGCCGGGCCACTTTCTGAGTACCTTTATAGGGTCTAAGCAAAACGGACGGTTTGAAAAAACGAATCGCCGTTTTACCTTTCTTTTCCATGACAATTATTTTCAGGGGAGCTACAATTGTAGCCATTTTATTGGCTTCATACAGCTCGCGCATTAAGCGGGGATGGAAAAAGAGAATTTGATGTATCGGCGGAATATTCACTCCGGCCATCTTTATCATGGCCTGCCCGTCAATATCATCAAGAATCATCAGGTTTTCCTTCGAAATGGCTTGTTTTACCTTACCAAGAGTCTCAAAAAAAGGTAGTTTGGACATTACAACGGTAGAACTGTCGGGTAGGGTTTTGAAACCTATTTTTCCCTGAGCGAGACCGGGAGTTACCGAGAGCAGTAGTAAACCCAAAATTAGAACTGTGCTGAGATAAACTTTATTTTTCATTTTTATTTATTTTTATTTATTCATTTTAAGAGTTCTGCATCCGATTCATCTTCATTACTACCATTTTGTCCTATATACATGCCAACCTCTTTTTTGTTACGGTTGATTTTTTAAACCTTTTTCTAACCCATCTTTCGCATATTTACAACAGATAGCATTATTGGGTTATTAACCAAAGTTTCGAACTTCGTATTCGTTTATTTACCAGTTCATTAAAATTCGTTCTTATAAATATCTCTTCCCTGGCATTGACCGTGTTATCCATCTGCTATTTCCGATTCCAATAAATTTGGTTTGCTATAGAAATCTTTTAACCAGTGCAGAAACGTGTGAACGAAGTAATAGGCCATAGGCACAACTACCAGAGTCATGACCGTAGAAGTTAAGATTCCGCCTGTAATAGCTGTTGCAATATCACTGAACTGCTCCATGGATGGCGGCGGAAAAAGCATAACATGGGACATGGCTACGGCGGCAGCAATAGCGGTCATTAATACCGGTCGCAGCCGGAATCCACTGGCAAGAGGGACGGCACGTCGCATCGGCACTCCCTTTTTCATCAATTCTTCGATTTTGTCCACCAGCAGGATCGAATTCGATAGAACAATACCACTCAGGATGGCAAGCCCCCACATGACTGGTGGCGACCAGGACATGCCGCGAAGCCAGAGCGCCAGAATCGCCCCAACCCCTTCGAGTGGAATCACCAGCATAAGCACCAGTCCTGTCCAGAATGACCGGAAAAACAGAGCAAGCAAAAGAAATACGAGGAGAAGCCCCAGTTTTTCACCCATATTCAACTGGTTAAAGGCAGCCAGCGCGGTGATCATCATACCTGCCGGATTCACCTGAACCATTTTGGGTTGATTGATCTGCATCTTTGCGGGCAGCAGGACACTCATTGTAGTAGCTTTCAGACCCAATTCTTTGTAGTATCCCAATAAGCTTGTCGAATAGAGTGAATTGAAGGTGTGTAACCGATCAAATCCGTCAGTACGCTCAAAATGAGCAATCTGGTTGAGGGGAACCGCCTTCCCACGGGGTGTTTGGATGACGATATCAGACAGGTCGTTGGTATTTTTCCTTTGCGAACTTTGATACCGGATCAGTATTCGGCTATGCTCGTATATTTGCGGGGAAGGCTGGAAAAACCAGGAAGTCATATTTCCGTTCAGACTCATCATGGCCTGGGAAATAACGTCCGCCACACTCAGGCCCAGTTCGGCAACCTTCCTCTTATCTACTACCAAACGCAATTCCTTTTGCTTCGTTTGGTCAAGATAGGGACTATGAAGTCCCGGAGCCTGTGTTCGGGCAATATGCAATGTTTTCCGCGCATCCTTATAGACAAGGTTTGGGTTAAAGCCACGCACCAGAATTTCAACAGGTGCACGAGCTCCCGCGACCGGAGTAGGAGGTACGGGTTGTAACAACATAGCATCGACTTCGGGGATTTTCTGATAAATCTCCTTGCGTAATTTACGGGCGATATCCCACATAGTTTCTTTGCGTTGTTCCCGGGCAAACGTAAAATTGATTATTCCCCGGATTTCATTGTGGGTGTTCACGCCATAACCGGCAAAATAATTACCCCACATCGGGGCCGAGCCAGCCATCAGGGAGATATTAATTACATTTTTTTCCTGCAGATACAAATGCGAGATCTCTTTGGAAATCTGGAAGACCCGTGTTGGTGACGTGTTGGGGTTCAGGCGGACATATAGCATGCCTATACTGGTATCAGTTAATGGCATCTGTTCCTGTCTCAGACTACTGAAAACATGAACGGTAATCCAGAGGGAAACAATCACCAGCATAACCCAGGGCAGAGGGTGATCTAATGACCAAGAAACGATGTTATAAAATTTCTTTTCAAAACGTGCAAACGGCTTAATAAAGACTTTACCGACCATTCGTCCAAACCAATCCCGGGGTTCTTTGTATAGTCCCAGCTCTTCATGTTTCTCCACGATCTTGCGTGCCACATCTTCATCTGTCACGGCATTTTCGGGAGACTTGAAAATATGGGATATCATAAGGGGGGTCAACGTCAGGGCCATCCAGAGTGAGGCAACTACAGTTATTTCCATAGGAATTGACATACTTCGGAAACCGGACCCCATATCCCCCTTAAGAAACATCATTGGCGCAACAACCACGATAAAAGCCAGTGTTGAAATAACAACGGCCGGCATGACTTCTTCTGCACCAATAATGGCTGCCAGCCGTGGATGAATACCCCGTTCTATATACCGCTTGGTAATTTCAATAACGATAATAGAATCATCAATGAGTTTCCCGACGATAAAGACAGTTCCCGCGACGATTCCGAAATCACGCTGATACCCCAACAAACTCAATACGAAAAAGCCGAATGCCACAGCGGAAGGGAGAATAGCTAAAGCTACTATTGTACCGCTAAACTCGCCGAGGAACAACAGCATCATCAAACCAGCAAGAATAACTGCTATGAAAAATTCCCTAACGGCATTTTTGTCGTTGATTTTCATGATGCGTGTTTTGGCAAAGGCCGTCTCGAATTTCAAACCAGGGTAGTCCCTTTCCAACTCATGTGCCAGATGAGTAGCCTTGCTGTTAACAGAGTAGAAATCAGCTTTACGTGTCGGTTGGACCCCCAACCAGACAGCCGGTTTCCCATTGTAAAAGTAATCGCCATATTGTTCCTGAACGGTATCACTGACCGTAGCTATATCACGCAGGTAAACCTCATGTCCGTTCCGGGTAGCAACTACCAACTGCGGCAGTTTCCGCTTTACGTTATTCTCGTTCATTTCGCCGGATAAAAATGTGGATATTATCTCCCCATTCTCCACACTCTCCACACTAATCAACGGCCCTCCCGACATGGTCAGATCGGCCTTGTCAAAGGCTTTTTTGATCTGTCCCATACTGATATTATAGGTACGCAGCTTGTCCCGGTTTACATTAATATGAATCTGCCGTATGGGACCGCCAAAGGTCCAGACCGATCGTACTCCGTTTATTTTCTGAAACCTCGAGATTACCAGGTTATTAATAAATTCACGTAAGTCTTTTCGGGATACACCCTTACGGGTTACAGCGAATTGAGGAGATGGCACATTCTGACGGTCGATCCGGACCACACGCAGGGGTATGGCCTTACCCATCAGGAGAGGCAGGTCTTTTCGGGCAATAATATCGACCAGATTTTTTATTTCAGCCCGTTTTTGATCCAGATTTACTCCCTCTTTAAAATAAAGAGCGACCAAACACCAACCTTTTTGCGAAGTTGTCGTTGTATATGTTATATCACCGACTATTTGCAGGTTCTTTATCAAAGGTTGCGCAATCAACTTAGACATATCTTCGGCCCGTAAGCCAGGGTACGTACATATTACTCCCAGATTTTCGGCAGGAATAACCGGAGCCATGCGTGCAGGCATATCCAAAAATGCTGCCACCCCAAGAACCACCATTAACAGAGCAATAATAATTGTAAAGTGCGGATGCTCAATCGCATATCGCGGTAAACTCGAACGTTTATTTTTAGAGAAAGCCATCTGGTTATTAATTTTTTCGATTTAATACGACTACAGACATTCCATCAGTCAGATCTTTTTGTCCTGAATAGATAACATATTCATCTGGTTTTACCCCGGAAAGAATCTGAGTGTATCGGGATCCTACCATTCCAACTGTAATTTTTCGCAACTGAGCAAAGCCTTGTTCGGAAAGGGTGGGTGCCAGATATACTCCTTTACCATTTCCATTTGGTAAAGAAACAACGGCCCTTGTGGGAACACGCACAGCACTATCGACTCTCGCAACAGCAAACTTACCTATTATATAACTATCTGTTTTGAGTAAGATGGATGGATTAGGCAGCCTTACTTCCACAATTCCGGTATGAGTGGTAGGATCTTCTGCCGGAAAAACCACGGCTACTTTTGAAAGTATATATGGGGCATGAATTTCCGAGTTAGCTCTTTCGGTATCTCTATTATTCAGGTTACCAGCCAATGCCCGTTCAGCTTCGTCTTAATCAAAATAATGGATATTATTTTTCCAGCGGGGATATCGTTTAAAAACCTGTCGCGAAAAACTCGGGGAGGTCAGCAACACAGGGTCGCCCGGGCGAATAAAGGGCAAATCGTTTTCCGATACCGTAAATTGAACGCGTACTTCTGCCAGATGATCGATACGAAAAACAGGCATCCCTTTTTTGACATAATCTCCCGGGTAAATAAATCGTTTGGCAACATAACCATCCATTCCGGATGTTATCGTGGCATATTGCAAATTGGCCTGCATCCTTAGCACCTGTGCCACCGACTGCCGGTAAATCCGCTTATAATTATCAAAATCTGAAGGAGTAATGACCGAGTCCCGGTAGAGTATTATGGCTCTTTGATATTCAGAGTATCGATATGCCGAATCGTCAATAGCCTTGTCAAGCGCCGGTCTTTGCTGAGAGATATCCAGTTGGGCCAGTGTCTCCCCTTTGTGCACATAGTCGCCTTGATAGACCTGCATTGTTTCCACGAATCCATTCACGCGGGACAATACCTTATTGCTCTGCCAGGGCTGTACGGTTCCCGTATAGGTAGCCATATTTACAATCGGGCCCTCTGTTACCTTCCAGGCGTCAACGGCCATTGGGCCGGTGAATGGTGGGGGAAACAGCGCTGCAGCCGTCAGGCCTGGCTGTATCCAGTTAATAAAGAAATTGCCCGCCCACAGAATCAGTAACGATCCAAGAATATTTATCGTCCATTTGCGCAGGGATACGCTGGTCAGGTAATATCGTACAGGCGCCATCCAGCGAATCTCCTTTACTTTTTGGGGATGTCTTGTAGCCCAAATTATCAAAATGAGTAATCCGACAAGTATCAAGCCTGCAATTATGTTAAGTATAAAACCCATGAGTAATACATTTAATATTAATTAGACGTAGTAAAAAAAGAAATATCTGTTATCCGTAATCTGCCCCGGAGGCGAAGTATGCTGGCAACAGCTGTATAGTACTGAACCAATGTGTGTTGTTGTTTAAGCTGTGCGTTTAACAACGCAGCTTCGGCATACAGCAGATCATCGATAGTGGCCTTCCCGGCCTGGAAACCGTGTTGACGAATACGAAAGGCTTCTTCCGCTGTCTGTACGGCTTTATTAGCTGCGCGTATACTCGCTTTTGCCACTTGTAGTTGCAATTGTGCATTTTTCATCGCATTTCCGACATCCAGCTGAATCTGCTCCAGCCTTTTGCTCTGCGCCCTGACCAGATGGGCAGAGGCATCAATATGTCTGTAAGATGAAAAATTTAAAATCGGTACCCGTACTGAAAGCAGGGGGTAAAGAACCTGATTATTTTTTGCGTAGTAGGGTGAATCTTTGGCATTTTCTCCCCAATACCATCCATATTTCAACATAAGGTTTACATGAGGTAACAGTTGTGCCTGCATCAGTCTTCTTTGCTGGCGGGTATAGGAGAGTCGAAGCCGGTTGAATTGTATTAGAGGATTGGTGTGCTCTATATTGGAGAGTCGGAATAATGGTATGAGAACAGGATGATAAGTCAGTGTATCTAAAAGTACCGTACCAGAAGAATCCAAAGCAGTGCCTACAAGTCTGGAAAGTTCATTTAAGGTGGCATCATATTCATTCTCTGCCTGTAACAAGTCAACATGCAAATCTGACAAACGTGTCTGTACCCTCAGTAAATCGACATATAGTGCTTTCCCCGCACTCAGTTTTTTTTGAATAAAATAGGAGGTCTTTTTTAATGCCCGGACCGACGCCTGTCTTGACATGATGGCCTCCTTGGTTTGTAGCAAATGCAAATACTGAAGGGTAACATTGAACAAGAGCTGATCGGATGTCATCGTTACCTGCTGTTTGGATGCTTTAAAGAGTGCCCCTGCGGCCGCTATTCCTGCGTTAATCTGTCCACCGGTATAAAGGGGGAGCGATAGAGTTGGCTCTACGGCTATGATTCCCCTGTTGAAAATCTCATTCAACTGGAGCCCGTCGGGCTGTTGAAAACCCAAACGGGCTCCTCCTGGTATCAGGCGGCGTTCCTGAAGGGTCCGGTACTGGCCCGATGCACTCAAGCCGATCGTAGGAATGCGCTGATTCTCTGCGGCTTTCAGGTTCTGGTGCTCTGCTTCGGCCATCTGTTTGTTAGATGACAAATCAGGACTGTTCTGCAGAGCCAACTCCAAAACTTTTTTCAGGGTCAGAAAATGGGTTCTATTATTGGTTTGAGAAACAGCAGTCGTCCACATTCCCGAGCCAAGCAATAAAAACAGAAGAAAAAGAATCAGTACCCATCGGTTTTCCCATTTCTGCGATAGAACGGTGGTGAATCTGTAGTCCTTTATTATGGGAAAATGATTATTCATAAATAAATTATTTAAGGAAATAATAAGTTGGCCCATAGTCTTATAAATATTCTCTTTTGTAAAAGTGCGTGCCATGCACCAAATTTTCGAATGCTAAGTCCGCTCAGCAAGGATTGTATCGTGTCGCATTGTTTCATATCCAGCCCTCCAGTAGTTTTCTCAAGGTCGTATATCCACGATGGATTTTTTGTTTCACAGAGCCTACTGAGCTAACGGTTATATTAGCAATTTCTAAATAGGAAAAGCCTCCGTACTTATTCAGCAAAATGGCTTCTCTCTGGCTTTTAGGCAATTTTAACAAAGCAGACTCAATCATTTTTTTTCGTTCCTTTTTGCAGATTATTTCCTCGGGATTATCGTTTCCGTCTAAATTGGTTGGCCCCCTCTCCCTCTGTTCATTTTCTTCCAATACGAGTTGCCGTATGAAAATTTCATTGTACCGCCGGTTTTTGTGATAGCTGTTCTTTAATGTATTTCGTGCGATCGAAAAAAACCAAGGTGCAAACGAATAGTCAGGATTATACAAGTCGCGCCTTCGATGCAATTTCAGGAATACTGCCTGCAAAAGATCGTCGGCCTGTTCCCGGTCGCCGGTCCATTTCAGGAAAAAATTGTAGAGATGCCCTTCGTAACGCAGATAGAGCATCCCAAACGCCTCAAAATCGCCCTTTTGATATGCAATCATAAGTTGTTCGTCCGATTTATCATTATCACTATCATTTTGTCCTATATACATTCCAACCTCCTTTTTGTTATGGTCGTCTTGACTTTTGTAAAAACCTTTTTAGAACTGTTTGAACGCCAAATACACCAGCTATTACAACCATTGCAATAGCAAACATTTTTTTGAATTGTTTTTCCATGTGCTTAAATTCTAGATTGATATTTACAATGAATGAATTTTTATAATCAATTCTGCCTTATCATTATTGCTGTTTCATAAATTTTCAGTCTTTGGTTTAAAAAGTTGTTCCTTTTAATCATTGCAAATATACAAATATTTAAGCATTTAAGCAAGTACTTAAATATATTTTAACATTTTTGGTGTAATAGACAAAAAGGAGGCTGTTTTTTTCAACGAATTTTCCACTAAATCATCAAGATATTATCTTTGCTAAATCAAGCTAAACGGAAGCAAGCTCTGCTGGGGAGCAATTTGTCAGGGATAACTTGATGTCGAAGAATAAACCTATGCCTTCAAAAACCCATCAATAAATTTCTTTTTCCTTTCGATTGATAAGCCATTATGATTCCTCAGTTTATTCTTTAAATCAGCAAAGTGACCATCTATTGCATTAGTCGTATTTGGTATATTTAGTATCTTATCAATAATATTCGTGTATTTTTTGGCAGGAAATAACAAATCACAAATGATCAAATATCAAATAAATTCCAATATCAAAATTATCAGAACTTCTCCGAGTTAAACTGCTCGTTTGGTATTTGAATTTTAGAAAATTGGAGCTTATTTGTAATTTGTTTTTTGAATATTGTCTTTTCCGGTTTATCCGGGTTAGGGTTTATTAACAATCCTGATAATATTGTGAAAAATTGACCTTCCGATTGTTCTGTGATTTAGTATCTCTTCAGAGTGGACTCATTAATTTTTTTGTTAAAAAGAGGGCATTCTATTTCAGGTATTGACAATGAAATAAAAACCGAGCTTCGCCACTAAAGCCAATCAGTTCATCTCAAAAATCCCATTTAACTTTAAACAGCTTCTATTAAAAGACT
>BTTE01000058.1:0-16654 GCA_036244975.1 bacterium | reverse complement strand
ATTCGCTATACACTGGACGGCAGCCGCCCGACAATGCAATCGAAAAAGTATAGAAAACCTTTTGATGTGTCCGTCGGAACAAAAGTGGAAGCAGCTGTTTTTGTGAATGGAGAATTGATGGAAGCCCCAAGCAGCAGGATTGTTCATTAATTTTGCTGCTTGGATGACCCCGGTGTTTTTTACTTCAGCATCTTCTCAGCAAAATATTGGCGAAACGAGATGATGGTTTTAGTTCATTTGTAGAAATCTATCACCGGTCAAATTTCATTCTAATCTGTAGGTATAATGGGCAAAATTAAGGAAGCTGGTAGAGCGTTCTTTAATTAGTATTGCATAAAATTTGCTTAAGATTTTTTCTTTAGACAAGGCAAAATTTGCAAGCATAGCCGTAGCTACGGTTAATAATTTTAACGCAGTATAAAGGAAAAAGATAAGTAAATTTGTAATGATAATTAGAGAACGCTCTACCATATCACATTAAATTAGTTTCAGGTGGACATATCATATTGAAAATAGCCTGGGTTTCGTCTTCTATACATAGTTCTACAAGAAAACAGTTTTCTCTCAGTGCTCAAAATATTATTTAGCCAATAAATGAAAACCAAAAACTTAATAGGAAAAGTTATGCTTACAGACAGATTATTTTTTTAGCAAAGCCTCCCAAAGTCAGGGTCATCGCAAAAAAACATTAATTTTGTTGGTTCCGAGTTGAAATGGATTAATGAAGAAATTAACATCAGAGGAAGAGAGGCAGGAAATTCTGCGCCAGTACCGGCATCTGATAGAGGCCTGGACCACCCGTAAGGAGACCAAAGACCTTTGGGATGTACGGAAAGCTTTCCGTATGGCCGCCGATGCCCATAAAGACATGCGTCGTAAGTCGGGAGAGCCTTTTATCTTGCATCCTCTTGCCGTAGCTACGATTGCTGCCGGCGAAATGGGGCTGGGACGTACTTCTATTATTTCGGCTTTGTTGCACGACACGGTGGAAGATACCGATCTCACACTGGAGGATGTGGAAAAAATGTTTGGCCCCAAAGTTTCCCGCATCATCGATGGACTTACCAAAATTGATGAAATTTCCGACAGTAATTCGACTGCCCAGTCGGCTACATTAAAAAAAATCATTTTCACTTTGTCAGACGATATGCGCGTAATACTTGTTAAACTGGCCGACCGCCTGCACAATATGCGCACCATGAATATCATGGCTCACGACAAACAGCTCCGCATTGCTTCGGAAACACTTTATATTTATGCCCCATTGGCTTATCGCCTGGGGTTTTTTTCTATTAAAAGCGAACTTGAGGAACTCTCATTCAAATATTCCCAGCCCGAACTTTATGAGGATATCAAACATGAAATTGAGTTGAGCAGGTCCGGCCGGAATGCTTATCTGAATGAATTTATGGTACCAATCCGCACATCGCTTAAGCAGAAAGGGTTGAAATTCCAGCTGCTGATAAACGAAAAAACCACCTATTCCGTATGGCAAAAAATGCGCCGGCTTGAATTACCTTTCGCACAGATATACAACTCATTTAGTCTGGATATCATTGTGGATACCGAAACCCAAAACGAAAGCCTGGAATGCTGGGCTGTTTATTCTGCCTTGTCGGCAATCTACAAACCTAACAACAAACGACTACTTGACTGGATGAGTACGCCCAAAGCAAACGGTTACGAAGCTATTCACACCACGGTGATGGGGCCTCAGGGCCGATGGGTAGCTGTACATATCCGTAGCAAACGTATGCAGGAAATTGCCCAAAAAGGATACGCAGCCTATCTAAAGTACAAAACAATATCTTCATCCCCGGGTAGTCTGGATGTGTGGTTAAATAAAACCCGCGAATTGCTGCTGGAAAACGACAACGACGAAGAATCTATCAGTTTTATCGATGACTTTAAACAAAATCTCTTTTCCGATGAAATTTATCTGTTTACTCCAAAAGGAGATATGATAACCCTTCCAAAAAAAGCAACGGTCCTGGATTTTGCTTATGCTATTCATAGCGACTTGGGAAACAGGGCGATAGGGGCAAATGTAAACCGGCGTGTGGTTACCATTGACCATAAATTAAGAAGCGGGGACCAGGTTGAGGTAATTACTTCAAAAATCATGGAGCCACAAGAAGATTGGTTTAAAATAGTGGTTACCGCAAGAGCCAAAACAAAAATAAAAACCGCACTGAAAAACAAACGAAAAGTATATAAAAAAGAGGGGGAACAGAAATTAAAAGCCATTTTTGAGCAACTTAAAATTGAATACAACGGGCAGAATGTGCAACAAGTGATGAAAGAGTCACGGGTAAGCGGAACTATCGATTTTTATTACTTTTTGGCTATCGGGAAAATAGGTCCGGAGGAGATTAAAAGAAGCCTGATACCTTATGAAGACCGTACCGGGTGGCTAAGAAGAAGCTTACGCATTCCTTTCATCGGCAAACAGGCAAGATCAGCGTTACCCGAAACAGATAACCCGTCAGAGCTTTCACAGCCAGCTATCCCCGGGAATCTAAAAGAGCATGTCATTCCCGGGTGCTGCCACCCTATTCCCGGTGATAACGTGATTGTTTTACAACTTCCCGATGGCAGAACCGAAGTGCATCGTACCGATTGCGAAAAAGCGATCCAGCTCATGTCGGTTTATGGTCGTAACATACTGAAATCAAAATGGAAACCTCAGGAAGGGAAAGCTTATCTCGCAAGTATACATATTACGGCCAAAAACATACCCGGCTTGTTAAATATGGTTACTGATGTGATTTCCATAAAATTCCATTTGGACACAGATGCCATCAACATGCGTTCCCATGAAGGTCTCGTCTTGATGGATATAAAAATCTTTGTTCCCAGTGTGGCAATATTGAAAAAACTCATGGGAAACCTCTCCAAAACAGACCATATTATCAAAGTTGTACGGATATTCTAGAAAGGCTAAAGGGGAAAAAGGTATTGATGTCTGAATATGGTTGACCGTTTTTACTTGCTCATTCATTCACCTCCTGAGTTTTTAATTCTAAAGCGATATTGGAACCAGAAGGATTGTTGTCCGTTTTTAACTACTTTTGATCCTCCTCTTTTTGTTAAAAGAGGAACCAGCCTGTTTCAGGCATTGATATCGATTTTACGAGTCCATCATCACGGATTTTTCGGCTTAAAAACTTTATGCCGTTAGTAAAAAAAGAAAAAAGATAATTTTTATTTAAACCGCTTAAATATAATTTGTTTATTTTTACACCGCAAAACTTTATCATTGGAATATGAAGCAAGAAGCGAAAAAAGATACTTTTGAAAAAGTAAAAAAAGTTTTTACGGAATATCTTGATTCCAGAGGTCACCGCAAAACCCCCGAGCGCTACACCATTTTAAAAGAAATTTATGCTACCGACGGCCATTTTGATATTGAGACGTTGTATATCCGCATGAAGAATAACAAATACCGTGTTAGCCGTGCCACATTATACAACACTATTGAGTTGCTGCTGGACTGCAACCTGGTAACCAAACATCAATTTGGAAATAACTGTGCTCAGTTTGAGCGCTCTTTCAAATACAAACAACACGATCATTTTGTTTGCATGGACGACGGCTCTGTATTGGAATTCTGCGATCCCCGTATCCACGAAATTCAAAAATCAGTGGAAGAACTGCTGGGTGTAAAGGTGGCTTATCACTCGCTTACCTTCTATGGCAAATGCCCTGAAAACTCGAAAGAACAGACATTAAAACAGTAACATCTTTTAACGCTTTTTTTTCACAAAGACGCCTTACTTTTGTGGCAAAATAGCATGCTCTTGTTTCATAGAGGGTTTTTTAATCAATATATAAATGAAAACAAAAACAGATGTTCTTCTCGGCCTGCAATGGGGTGATGAAGGAAAAGGGAAGATTGTAGATGTTCTCACGCCGTCTTACGATATCGTTGCCCGCTTTCAGGGTGGCCCCAACGCCGGTCATACCATAGAATTTGGCAATAAAAAATTTGTTTTGCATACGATTCCATCCGGAATTTTTAACAGCAGGACCATTAATGTCATCGGAAACGGCGTTTTGATTGACCCTTTTGTTTTTGACCGGGAAATTGACTTACTGAGTTCGTCCGGTGTTGATATAACCGAAAATGTACTTATTTCCCGAAAAGCACATTTGATTCTACCCACACATCGTTTGCTGGATGCTGTTTACGAAAAAGCCATGGGCGAAGAAAAAATCGGCTCAACCCTTAAAGGTATTGGCCCGGCCTACACTGACAAAACAGCAAGAAAGAGCTTGCGCGTGGGAGACCTCGACTTACCGGATTTTGACAAACGCTACCGGAAAATCCGTAGCTGGCATTTGAAACTTGTTTCTTTGTATGACATTGATTTTAAAAATATTGAAATCGAAGGGCTATCTTTTGAAACCTATGAAAAACATTGGCTTGAAAAGCTAAAAAGGCTTCAGCAATTCAAAAAAACAGACAGTGAATATTATTTAAATGATGCCCAGGCACAAGGGAAGAAAATTCTGGCCGAAGGGGCACAGGGCACCATGCTGGATGTGGATTTTGGCGCCTACCCTTTCGTAACCTCGTCCACCACAACTACTGCCGGAGTTTGCAGCGGACTAGGCATCCCCCCATCGAAAATCGGAGAAGTTTTTGGTATTTTCAAAGCTTACTGTACCCGTGTAGGCAGCGGCCCTTTTCCCACTGAACTCTTTGATGAAACGGGGGAAAAACTCCGGGAGAAAGGCCACGAGTTTGGGGCTACCACCGGACGCCCGCGACGTTGCGGCTGGCTCGACCTGCCTGCTCTGAAATATGCCATCATGCTCAACGGTGTTACAGAATTAAAAATGATGAAAGCTGATGTGCTCTCCGGATTCCCGGAAATAAAAATTGCCACTCATTACAAAATCAACGGACTACTTACTGAAAAAATTCCGTTTGGTGCAGAGAAAGTTAATATAGAGGTAGCGTATAAAACCTTTGAAGGATGGAAAGAGAGCTTAGAGGAAAAGACTGATTTTGACAGCCTGCCCAGGCAACTGAAAACCTATATACAGTTTGTTGAAAGAGAAGTGGGAATTCCCATCAGATTGGTTTCGGTGGGCCCAAACCGCAGAGAGACCATTATCAGGTAAATGTTTAATCGTCAGTCCGTGAATCAACATTTGAAATTCAGCCTTTAACAGAAATCCGGCTTTAAATAATGGTATAGACTTCTTTGCTCAAATCCACTTTCATGCGAACAATGACCGGCAAGTGGTCGCTGTAGCCCCCGTAGTAGTTCTTTCCCGCAGTACGATGGGGCACAGCAGGCCCTTTTTTCGGGTGGTAGAACATCCAGCTTTTTTTGAAAATTTCTTCCTTGAAAGAGTCGGTTTTAATACCATTGTATCCACCCACCAAAGCCGTGGAAACAATCACCTGGTCAAACAAATCCCAGCCTTTGTAGTAGATCGAACCCTCTCCGGCTTTAAAAGGCATGATAGCAAGATTATACAATTGTTTTTTAGCAAAAGGCACATCAGGCGCCCGGGCTCCTAAAGCAACAGTAAGGCTTTTGTCGGTGGGATTGTCATTTAAATCGCCCATGATAAGAATATTGGCATTGGGATCCACATTAAAAATGGAATCGGCCATTAGCCGTAGCATATGTCCTGTAAAACGGCGTAAAGCATCCGTTTTCTTCTGACCGCCATAACGTGAGACCCAATGGTTTACAAAAATATGGATGGTATCTTTACCATAAACGAGTCCTTTCGAATAAAGAATATCGCGGGTTGGATTGTGCGGTGCGGAAAGAAACTGTATCCGGATAAAACGCGTTTTAACAGGTTGATAAATATTCGGTTGATACAGTAGGGCCACATCAATACCACGCTCATCAGGACCGTTTTTGTGAAGAATCTTGTAATGAGCATCTTTTAGTTTACCGGTGTGAATCAAATCCTCCACCACTTGTCGGTTTTCCACTTCGGCAAGTCCGAAAACAGCAGGAAACCCAGGTGTGTTAATAGCGGACATAACTTTTGAGATATTATTCAGCTTATGTTCGTAACGTTTGGTATTCCACGGAATTTTACTGGTAGGAAGATAATCGTTGTCTCTCGTTTGTGGATTGTCAATGGTGTCGAAAAGATTTTCCACATTGTAAAAAGCAACAGAAAAAGACTTAATCTCATCCTTTTTACAGGAGGATAGATAGGTCAATAAGACGATAAAGGCCAGTGTGCCAAAAATATATTTCTTCATTTCACGGAAAACTTAACGAGATCCTGTAGCAAAATTAATCAATTAATAACCACATATCACCCACACGTTAAAAATCTTATGAAAGCGCTCCCATAAGACAGAAAATCTTGTATCTTTTTCCCTGACGAAATGGCAGTGCGTTATTTTTTTCTTACCTTTGTCCTTTGCTTTTAAGGCTTATTTAAAAGGTTTTAAATATGCTGATTAACAAATGTTTACAAAAACGAGAAGGCTGAAAACATTCGGACATCTTTCGTAAAAAGTATATTTATTTTGGTTTCTGCTTAATCGTTAAAATAAAAGATGCACAAATGAAATTATCCTATAGCTGGCTGAAACAATATATCAATTTGGATGTTGATCCGCTTGAATTGTCTGCAATTTTAACCGATATTGGGTTGGAGGTGGAAGGATTTGAAGAGTTTCAGTCCATAAAAGGCGGCTTAAAAGGAGTGGTCGTTGGTGAAGTGCTTACCTGTGAAAAACATGCCAACGCAGACGAACTGAGTGTTACCACCGTCGACGTGGGCGGGGAGAAAATTTTACCTATTGTTTGCGGAGCACCCAATGTGGACAAAGGTCAGAAAGTATTGGTTGCCACCGTTGGAGCCATGCTGTACGATGGAGAGGAGTCGTTTAAAATTAAAAAAGCCAGGATTCGCGGTGAAGTTTCCGAAGGCATGATTTGTGCCGAAGATGAGTTGGGACTTGGTGATTCGCATGATGGAATCATGGTGCTGCCTCCGGAAGTAAAACCGGGGCTGCCGGCTTCGGAGTATTTTAACATACAAAAAGACAATGTTTACGAAATCGGACTGACGCCCAATCGTGGCGATGCCGCTTCACACACAGGTTCCGCCCGCGATCTGGTGGCCGGCCTCAACCGCTATTTCAACACCCGGAAATACCACCTGAAACTACCGAGAGTTGATGATTTTCAGGTTGACAACCACGACCTCAACATTGATGTGGTGGTGAAAAACGAAGATGCCTGTCCGCGATATTCGGGAGTAACCATCAAAGATATTCAGGTAAAAGAGTCACCGCAATGGCTCAAAATAAAACTGGAAAGTATTGGTGTTCGTCCCATTAATAATGTGGTGGACATTACCAATTTTGTGCTTCACGAAACAGGCCAGCCGCTACATGCTTTCGATGCGGCCAAAATCAAAGGAAATAAAGTAGTGGTTCAAAAAATGCCCGACCAAACGCCTTTTATTACACTTGATGAGATGAAACGTAAGCTGGACAGGGATGATCTGATGATTTGCAACGCAGAGGAAGGCATGTGTATTGCCGGGGTATTTGGCGGCACCGGTTCCGGTGTAACCGAAAAAACCACTGCTGTTTTTCTTGAAAGTGCTTATTTCGATCCTCGTCATATCCGTAAAACATCCAAACGACATATTTTGCAGACCGATGCCAGCTTCCGTTTTGAACGGGGCGCTGACCCGAACATTACGATTTATGCCCTGAAACGCGCTGCTCTGCTTGTGAAAGAGCTGGCGGGAGGAACCATCTCTTCGGAAATAAAAGATGTCTATCCCAAACCCGTTGAAAAGAAGACCATTGATGTTTCCTACGCCAATGTGGACCGGCTGATTGGCAACATTATCAATCGCGAAATCATCAAAGAAATCGTGCAGGACCTGGAAATGGAAATTGTGGAGGAAACCACCGAAGGTTTGAAATTGCTGATTCCTACTTTTAAAGTGGATGTGCTGCGCGAAGTAGATGTGATTGAAGAAATTCTGCGAATTTACGGCTACAACAACGTGAAGTTTGAAGACAAAATCCACTCATCGGTGAGCTTACATCAAAAACCCGATCTGGAAAAATTGCAAAACGAAATCTCTGACTACCTTGTGGGACAGGGTTTTTCAGAAATCATGAATAATTCGCTCACCAAATCGGAATACATTGCCCAAAGTAAAGTATTTGATGAAAAAAACAGTGTGGTTTTGCTGAATCCACTCAGTAAAGATATGGATATTCTGCGGCAGACTTTGCTGTTCGGCGGTCTCGGGGTGATGGCTTACAACCAAAACCGGAAAATCAATGATTTGAAAATTTTTGAATTCGGTAAGACTTATTTCAAAAAAGAGGACTACGACAAAAAGCGTGGCGTAAAAAACTATTTTGAAGAGAAACATCTGACGCTTTTTGCCTCCGGACGCGTGCAGGACGAAAACTGGAACTCGCAAGATAGCCGGGTTGATTTTTATTACATGAAGGGCTTGGTGAACAGTATATTGAAAAAACCGGGGATTGATGAAAACAGGCTGGAAACAACCGAAATTATAACTGGGAATTTTCGTTATGCCCTGCAACTGACTTCCGGTAAAAAGGTTTTGGCACAAATCGGTTCCATTCACAAGGATTTGCTGAAGATGACCGGTGTGAAGAATGAGGTTTTTATGGCAGACATTAACTGGGACATTGCCATTCAACTGATTCCCCGCCAGGATGTACAGTATGCTCCGGTACCAAAATTTCCGTCCGTCCGGCGCGACCTGGCTTTGGTGGTAGATAAAAGTCTACGCTTCGGGGACTTGAAAAAACTGGCTTTTCAAACCGAAAGAAAACTGCTTAAGTCAGTTGGAATTTTCGATATTTACGAAGGTGATAAGGTTCCCGAAGGAAAAAAATCTTATGCCTTGTCGTTCATTTTACAGGACGAAAACAAAACCCTCACCGACAAGATGATTGACAAGTCCATGCGCAGGCTGCAGCAGGCTTTTGAAAAAGAACTGGGGGCTATACTTCGTTAGTTTATTGATTTTTAACAAAACAATTAGGTTATGGACATTCAAAGTGTAAAACAAAGATTCGGGATTATTGGCAATTCTCCTCTGTTGAGCCGGGCCATCGATATTGCCATGCAGGTAGCTTCCACCGACCTCACCGTGTTGATTACCGGAGAAAGTGGTACCGGAAAAGAGGTTTTCCCTCAGATTGTTCATTACCTGAGCCCGCGGAAACACGGCAACTACATTGCTGTGAACTGTGGCGCCATCCCGGAAGGGACTATCGATTCCGAGCTGTTCGGACATGAAAAAGGTTCGTTTACCGGAGCCCACGAAGCCCGTAAAGGATATTTTGAAGTGGCCAACGGCGGAACTATTTTTCTCGATGAAATAGCGGAGCTGCCGCTTGCCACCCAGGTACGTCTTTTACGTGTGCTGGAAGTAGGCGAATTTATGAAAGTAGGGTCTTCCAAAGTGATTAAAACCGATGTACGCATGGTGGCAGCAAGCAACGTGGACATTCCGGAAGCTATCGAAAAGGGGAAATTCAGGCAGGACCTCTACTATAGACTGAATACGGTTCCTGTTTATATTCCGCCTTTGCATGAGCGCAAAGAAGACATTCATTTGTTATTCAGAAAATTTGCCGCCGATTTTGCCGAAAAGTACCGTATGCCTCCTTTGCGGCTTACCGAAGATGCCATTCGGCTGCTAACCGAATACCGCTGGCCCGGAAATATCCGCCAGTTAAAAAATATCACCGAACAGATATCCATCATAGAACAAAATAAGCTCATCACCGCTGATACCCTACGGCTCTATTTGCCGGAAACAACCCGTCCCAGCTTACCCGTACTTTATAAGCAGGAAAATGAGAAACATTTTTCCGAAAGAGATTTGCTGTACAAGGTGCTTTTTGATATGAAAAAGGATATCACCGAGCTAAAAAAGATTGTCATTGACATCCTGGACAAGAATTCGGATGATGTGGCCATGGAAAAAACCAAAGCGCTGTTGGTGAAGCATATTTCGGATGAAAATTTAAACCCGATGGAGCCGGCAGATGAGGAGATAAAAATTGTACATAATGTAAAGGAAACTCCGGATGGAGACAGCTTTCATCCTTCCGAAATCATTGAAGAATCGCTATCGTTGCAGGATAAGGAAAAAGAAATGATCCGCAAAGCCCTGGAAAAACACAACGGCAAACGAAAAGATGCCGCCCGTGAACTGGGCATTTCCGAAAGAACCCTTTACCGGAAAATCAAAGAGTATCACATCCGCTAATTCCTAACCCGGATAAACCGGAAAAGACAATATTCAAAAAACAAATTACAAATAAGCTCCAATTTTCTAAAATTCAAATACCAAACGAGCAGTTTAACTCGGAGAAGTTCTGATAATTTTGATATTGGAATTTATTTGATATTTGATCATTTGTTATTTGTTATTTCCTGCCAAAAAATACACGAATATTATAAATAAGATACTAAAAAAATAGCACCTATTTTTCTGATATACAGATTTTTACAAAAACCTTTTGAAAATTGTTGAAAAAAATTACATTTTACTCAACATATTGAGTATTTTTACTCACTGTATTGAGTAAATTGTAAATGAAATACAAAAGACCACAATATCAAACGCTTAAACACAACCTGGAAAGTGCAAAACCATTTATACAGGTGCTTACCGGTCCTCGCCAGGTAGGAAAAACCACGTTGGCACAGCAATATCTTGCAGAATATTCCCATCCTTATCTGTTTGCAAGTGCCGATGCCATTGAAGCTGCAAATGGGATTTGGATTCAACAACAATGGGAAACAGCAAGGCTAAAATTACGCAACAGCGGGGCAACAAGTCTTTTGTTGGCCATTGATGAAATTCAAAAAATCAATAACTGGAGCGAATTTGTAAAAGCCGAATGGGATAAGGATCGCAGAGAAAACAACAACATAAAGGTCATCTTGCTGGGATCTTCCAATTTATTACTTCAAAAAGGTTTATCAGAATCTCTGACAGGTCGTTTTGAAGTTATTTACCTCAGCCATTGGGGGTTTGAAGAGATGCAAGCCGCTTTTGATTTTTCTTTGGAACAGTTTATCTGGTTTGGCGGATATCCCGGGGCGGCTCCTTTGATTAATGACGAAAACAGATGGAAAAATTATATTAAAAATTCACTTATTGAGCCTACGCTTTCAAAAGATATTTTCATGCTAAACCGGGTGAATAAGCCGGCACTGTTACGACAACTTTTTGAATTGGGTTGTCTTTATTCGGGTCAGATTCTTTCGTATACCAAAATCCTCGGGCAATTGCAGGATGCCGGTAACACGACAACCCTTTCGCATTATTTGAGGTTATTGGATATGGCAGGATTGTTAACGGGAATTGAAAAAATTTATGTCGAAAAATTCAGACAAAAAACTTCCAGCCCTAAATTTCAGGTTTGTAATACTGCACTTATCAGCAGCCGGCTTTTTGACGATTTTAAAACCATTTCTGAAAACCCCGTTAAATGGGGAAGAATTGCAGAGTCTGCCATTGGAGCTCATTTGGTAAATTTTTCCAAATCATCCGGATATTCGGTTTATTACTGGCGACACCGGAACTATGAAATTGATTTTGTTCTTGAACGAAACGGAAAATTAACCGGCATTGAGGTAAAAAGCGGTAAATCACAAAATGCCAAAGGAATACAGGCTTTTAAAGAACACTTTCATCCGGAAAAAATTTACCTTGTGGGTAACGATGGAATACCTATGCGGAATTTCCTTTTACTCAATCCGGTGGAATTGTTTTGATATCAAGGCATTCTATGATGGTTATAACAGATTATGATTTTTTATCTTAACAAATTAGCCGACGTACCAAAAATCTGTCTGTCAAATTACGGATTAGTAGTAAAACTTCCCGGTTTTCAGAAAGTTCGCTCCTGTTAAACGGTAAACAAAAATAGCTTTTGCAGGAAGAGGAAAACGATAAGTCTGTCCGGGAGCTATTTGTTGAAAATTGGTTACTTCTTTTCCCTGAAGGTCAAAAACCGAGAGTTGGTAACTGTTGACGGCAGGAAGATTAGATACTTTTAAAAAACACTCGTTATCTTTTTTCAAAAAGGAGACCTCAATTTTATTTTTTTCTTTTAAAGGATTTGTGGCCGTAAGCGTTTCAGCCAACCAGATACTGGCGTTCATAATCAACCTTTCGTGGTTTCCGTTGGCATCTTTTGTCCAGCCATTATAAAGCCTGTCACCCGGATCGCCTGTTCCATCATCGGGAGGAGAACTATCACCGAGAGCCACAACCTTTCCCTTTCCGAAAGTAGAAGAAGCAAACAGAACATTTGTATTGCCAAATGAAGACCCGCTTCGATATATCAGGCCTTCCGCGCTACTATTATCGCCGGGATGCAGGGTCATGGAGGTTCCGGCAAAAAATTGCAATTCGCTCACGGTGCCCATGGGACCATTCAGAATCGGATTACCCGGCAGGTTTCTGACGTTATCAGACTTGTCATCAAACTTCAAAAGGTCAAAGCTAATGCCAAAAGGGTCGGACTGCATGGAATTATTTTTCATCAAATCATTCCACACCGAAGGCGAGTCAATACCGTCATTATTCCGGTCGGAGCGGTCGTGGTCAGATATCATAAACAGGCCGCCGCCATGGTAAACAAACTGCAGAATGGCAGTCTTTTCGGCGCTTGTAAACCGAATATTGGGTTCGTCCACCACAAACACAGCATAATTTGACAAATCCTGTGGATTGCTGCTGTTGCCGTAAGTAATCTTACCATTATAAGGAAGCGTTTCCACCTCAAAACCTTTCTTTACCAAATTGATGCCCCATGCAGAGAGTGCCCCTGTCCAGTAGGTTTCCTGGGTTGACGCGGTAACCGAGGATTGAGCCGGGGTGGGAAATCGTTGGGGATTGGACTCACGACCATTTCCCGCCACTGCATAGCCATTGGAAAAACTCAGATTATGCTGGTCGGCATCAATAATCCAGTCGGCATTTCCTGCCGTTTCGGCTTTGGTAGCGTCGAAGAGTATTTTTTTTTGAGCTTGTATATTTCCTAATAACAGTATTGAAAGGAAAACCAAAAAGAAATATTTTATATTCATTTGTCTGACATTTTTCAAAAGAAGGTCGGTAAAGATAAGGAAAAGGCTTTAACAAGCGTAAATCTAACCGGTATATAAAATGAAATCGTTACCGGAAAAATGGCTTCTTCCGGATACGCAGTACCAAGCGTCACTGTCAATGCCTGAAATACGTTGACCACTTTTAATCCCTAACTCTTCACTTTTTACGTAATAGGTAATTTAAGTTTATCCAAGAGGGCTTTACTTTTTTTCATACATAAAATACCCGTCAAATGTTTGTTCATAATTCACAATATTTCACCATCCCGAACACGTATAATACCAACAATGACCCTGAATTACCAAAACAAGGCCATCCGCTTTGAGCAAATGACCCTGTTCATCTTTTTGAAGATAATTGTTCAAAAGAAATTGCTATTTAATAACAAATTCTTTTTTGATAACAGTGTGATCTACTTTGAGGACTGCAATATAAAAACCCTTTTTCAATTGCCTCAGATTTAGAATATATTCATGTGAACTATTTACCACTCTGCCCTGTATATGCTTTATCAACCTGCCCTGCATGTCGAAAACAGAAATTTCAAATATTTTTTTTACTTCCGGTACGTAAAAATGAACAATACCCGATGATGGGTTTGGATAAATCTTTATTCCGCTCCCGCCCGGGATTTCATTCACAGCGGTAGTCGGAATTCCAAGCCATTTCCATATTCCCCGTGAAGTGGAGTTTAAATTGAATCCGCCTGCCCATCCCACGGCACTACTATAGAATTTAACCGAAGTGTATTGAATAGAATCATCGAGCATAGTCCAGGTATTCCCCTCGTCCATTGAATAAGCAGAACCACTCCTGGCCAAATCCTGAGAAATACCTGTAGAGATTAATATCCCGGGAGCCTCGGGAATCACTGCCATGTCCGATTTATAATATTTTCCGGAAGGTGTTACCGTTGTCCAGGTAGTACCGCCATCTACGCTCTTTACCATTAGGAACCCTGTTATGCTATCCCCCGTTTTACTATACTTCGTGTATGTAGCTATCCCAATACTATCATTATGGAAACCGAGAGTAGAAAAGTCTGCCAACCCGGTAGATGCCACTGTCCAGTGAAGTCCTTTGTCCTTAGATTTATACACTCTCCCTTTATTAGTCCCAAACCACATTGTGTTGCCATAGACGGTATATAAATCAGTATAGCCATATTCGCCGGAAAGTGAAACTGGAATGTTTGCGGTAGAGACCGGGGTCCATTTTATACCACCGTTAGTGGTAGTATAAATTTCAAAATAATTATTAATGGGATCTCCCATGCTTACCCCGTTCTGGTCATCCCAAAAATAAACAACATCAGGAAAGGATTTCGAATTGATAAAAGCAGCAGAAGTTTGCTGAGTCCATGAAGCTCCCCCGTTAGTGGTAACAAAAATCCCGTTTCTCCCGGCAGTACCTGATTTTTTATACATCGAAATCCAGGCTTTATTTTTATCTGTCGCAGTAATTGATGAAACGACATTATCGATGGGTACTCCTGTATATTTACCTGGTTTCCAGGTTTTTCCACCATCAATTGTTTTTGTAAACTCTTGTACGTTTGTACCGTTACCCGAACCGTCGTAAGCATTTGCCCAAACCACATCAGGGCTTAGGCTTACAATAGAAATATAATTAATCCCTCTGCTTTGAGCTGTGAAACCAGTGGCCTGAGGTAACCATGCTCCGGAAACCAGAGGATAAACCAAAATAAAATTGGTTTTGATTTCTGTGTTTGATTTCGTTCCATTAGAGATAGTCAGGGTTACCTCAAAAGAACCGGGTTTTGAATATTTAATATTAGAAGGATTTTGCAGGGTAGAATGAGAAGGATTTCCTCCTTCAAAGTCCCAGCTCCAGGAGACGGGATTTCCCGAAGATAAGTCGGTAAAACTTACATCTCCCCCCTCAGGAACAGAAACGGTACTGGCCTGAAAGTTAGCAATTACCGTATGTAATACCATGCTGTCTTTTACGGCTTCTATTGCTTTGAAAGCATTGATGCGTCCGGCACCAAGTTGTCCGGCATAGCCGGGGTTTTCCGCATCGATATTATCACTGGTAGCTTTCATAATAGCTGTAAGTTTTTCAGGGGTTAAAGTAGAATCCTCAGAAAGCATCAATCCGGCTAAACCGGCAACAATAGGGCTTGCCATGGAGGTTCCCTCCATATACCCGTATTTTGCGGCAACAAGATCGACGGTACTGTATATCCCGTATCCTTTTGCATTGCTCCCGCCCGGAGCACAAACATCTATGGCCTTTCCGTATTGTGAGAAGGACGATTTGGTATCATCCGAATTGGTAGAGGCCACGGCAATAACATGATGGTAATCGGCCGGATAGGAAGGACTTGTGTTGCCATCGTTTCCGGCAGAAGCCACCAGTACGCTTCCTTTATTATAAGCATAATTCACAACGTTCTGCCCTGTCTGATAAAACCCGGGACCTCCCCACGACATGTTTATTACGTTGGCTCCGTGGTCTGCTGCCCAAACAATTCCCTGGTAACCAAAAGACATAGTTTTGCCGCTGGTTGAATCGCTGGAAATCTTTACTGCTATCAAGCTAATGTTAAAGCCAATGGAGGCAATACCGATACTATTATCGGTTTCAGCACCTGCCAAGCCGGAAGTATGTGTGCCATGCGACCATTCCATTGTTTGTTTAGGAGGGGTAGGATCAGTATCCCCGTTGGCCAAATCAATTTTTTTGACAATTTTATTTTTTAAATCAGGATGATCCACATAAATAGCATTATCCACAATAGCAATTTTTATATGTGGGTTCCCTTTCTGGATATCCCAGGCCTGTTCTGCATGAATAGCTTTTAAATACCATCTATGCAAATTCGAAGAACCATATTCCGGATCATTGGGAGTATATAATATCCTAAACAATGGAGCTTTTTCTGCGTAAGCAATATTCTTGTTCTTTTTCAAATCTAGAATTAAACTGTCCACTGCTTGAATATTTTTAAACTTGAGCAAATAAGTCCTTTGCAGTTTAGAATCATCAGTCTGAAAAAAAGGACTCGCGACAGAGCTAATCTTATAAACATGATTAAGAGTTTTCAGAAAAGCAATTTGACCAACAGCTAAAGCACCTTTTTCACCACGAAAGGTAGCAGGCATTTGCGTTTTAAGTTGAAAATAGATTTGACCATCAACAGCATTCGAATCCACTGTTTGACCGTAAGTGGTAATAAAACCTAAAAAGATAAAAACGATTAAACTGAAAATTTTTGTAAATTTTTTCATAATTTCTAATAAATGAACGACAAATATAAAGAATAACATTAGATGTTTATTAACAATACTCCGTTAATTTTTCAACTGGCAATTTTGCCTAACCACAAGGCATCCCAATAGACTTGATTTATTTTTTCGCAACTCAGGTCTAAATCAATACTCCGGTAAGAAATTAACAATAGGCATTTGAAAACTTTTTCAGGAGTGGATAAATATAAAAAGAAGAAAGCATCTGTTTTGTTACATGAAAACAAACAAAAAACAAGATGCTT
>BTTE01000057.1:0-17729 GCA_036244975.1 bacterium | reverse complement strand
ATTTTTATGCCGAAGGTTACGAAGAAAATTTCAAAACAGGAATACCACAACGGCAACTTTCCAAGGAGTTCGTACGCGAATGGCTCATGGCCAATGGCTTTCAGGGGCTTGCAGGACAGACAGTTCCCGCGATGACGGATGAATTTGTGGAAAGCGTTTCCGAACGATACATCGAACTTTATGAGCAGATTACCGGCGAGAAATTCCAACGTGCCGATGCACAAAATACTCCTGCACGCATCGAAAAAAACGTGATGGAATTTTTGGAAACGGTTGGAATGAGGTAAAAACAGAGGAAACCGGCAATGTTTTTTAATAGAGGCAGTTAGCTTACCGCTTTTAGCAAATACTGCATGGCATCGGTCATGATAAGGTTGTGGTTTTTCTTGTGTAGCATAGTGAGTTCCTGCAATAACCGCCGGATAAGAACCTTATTTTCGCAGGGTAGAAAAAAACTTTCCTGCTCTTTAATTTTCAGCTGCCGGATAAAAAGTTCTATTTCACTTTTTCTAAAAACAGCCCCTTTGTTAAACGGGTTCACATAAAACAAAACTTCCTCTTCGCGGTAGTCGGCCACCGGTTTAGGAAGTATGTTACCGCCCATGTAAGCCAGAATGAGATGTTTGGGAAGGTTTACCCCGAACATTGAAATGCTCAGTTGCTGCACAATAATCAGATAAAGCAGTGCAATAGAAAGTTGATTTCCCTTTCGCATGCGTAACACATTTCCGAGCAAATAGGGCGGTAAAACAGACTTTTTTTCCTGCAAAGCATCAAAACGATACACATCATAAAAAACATGGTTCACCACCCTGATTTTTTCTAAAGCTGTCAGCTCGCTGTTCATTTCTACCCAAATATCGCGATACAGCTTATCAACCTGCTTTTTCATGCTTTCTTTTTCATCTTCCGGTGAATGAAAACCGGAAATCAGCATCCAGGCCTCCAACAAATCATGGCTGTCGTGTTCTGCCCAGGATTTCAGTTTTGCAAAAACATCTTCCACCCGGATGGCGTTCATGATTTTTTCGATGCGTGCAGATTCTTTTGGAGCCGGCATGTTGTTGTCCGCCTCTTCGAGCAGCGGGAGCGCATCGACGCCCATGGTAATAATACGTGTCCGGATGGCAGCATAAACCTGCTCATCGGGTTCGTCCAACAACTGTATCAACGCAGCCAGTTCTTTCGTGAAATTCTTTTCGGGCATAGCTCCGGTGTTATTACTGCATTAAAATTACAGCTTTGAAACAGAAAAACACCGTGAAGGAAAAAATGTTTTAAACAATTTTTATTAAAAAGTAATTCTTTTTACCTTTCTGCACGAGAATATACCGGTTATTAAGTAAATCATTGCTGCTCAACTGATAATTTTCGTCCACTCTGTTTTTGTTAATCATAACTGCCCGGTCTTTCAGCATGCGGCGGGCTTCGCCGTTCGATTTAAAAATACCGGTTTTTGCAGCGAGGAAGTCCAGCAAACCGGTATCCGTATTAAATTCCGAATGCTGAACTTCCGGCTGGGGAACACCTTTAAAAATGCTTAACAGCATGCGTTCGTCTAATTTTTTCAGGGTTTCGGTAGTCCCTTTTCCGAAAAGAATCTGAGAGGCTTCCTCGGCGGCTTCATAGTCTGCTTTGGAGTGGACACGTGTGGTAATATCCTGTGCCAATGTTTTCTGCAAAAGGCGTAAATGGGGCGCTTTTCCGTGTTCTTTTATAAGTTGTTCAATCTCTTTCTGCGACAGTAGGGTGAAAATCTTTATGTATTTTCGGGCATCTTCATCTGACACATTCAGCCAGAACTGGTAAAATTCGTAGGGGCTTGTTCGCTTGGGATCGAGCCACACGCTGCCGCTTTCTGTTTTTCCGAATTTGCCACCATCGGCTTTGGTAATCAGCGGGCAGGTCAGGGCGAAAGCATTGTTTTCGTGTCCCAGTTTCCGGCGAATCAGCTCTGTGCCGGTAGTAATATTGCCCCATTGGTCGGCGCCGCCCATTTGAAGTTTGCAGTTTTCGTGTTCATACAAATATAAAAAGTCGTAGCCCTGCACCAGCTGATAAGAGAATTCGGTAAATGACATCCCCGTTTTACTTTCGGCGCCAATACGTTTTTTCACCGATTCTTTGGCCATCATATAGTTTACTGTGATGTGTTTTCCAATATCGCGGATAAATTCCAGAAAAGTGAAATTTTTCATCCAGTCGTAGTTGTTCACCAACAGCGCCCGGTTTTCTGCATCGCTTTCAAAATCAATAAATTTGGCCAGTTGTTTTTTGATAGCTCCTTCATTTTTCCGCAAAGTGGCTTCATCTAACAGGCTGCGTTCCTGCGATTTACCAGACGGGTCACCAATCATTCCGGTAGCGCCCCCCATTAGTGCAATAGGGCGATGTCCGGCGAGCTGCAGATGTTTTAACATCATAACACCAACCAAATGACCGATATGTAGCGAGTCGGCTGTAGGGTCAATACCTACATAACCCGATGTCATGTTTTTGTTCATGTATTCCTCGGTTCCCGGCATAACGTCGTGAATCATACCGCGCCAGCGTAACTCTTCAACAAAATTCTTCATCGCGTATCAACAATTTCAGGCAAAAATAGGGATTTGCCTTGATTTGTAAGAGGCGTTTCAGTAATAAATCATTTAAAACGCATTGAATAACGATGATAGAAAGGTAATTTCTGTATCTATGATTGTGTTTTTCTGTTATTTTAGCAACCTGTTTCCGGATAAATTATTGTTTTATGAAGAACAAACCGATGAGTCATTTTGGCATTTCCAAATTCATCAACCAGGAAACCATTGGTGGTGTTTTGTTGATTTTTGCAACCATTTTTGCGCTGTTTTGGGCAAATTCTTCTTTCTATCCGGCCTATCATCACTTGTGGTATGAGATGAAAGTGGGCTTTACCTGGGGAGATTTTAAACTCATTGAATCGCTGCATCACTGGATTAATGACGGACTGATGGCGTTGTTCTTCTTTACGGTAGGTCTGGAAATAAAAAGGGAAATTATCGGCGGGGAACTCTCTTCCTTAAAGAAAGCTTCGTTACCCATTATGGCTGCTGTTGGCGGAATGGTTATACCTGCTGTGGTTTATTCTCTCGTCGTGATAAACAAACCGGAACTGATGCACGGGTGGGGTGTGCCCATGGCCACCGACATTGCTTTTGCCCTGGGTCTTTTGGCCATGTTGGGAAAAAGAGTCAATATTCATTTAAAGATTTTTTTGACAGCACTTGCCATAGCCGATGATCTCGGCGCTATCCTTGTGATTGCCGTTTTTTATACCAAAACTATTGATTTCACGGAGCTCCTTACAGCCGCTGTTTTCATGATTGTACTTATTGTTGCCAATTATGCCGGTGTCAGGCGTGCACTTTTTTATGCTGTTGTGGGCTTTTCGGGCGTATGGCTCTCTTTCCTTTTTTCAGGCATTCATGCTACTATTGCCGGGGTACTCATTGCGCTGACCATTCCGGCACGGACAAAAATTGATGAGGATACCTATATCTCCAAACTGGAGAAACTGTTGCATAAATTCAGAAAGGAAAACCCGAACAACAATCCGCTGCTTACCAAAGAGCAGGCAGATGTGGTTGAAGAAATTGATAAGGTGAATGATGAAGCACAAACACCATTGCAAAAACTGGAATATTTTATGCATCCCATCACCACCTATTTTATTTTGCCGGTTTTTGCCCTTGCTAATGCAGGAGTCCGTATTGAAGGAAATATTTCCGATCTGGTGTTTCATCCCATTGCTATTGCCATTATTCTGGGATTGGTACTGGGAAAATTCATCGGTATTTCACTCTTTTCCAGACTTATGGTTAAACTTAAACTGGCCACGCTGCCCGAAGGAGTTAGTTGGAAACAAATTTACGGTGTGGCACTGCTGGCCGGGATTGGTTTTACCATGTCTATTTTTATTTCCGAGCTGGCTTTTAGCGATGAAGCTTTCAGGCAAATTGCCAAAGTGGGAATTATGACGGCTTCGGCTATTGCGGCTTTATTGGGGATGGGCTGGCTGGCAGCATCCTCTAAAAAAGAGTGAGGCAGGGGTAAATCCCAACATCAAATTCGCTGACCTGGCAGTTTCTGCCCCAAAGTTAGCCCGTTGGTTTTACTTTTAAAATGTCTTGGGGTTAACAGAATTATAGAAGCTGTTTAAAGTTTAACTTTAAACAGCTTCTATTACCGGCATATTCACAGAAATATAATTATTCATAAAAGAAAACTTCCTTTCGTAAGGGAAGGTTTTCTATTCTTATATTTGCATCTTCTTCAAAATGATCGGTTATGACCAAAAGGCAAAGAAATTATCGTGTTTATCTGCCAATAGCTTTTGCGCTGGTGCTTATTTCAGGCATTGTTCTGGGATTTTTACTGCAAAACAGTACCACACCGCATAGTGGTGTTTCTTTCATTACCGGAAGCAGGCCGGCTTACAACAAGGTGGATGAGATTATCCGTTATGTGGATAATAATTATGTGGATTCGGTAAACCAGGAGCATTTGGAAACCGATGCTATCAAAGGGATGATGAACGACCTGGATCCACACTCACAATACATTACGGCTGCTGAATTTAATGAGCTGAACGATCCGTTACGGGGAAGTTTTCAGGGAATAGGCATTAGCTTTCGTATTGAAAAAGATACCATCATGGTCATAAATCCGATTCCCGGAGGTCCATCGGAGAAAGTCGGACTTATGGCCGGCGACCGCATTGTGAAGGTAAACGATACGCTCATCGCAGGCGTGCATGTTACCAACAATATGGCTATGCATAAACTGAAAGGGAAAAAAGGAACCAAAGTAAAGGTAACCATCTATCGGCGCGGCGTTCCCAAACTCCTTCATTTCACCATTACCAGAGGTATCATTCCGACTTACAGCCTTGATATTGCTTATATGGTCAACAAACAACTGGGTTACATTAAGCTGAATAAATTTTCTGCCACCACTTATGAAGAGTTTGACCGGGCTGTAAGGAAACTGAAAAAAGAGGGAATGAAAAAGCTGATCCTTGACCTGCGTGGTAATCCCGGCGGCTATCTTAATGCAGCCATTCGTGTGGCGGATGAATTTCTTCCCAAAGGAAAGATTATTGTGTTCACCAAAGGACTTCACCGGCCAAAGACGGTTGCTTATTCCACGAGCAAAGGACAGTTGAAACATACCGACGTGGCTGTTTTAATTAACGAAGGAACGGCTTCGGCTGCCGAAATTGTTACCGGCGCATTACAGGACAATGATATAGGTGTTGTGATAGGTCGTCGTTCGTTTGGAAAAGGGCTGGTACAGGAACAATTCCGACTGCCCGATGGCTCGGCATTGCGGTTGACCGTAGCTCGCTACTATACGCCCACCGGACGTTGTATCCAGAAACCGTATAAAAAAGATGATTTTAAGGCTTATTATGCCGAAGCTTACCGCCGCTATCTTGATGGCGAAATGCAACATCCGGACAGTATTAAATTTAACGATTCGTTGAAATTTGTTACTCCCAAAGGAAAAGTGGTTTACGGCGGTGGCGGCATTATGCCGGATATTTATGTCCCGCTTGCCACAGATACGATTCATTCCTTTTATAATATCCTCGCTAACAAGGGCATGATTTATCAGTTTGCCTTTGAATATACCGATAATCACCGTGTACCGTTACGTAAATTCAAGAACTTTGAAAGTTTCGACAAAGGATTTAACATGAGTAATAAAGTGTATCGGAATTTGGTGGCTTATGTCAAAGAGAAAGGCATTACCGAAAGTTCCCGGAAAGTCAGATTGTCGGAAAGCAAAATCAAAATTCTTTTTAAAGCTTATGTGGGCAGGAATATTTTAAACGAAAAAGGATTTTACCCTATTTATCATGAAATAGATCCTGTTTTCAAAAAAGCGGTACAGGTGATGGACAAACGGCATGTGGATGATTAATGATTTAGTATTTTAATTTCATTATTAGTCTGTTTTTTGGCAGAAAATCATATATCTTGGTTAAGTTGATAAAGATTGAAAGGATTGATTGACAACACTATTCAATCTTATTCAATCTTATTCAATCCCTTTTCAATCCCTTTTCAATCTTATTCAATCTTATTCAATCCCTTTTCAATCTCCTTTCTTGCTTATCCGGGTTAGAGGGAAAGTAGTCGTTTCGCTTCACGCACTATGAAATCCTCATTTTGATTCATCATGCATTGAAAATGCCTTTTGGGACACTTTTTGTAACCGATTTTACTACAGGGGCGGCATTTGAGATTTTCCACCTGTGCTATTACAACCTTGTTCTCTTCGCCCGGCTCGTATGGGTACATACCGAATCCGGGGATAGTATTTCCCCAAATACTGATGACCGGTTTCTTAAAAGCGGCAGCAATATGCATCAATCCCGTGTCATTGGTTATCACCAAAGCGGCCTGCCGTATAAGAGACGATGATTGGTGCAGGTTAAGACGGCCACAGGCATTCAGAACACGGTCGTGCGAGCACATTTCTTTTATCTGCTCTGCAGTTTCACGATCCTCTTTCCCCCCCAGCAAAACCACCGGATGTTGTAAACTTCTGATAATAGCAGCCGCTTTTTGAGCCGGGAATATTTTAGTATAATGCTTACCACCAATGGCAAAAGCAACAAAAAGCTTTTTCTTTAAAAGTGGATAATCATTCAGGTTCGCATAATTTTTTTCCGGAATAAAATAATCCAGCCCTTTTTCATCGTTTTTCACACCAAGCGATGCTACAGCCTGAAAGTAGCGGTCCACAATGTGTTCTCGTGGTAACCGGTTAATTTTGAAATTCACCATCAGCCATTTTTCAGTATTAACTTTGGGAAAAGATGCCGAAGGCTTTTTCAGCGCTCTTTTTATTTGAAACGAGCGCAGGTTTTTGTGGAGATCAACAACAAAATCAAAATCTTCCCTGCGAAGTTGTGGAATTACTTCATCTAATTTTTCCCGGAAAGTATGTACCTGATCCACATAAGGAGAAGTATCGAAAATCGACCGGTATTTTTCTTTGGTAAGAATATGAATTTGGCAATTGAGCTGGGTTTTTAATGCTCTGATGACGGGGGTTGTGAGGACAATATCGCCAATGGAACTAAAACGAATGAGCAGGATTTTTTTCAAAACTTTCCTTTTTGCAAAGTTATAGAAATCGTTAAAACCAATGATAGTGCCTTAAAATATTTATTTAACCGTAATTAGCTGGTCTGTTTCGCTATTTCCCAAATAGTCTTATTTTTGTGAGAAACAAAAAAGACAGTGTTTGAAATTAAGAAAATAAAAACCAATGTTGCAGCTATAGCCGGAGAGTTGGTGGATATTCGCCGGCATCTGCATGCTCATCCCGAGCTGAGTTTTGAGGAGGAAAAAACCGCCGCATACATTTCGGAACTCCTCACCTCATGGGGCATCGAACATCAGACAAATGTGGCGGGACATGGAATTACAGGGCTTATCAAAGGCCGGAATCCGGAGAAAAAAGTCGTAGCGCTCAGGGCTGACATTGATGCGTTGCCGATTGCGGAAGAGAATAAGGTTCCTTACAAATCGTTGAACTACGGCGTAATGCATGCCTGCGGTCATGATGTACACATCACCTGCCTGTTGGGTGCAGTAAAAATTCTTAACGAACGAAAATCCGATTTTGAAGGAACTATAAAATTTATTTTTCAGCCGGCAGAAGAAAAGCTTCCGGGCGGCGCTATAAAAATGATTGAAGCCGGCGTACTGGAAAATCCCCGCGTGGATGCTATTCTCGGACAACATGCCTATCCCGACCTAGAAGCAGGCAAGGTGGGGTTTCGCAGTGGTATATACATGGCCTCCAGCGACGAAATTAATCTGTATATCCGCGGAAAAGGCGGTCATGCAGCCATTCCCGACAAAGTGGACGACACAGTTCTGACTATGGCCGAAATCATTGTTTCGCTGCAAAGTATTGTCAGCAGGAAGACGCCGCCGGCATTACCCGTCGTGCTTTCGTTCGGAAAAGTAACCGCCGCCGGAGCACACAATATTATTCCTTCGGAAGTAACTGTTCAGGGCACGCTCAGAACCTTCAGCGAAAGCTGGCGCACAAAAGTTCATGAGCTTATCCAAGAAATGGCGGAGACTGTTGCCCTGGCTCACGGTTGCACCTGCGATGTGGTTATAGACAAAGGTTATCCTTTTCTAAAAAATAATCCGGAAGTTACGACTATTGCCCGGAAGGCTGCGGAAGAGTATCTTGGAAGAGAAAATGTCGTGGGCCTGGATATTCGCATGACTGTGGAAGATTTTGCCCGTTATGCCCAACAGGTTCCCGCCTGTTTTTATCGGCTTGGCGTCCGGAATGAAGAGAAAGGTATTGCCGCCGGTCTGCACTCGCCGCATTTTGATGTGGACGAAAAAAGCCTCGAAACCGGTACCGGGCTTTTGGTGTGGGAAAGTTTACAACAACTGAAATCGTAGTCCATGCTCGTTGGAGACAAATCATACCAAACCGTCTGGATGGAAGGAACTTCCGTTTTTATGATTCAGCAAAACCTGTTGCCGTTTCAGTTTCAAATTCATGAATGTAAAACCTATTGGGATACCTGTATAGCCATCACCGACATGATTGTGCGTGGCGCCGGAGCCATTGGTGCGGCAGCCGGTTTTGCCATGGCACAGGCTTTTTTGTCTATCAACACCATAGAGCGGCTAAAGATGATTCGCGAAGCACGCAGCGATATCGAAAACACACGTCCCACGGCGAAAAATCTGTTTTATGCCGTTGACAGAGTTTATCGTGCCGGATTGGAATCAACAGAAAAAGCGGTGGATGAAGCACAAGCAGTGGCCCGTGAAGATGCAACGTACTCCAAAGCCATCGGTGTTTATGGCAGCGAACTGATTCATGAAAGAGCCAATATCCTGACGCATTGCAATGCGGGATGGCTGGCATTCGTGGACTACGGAACTGCGTTGGCGCCGGTTTATCTCGCCAAACGGCAGGGGAAGAAAGTCTTTGTTTATGTGGACGAAACGCGTCCCCGCGGACAGGGTGCCCGGCTGACGGCCTGGGAACTGAAAAATGACGGAGTCCCGCATGTAATTATTCCCGACAACGCCGCCGCTTCGCTTATGGCACAGGGTAAAATTGACCTGGTGATTACCGGCGCCGACCGTATCGCCGCCAATGGTGATACGGTCAACAAAATCGGTACCCTCGGACGAGCTATTCTTGCCAAAACGTTTGGCGTTCCGTTTTACATTGCTGCACCCACCTCCACTTTCGACATGGAATGTACCACCGGAAAAGAGATTCCTCTTGAAGAGCGTTCACAGGATGAGGTGCTTTATCAGTCGGGTACCGACGACAACGGAAATCTGGTAAAAGTGCTGGTCTGCTCGCCCGGTTCCGGAGCCTATAATCCGGCTTTTGACGTAACCCCCGCCAAATATATCACCGGTATCATCACCGAAAGAGGTATTGTAAAAGCCGATAAGTTGTCCATCAAAAAAATAATGGGAAAGCTATAGGGGACTTCTAATAGTTTTACAGTTTTTGCACTTCAGGATATCAACACTTTTTCTGTTTCTTTCCTCTGCAATGTTTGAAACGTATTTTGGAGCATTTGAGCATTCTCTCTTGTCCGGAATCTTTCATATTCCGCAATAAACTCCTGGAATACCGTTTTAACAGATTGTATTTTTTTCGTTCGGTAGGCATTACTTCCGGCAAAGACAAAACCGTTTTTCAGTTTTCCTTTTGCCGCATTGATCAGCGCAAGCGAAATACAATAGGGAGCTGTTTTATAATCACATGTTTTCAGGCATTTCCAGGGACAATTAACAGGGTTTCTTTTCCCGGCGGAAACATCCTTTAAAAATTTGTTGTTTATGGCTCTTCCCGGTAATCCGACCGGACTGTTGATAAGCACAATATCTTCGCTGGTACTGTTTACATAAGCTTCTTTAAATGCAGTGGCAGCATCACATTCGTAAGTAGGGACAAGCCGTGTTGCAATCTGAACCCCGCGGGCACCGAGTTTCAACAGACGGTACATGTCCGCACCGGTATATATTCCACCGGCTGCTATAACCGGGATTTCTTTCCCAAACTGCTCTTCAAAAGGTTTAACACTTTCAATTACAGCAGGAATAATATTCTCCAGCAAGAAATCCGGGTCTTCTATTTGTGTTTTTTTATAGCCAAGATGTCCGCCGGCTTTCGGCCCCTCTACTACCACGGCATCGGGAATTACACCGTAATGACCTGCCCAGTACCGGAATATTAACCCGGCAGCTTTTCCGGATGAAACAATGGGAAGGAATTTGGTCCTGTTATTCTCTTTTTTATCTTTGATAACACTATCGGGTATATGGATTGGTAGTCCCGCCCCGGAAATAATCAGGTCGGCTTGTTCCTCAATGGCCACGGTCAAATGATCTTCGTAATCGGAAAGGGCAACCATGATATTCACCCCGATAATGCCATCCGTCTTTTTTCTCGCTTTTCTAATCTCTTCATGCAGGGCCGTTTTATTTGCCCCCCTGAAATCTTTTGAAAAATTGGGAATCAGCATGCCAATACTGGCTGATGATATAATTCCTATTCCCCCCTCATTTGCTACGGCCGAGGCTAAACCGGATAAAGAAACGGCAACTCCCATGCCTCCTTGTATGATCGGAAGCCTGGCTTCAAGATCTCCTATTCGCAACACATTCATAATAACAATTTTTAATTTGCAGACAAAACTAAGGGCAAAACAGGTGAAAAAATTATTTTAGGGATTAAGTAGAAACGATTAGGGATAAATGGAGGTTTTAGGGATGAATGGCACGAATACAGGGACGAAAGGAGAGGGAAATTCAGACCTGATAGAATATTTCTTTAAATGGCAGGATATATTTACGGGAAACCGACAGGGCATGTTCTTCTTCACCTACATAAAGTACATATCCTTGCGGGTTGCCTTCCAACCTTCTGATTTGATTTATGTTTACGAGAAAGGCACGATGACATCTGAAAATAAAAGGATAATCCCTGCTGGCTTCTTCGGCATGGTTTAAGGTGGATCTTACCAGTCGCGAATGGGTTCCTTTTCGATCCTGCCAGAAAACTTCAATATAATTGTTTGCAGATTGGATGTATAAAAGTTTATTTACATCTACAGACAAATCATCTTTTTCATAATCCGATTTAAGATGAATAACTTTCGGTAAAGGATTGGCTTTTTCTTCGAGATAACGATTCAATTCCAATGCCGATTGTAAGTGCATGTTTAATAAGCGGGTGCGGTTATAGGGAATTAGAATACTAACGGGTATAGCGCTAATTATCAGTACTTTTATCAAAATATAGAAACTAAAACTAAAATATCCGATGAACTGAAAATAGATAAAGTATGCGGAAGCAATGGTAAATATAATCCAGAGATTCCAAAAAATCTCTTTTAAAATAGTCCATTTTTTAAAGATGTGTTTGTCGGCCAGAAATGCCGGGATGAGCAACAAATTAACACTTAGTCCGAGAAATATAACCACAATCAGGCCGCCAATTAAAGAGTATTTTTCCCGCGTGTTTAAAGTTTTAATATCAAAGGGCTGAAAAAGAAAGTACAGCAAAAACAATATCAGACTAATGACAAAGATAAGCTTCGTATTTTGCTTAAGATCATCATTAAACGGGTAAGACTTCTTTAAAAATTCAAACCATTTTGCCATGAATACTCAAATTTAGGATTCTTTGATTTTATTTCCAGCTACAAAAATAAGCTAAAAAATATTTTGATGTGTTGGGAGAATAAATTTTCATAGAACGGCCTATCCGCCCAGGCGGATTTTGATTGGCAATCGAAGCTTCTCTCAAATCTTTTTCTCCGGAACCTCAGAGTAATTTATTCGCCAGATTTGCCAGCTCGGAACGTTCACCTTTTTCCAGCCGGATGTGGGCGTAAATGGCATTTTGTTTCAGTCGGTCGATGAGTACCGAAAGCCCGTTAGACTGCGAGTCAAGATAGGGCGTGTCGATTTGGTAAATGTCGCCCGTAAAAATGATCTTTGTGTTTTCTCCGGCACGTGTGATAATGGTTTTTATCTCATGTGGCGTCAGGTTCTGGGCTTCATCAACAATAAAAATCACATTGGAGATACTCCGGCCGCGAATGAAAGCCAGTGGGGTAATCATCAGTTTTTCACTCTCAATAGAGTCAGTGATACGGTGATACTCCTTATCCTGTTCGCCAAACTGGTTTTGGATAAATTTCAGGTTATCCCACAGTGGTTCCATGTACGGATTTATCTTTGAATTTACGTCGCCCGGCAGGTAGCCGATATCTTTGTTGCTTAGTGGCACTATGGGGCGCGCCAGATAGATTTGTTTAAAACTGCGGCGTTGTTCCCAGACTCCGGCCAGTGCGAGCAGCGTCTTTCCCGTACCGGCAACGCCCTGTAGCGTTACCAGTTTCACTTCCGGATTCATAATGGCGTGCAACGCAAAAACCTGTTCGGCGTTGCGGGGCATAATGCGCGAAACGGCATGTTTCTCCACCCGTTCCACCCGTTCGGTGATGGGATTGTAAAAAGCCAGTGCCGAAGCCCGTTGTCCTTTAAGAATAAAATAATGGTTGGGGTAGGGTTTTTCGATGCTCAAATCTTTCAGGCTGCAAAAACCGTTGGCATACAGGCTGTCAATCACTTCGTGCGGAACGCCGGAAAGGGTATTTTTACCGGTATAAAGCGTATTGATATTCTTGATTTTACCGGTTTCAAAATCTTCGGCCGGCAGGTTCATGGCTTTGGCTTTCAGCCGAAGGTTGATATCCTTGCTCACCAGAATAATTTTCCGGTCGGGATGGTCTTCTTTTAGCTTCAGGGCGGCATTCAGTATGCGATGATCGGCTTTGTCTTCACCAAAAACACCACGGGCATCTTTCCGGCTGTTTTCGTTCATGATAACACGAAACTTTCCCTTTTCGGGACCGTTCAGCCGCCGCCAGTTGGTCATGGTCAGCTTGCCTGAAATACCGTCCAGAAACCGGATGAACTCACGCGCTTCAAAATTCTTGGTGTTATTTCCTTTTTTAAAATTATCAAGTTCTTCAAGAACGGTAATAGGAATGGCCACGTCGTTGTCTTCGAAATTATTGATGGCATTGTGGTTGTAAAGGATAACCGAAGTGTCCAGTACAAAAATCTTTTTTTTCTTTTCTAATTTTCTGGTTGCCATGGGGAAAAGACTTTGGTGTGAAAAACAACTTATCACCAGTAAAAATAAACGGAAAACAAGGAATTTCTTTGGCCAGTGGCACGGAGTTTCTAACAACCTGTCGTTGACAAGTGGATAGCGGTATGGGGGACAGGGTTTTCGTAAAAAATCCCGCTTCCCCTTTTTCCGTACCTTTGCTTTTTAATCGAAATTTTTATGAACCAACCGAAAAAACTTTTCCTGCTTGATGCCATGGCACTGATTTACCGGGCCTATTTCGCCATGAGCCGTAATCCGCAAATCAACTCCAAAGGGCTGAATACCTCTGCTGTACTGGGATTTGCCAACACGCTGCTGGAGATTTTAAAAAATGAAAAACCCACACATCTCGGCGTAGCTTTCGACACCATGGCGCCTACGCAAAGGCATGAAGATTTTGCCGCTTACAAAGCCAACCGCGAAAAGATGCCCGAAGACCTCGCTATCGCCATTCCTTATGTCAAAGAGCTGCTGGATGCGTTGAATATCCCCGTGCTTTTTGTGGATGGTTATGAAGCGGATGATGTGATTGGAACCCTGGCTAAAGAGGCCGAAAAAAAAGGTTTTGTAACTTATATGATGACACCGGACAAGGATTTCGGGCAACTGGTTTCAGAAAATATTTATATGTATAAACCGGCCCGCAGCGGAAAAAGCGCCGAAAAATGGGGCCCAAAAGAGGTTTGCGAACGTTATGGTATTAAGCGTCCCGAACAGTTTATTGACATTCTCGGCCTTTGGGGCGATGCGGTGGATAATATTCCCGGGGTGCCGGGCATTGGCGAAAAAACTGCAGCAAAACTGATTGCCCGATTCGGCTCCATTGAAAATCTGTTGGAAAATACCCATCTGCTGAAAGGAAAACTTCGTGAAAATCTGGAGAAATTTGCCGACCAGGCACTTGTTTCCAAACAGCTAGCCACCATTCTGGTGGATGTGCCCCTTCCTTTCGAGCCCGAAAAACTTAAAATGGGAGACCCCGACCGGCAAGCATTGAAAAAACTTTTTGAGGAGCTGGAATTCCGCACCTTTGCCAAACGGCTTTTCACCTGGCTCTCCACCCGTGCGTCGGGCGGCGCGTACGAACAGGCCGAACTTTTTACGGAGCCGGAAGAAGCGGATGTGAAAACCATCCGCAACACACCGCATCAATACCATCTGACAGATACGCCGGAAAAAGCCAGAGAACTGGCCGAAAAGCTTCAAAAGCAAACTTCTTTCTGTTTTGATACGGAAACCACCGGACTGGATCCCAACAATGCCGAGTTGGTGGGCATTTCATTTGCCTGGAAAGCACGTGAGGCGTATTATGTGCCTCTCTCCGAAAATTACCATCATGCCACACAACAACTATCTGTTTTTAAAGATATTCTGAAAGATGAAAAAATCGAAAAGACCGGACAAAATATAAAATTCGATATTTCCATTTTACGTTGGTACGACATTGTAGTGAAAGGAAAATTTTTCGACACCATGATTGCCCATTATCTGCTGGAGCCTGATCAGCGGCACAACATGGACACCCTTGCCGAAACATACCTGAATTACAAGCCGGTTCCCATCGAAAGCCTTATTGGGAAAAAAGGAAAAGACCAGCGGAACATGCGGACGGTAGCGCTGGACGAAATTAAAGAATATGCTGCCGAAGATGCGGATGTTACGTTGCAACTCAGGGAAGTTTTTGAGCCGAAGTTGAAAGAAACCGGAACAGAAAAACTTTTTTATGAAACTGAAATGCCACTGGTGCCGGTGCTGGCTTCCATGGAAGCCGAGGGTGTAAAAATAGATACGGAAATACTGGCCAAATTCGGTGCGGATCTAACAGTGGAAATTGCCGAAATGGAAAAAGAAATTTACAAAATGGCCGGCATGGAATTTAACATTGCTTCGCCCAAGCAATTGGGAGAGGTGTTGTTTGACCGGTTAGCCCTTTCGAACAAGCCCAAAAAAACCAAAACCGGGCAGTATTCCACCGGCGAAGAGGTGTTGACCAAACTGGCTTACCGGCATCCCATTGTGGAGAAGATTCTGGAATACCGGTCGCTTACCAAGCTTAAATCAACTTACGTGGACAGCCTGCCTAAGCTGGTAAAACCCCGTGATGGTCGCATACACACATCGTACAACCAGGCGGTGGCTGCCACGGGAAGACTCAGCTCCAATAATCCCAACCTGCAGAATATTCCCATCCGGACCGAGCGGGGACGTGAAATCAGAAAAGCCTTCATTCCGCGAAACAGGGAATACGTTTTGATGGCTGCCGACTATTCGCAAATCGAGTTGCGGATTATTGCTCACCTGAGCAAAGACAAAGCCATGATGGATGCTTTCCAACGAGGCTTTGATGTACACACAGCGACGGCTTCGCGTGTTTACGGCGTTCCACTGGAACAGGTTTCCAAAGATATGCGCCGTCATGCCAAAGTGGTGAACTTCGGGATTATCTATGGAATTTCCGCTTTCGGTCTTTCCGAACGGTTGAAAATTCCGCGCCGGGAAGCGGCAGAAATCATTCAAAGCTATTTTGAAAAATATCCCGGCATCCGCGAATACATGGAAAGAACCATTGAGTTTGCCCGCGAACACGGCTATGTGGAAACTATCCTCGGCCGGCGGCGCTACCTGAACGATATCCGTTCGGCCAACGGTGTAGTCCGCGCTTATGCCGAACGAAACGCTATCAATGCACCCATCCAGGGTTCATCGGCCGACATGATAAAAATTGCCATGATCCGGGTTTTTGATGAAATGCAAAGCCGAAACATGAAGTCAAAGATGATTTTGCAGGTGCACGATGAGCTGGTTTTTGATGCCCATAAAGAAGAAGTGGAGGATTTGAAACTTTTGGTGGATGATAAAATGAAAAACGCTTTAAAATTAGACGTGCCGGTGGTGGTGGATATCAATACGGGAAATAACTGGCTGCAGGCGCATTAAAAAAGTGGGAATGGTTGTCAGATAGTTGTACCGCCTTCGCCGGGGCTTCGGCGGACGGAGTCAAACAGTTGTCAGAAAACATTCCCCATTAACCCATTAACCCATTATTACCTCGTTTACCCCAAAACAATCTATCATTCCGAAATATGCAAATCACGTAGAAATCAATTGACTGGAATTTAGTATTTTTGCGTCCCGGTAAACCATTCTAAAAAACACATAACCATGGAAAGAGACCAAAAAATATTTGACCTGATTAAGCAGGAGAAAGAACGCCAAATGCGTGGTGTTGAGCTGATTGCTTCTGAAAACTTTGTGAGTGAGCAGGTGCTTGAGGCCATGGGGTCGGTGATGACCAACAAATATGCAGAAGGATATCCGGGAAAACGTTACTACGGTGGTTGTGAGATTGTGGACCAGTCCGAGCAGCTGGCTATCAACCGTGCCCGTGAGCTTTTTAATGCCGAATATGCCAACGTGCAGCCTCACTCCGGTGCGCAGGCTAATATGGCTGTTTTGATGGCCTGCCTGAAACCCGGCGATACATTTATGGGCCTCAACCTGTCGCACGGCGGTCATCTGTCGCACGGTTCTCCCGTGAACTCTTCCGGAATTTTATACCATCCCGTGGCTTACAAAGTAAAAGAAGAAACCGGCACCGTGGATTACGACGAAATGGAAATGCTGGCCAAAAAGGAGAAACCCAAATTGATTATTGCCGGGGCTTCCGCTTACTCGCGCGACTGGGATTACGAACGTATGCGCGCCATTGCTGATGAGACGGGCGCTCTGCTCATGGCCGATATCGCCCATCCGGCCGGTATCATTGCCAAAGGATTACTGAACGACCCGATTGAATATTGTCACATTGTTACCACCACTACACACAAAACTTTACGCGGCCCCCGTGGTGGTATGATTCTCATGGGCGAAGATTTTGAAAATCCCTGGGGATTGAAAACACCCAAAGGCATTACCAAAATGATGTCCGCTGTTTTGAATTCTGCTATTTTCCCCGGTACCCAGGGAGGCCCGCTGGAACATGTTATTGCCGCCAAAGCCGTGGCTTTCGGCGAAGCACTCACCGACAGCTATTTTGAATATATCATGCAGGTGCAGAAAAATGCACAGGTTATGTCCAAAGCCTTTATTGACAGGGGTTACCATGTGATTTCAGGCGGTACTGACAACCATCTGATGTTGATTGACCTGCGTGGAAAATTTCCCGATATTACAGGAAAAGTGGTGGAAAACAGGCTGGTGAAAGCCGATATTACCGTGAACAAAAACATGGTTCCCTTCGACAGTCGTTCACCTTTCAAGACCAGCGGCCTGCGCGTAGGGACGCCTGCTATCACCACCCGCGGACTGAAAGAAGAACACATGGAACCTATTGTGGAGCTCATTGACGAAGTTATTAGCAACATTGAAAGCGAAACGGTTCTGACCGATGTGAAAAAACGCGTCAACCGGATGATGGCCGATTTCCCGCTGTTTGCTTATTAGAAACAGAAATTCCTTTTTATAAAAAACAGACGTATATTTTCACATACGCCTGTTTTTTT
>BTTE01000056.1:0-17808 GCA_036244975.1 bacterium | reverse complement strand
GAAGAAGAAAAGGCCCTCGATGTCTGGAAAAAAGCACTCGCCAATGTTACGCCTGCTGTTGAGGTAAGGAGTCGCCGTATCGGAGGTGCTACTTTTCAGATTCCTTCTGAAATTCGTGCCGGACGGAAACAATCCATTGGCATGAAAAATCTGATTGGCTTTGCCCGCAAGCGCCACGAAAAAACCATGGGTCAGAAACTGGCCGGTGAAATTCTTGCTGCTTACAAAGAAGAAGGCGCAGCCTTTAAGAAAAAGGAAGATACGCACCGTATGGCTGAAGCTAATAAAGCATTCTCACATTTCAGGTTCTAATATTGACTCAGTTTACGAAATTAACAGATGGCAGTTCTCGATAGAAATAACAGCAAATTAAGGTACACCCGAAACATCGGGATCATGGCCCATATCGATGCCGGCAAGACCACGGTTACCGAGCGGATTCTTTTCTATACCGGAAAGAATTACAAAATCGGAGAGGTGCATGAAGGCGCTGCTACCATGGACTGGATGGTTCAGGAACAGGAGCGCGGTATTACCATTACTTCCGCTGCAACCACGGTGTTTTGGGAACTGAATAACAAAAAACATAAAATCAACATTATTGATACTCCCGGGCACGTTGACTTTACTGTTGAGGTAGAGCGTTCGCTCAGAATACTTGATGGCGCTGTCGGCCTTTTTTGTGCGGTGGGCGGTGTTGAGCCACAGTCTGAAACCGTTTGGAGACAAGCCAACAAATACAATGTGCCCCGTATCAGTTTTGTGAATAAAATGGACCGGTCAGGAGCCGATTTCTTCGGTGTTGTAGATCAGATAAAAGAACGCCTCGGAGCCAATCCGGTTCCTATTCAGATTCCCATTGGTGTTGAAGACGACTTTCTTGGCATTGTTGATCTTGTAAGAAATAAAGCCTTTGTCTGGGACGATTCCACCAAAGGTGTTAAGATTGTTGAGATTCCCATTCCTGATGACCTCGTTGATACGGCTTACGAATACCGTATGAAACTTATTGAAGGTGTTGCAGAGGAAAGCGATGAACTCCTTGAGAAATTCCTTGATAATCCTGATTCTATTACTGAGCATGAGATGATTGAGGCCATTAGGAAAGCCACCCTTGAAATGCGCATTACGCCGGTAATGTGTGGTTCTGCCTTTAAGAATAAAGGCATTCAGATGTTGCTCAACGCCATTATCGAATTTCTGCCCAGTCCGCTGGATATTGATTCGGTAAAAGGCATCAATCCTAAAACCGAAAAGGAAGAAATCAGGACACCGGACCCGAACGATAGTTTTGCCGCACTGGCTTTTAAGATTGCAACCGACCCTTATATGGGACGTCTTTGTTTTTTCCGGGTTTATTCCGGTACGTTAAAGTCCGGTTCTTACATTTTGAATGTTTCTACCGGTAAAAAAGAGCGCATCAGCCGTATTATGCAGATGCACGCCAACAAACAAAATCCGCTTGATCAGATCGAAGCCGGCGACATTGGCGCCGCCGTCGGGTTTAAAACCATTCATACCGGCGATACACTTACCGATGAAAAGCATCCGATCATCCTTGAATCGATAACTTTTCCAGATCCTGTTATTAGCGTTGCCATTGAGCCGAAAACACAAGGCGATATGGAAAAAATGGGAGCCGCTTTGGCAAAACTGGCCGAAGAGGATCCCACTTTTAAAGTACGTACGGATGAAAATTCCGGTCAAACCATTATTTCCGGTATGGGCGAACTTCATTTGGATATTCTTATCGACCGTTTGAAACGCGAGTTCAAAGTAGAGTGCCAGGTGGGGAACCCGCAGGTTGCTTACAAAGAAGCCATTACTTCTTCCGTTACCCATCGTGAGGTTTATAAAAAACAGACCGGTGGTCGCGGTAAATTTGCCGATATTCAGTTCGAGCTTTCCCCGGCTGAAGGCGCTGAGTTGGGGTTGGAGTTTATTGATGAAGTAAAAGGGGGTAATATTCCGAAAGAATTTATTCCTTCGGTGAAAAAAGGTTTTGAAATGGCCATGCAAAATGGTGTTTTGGCCGGTTATCCGCTTGAGAATATGCGTGTTCGTCTGTTCGATGGGAGTTTTCATCCGGTTGATTCCGACCAGCTTTCTTTTGAGATGGCTGCCAAGCGAGGATTCAAATCTGCTGCACGCAAAGCCAAATCCGTATTACTCGAGCCCATTATGAAATTAGAAGTGGTTACTCCTGATGAATATGTGGGTGATGTAACCGGCGATTTAAATAAACGCCGTGCCATTTTGGAAGATATAACCGCTAAAATTGGTTTCCAGGTAGTGAAGGCGAAAGTTCCCTTGTCGGAAATGTTCGGTTACGTTACTTCTTTGAGAACACTCACCTCCGGCCGGGCTTCTTCTACCATGGAATTCCATAGCTATAAAGCAACTCCGGCTTCTATTGCAGAAGATATTATAAATAAGATAAAAGGTATTGTTAGTTAAATCCATATAAAGTGAGCCAAAGAATCAGAATAAAACTAAAATCTTACGATCATAATCTCGTTGACAAATCAGCCGAGAAGATCGTCAAGACGGTAAAATCGACGGGTGCCGTAGTGAGTGGTCCTATCCCTTTACCCACACATAAGAAAATATACACCGTAAACCGTTCTACTTTTGTGAACAAAAGATCTCGCGAACAGTTTCAGCTTGATACTTATAAAAGGTTGATGGATGTGTATAATTCTTCTTCAAAGACCATTGATGCGCTGATGAAACTTGAGCTGCCGAGTGGTGTTGAAGTAGAGATCAAAGTTTGATAAACAATTAAAGGCTTAAAGAAAAAAAGCGATGTCAGGAATAATTGGAAAAAAAATAGGTATGACCAGCATTTATGACGAAAAGGGGAAGAATATTCCCTGCACTGTCATTGAGGCCGGCCCGTGTGTGGTAACGCAGGTACGTACCATCGAAAACGACGGGTACTCGGCAATACAGCTGGCTTATGGAGAAAAAAAAGAAAAACATACCACAAAAGCTATGATGGGTCATTTTGCTGCTGCCGGGACTACGCCTAAAAAAGTGATTGCTGAGTTTACCCGTTTTCATGAGAAGAAAACCCGAGGCGAAATTGTTACGGTTGAGGTCTTTACCGAAGGCGAATTTGTTGACGTGGTAGGCACTTCCAAAGGGAAGGGCTTTCAGGGCGTTGTGAAACGTTATAATTTCAGGGGCGTAAATGATGCTACTCACGGTCAGCATAACCGTCTCAGGGCGCCTGGTTCGCTGGGGGCATCGTCTTATCCATCCCGCGTTTTTAAGGGTATGCGTATGGCCGGTCGTATGGGTGGCAACCGTGTGAAAATGATTAACCTGCTGGTTATGAAAATTATTCCCGAGAAAAATTTATTAGTTGTTAAAGGTGCCGTTCCCGGACCTAATAATTCATACGTAATAGTAGAAAGATGGAATTAGCAGTTGTAAAGATTAACGGAGAAGATACCGGTCGTAAAGTGGTGTTGGCAGATTCCATTTTTGGAATTGAACCCAACGATCACGCTATTTACCTCGATGTAAAGCAAATCATGGCCAACAGGCGCCAGGGGACGTCCGATTCCAGAGAGCGCAGCGATGTCAGGGGCAGTACGCGAAAGATTAAAAGACAAAAAGGTACGGGTACTGCACGAGCCGGCGATATCAAAAATCCTGTTTTTCGTGGCGGTGGTCGTGTCTTTGGCCCTCATCCCCGCGATTATTATTCAAAACTGAATAAAAAGGTGAAAAGACTGGCCAGAAAATCTGCGCTTACTTATAAAGCAAAAGATAATGAAATTGTGGTAGTGGAAGATTTTAAAATGGAAGCTGCCAAAACCAAAGAGTATCTGAACATACTCTCAAACCTTAAACTGAATGATCAGAAAACTTTACTGGTTGTCAACGATACTGATGAAAATCTTTATCTTGCTTCCCGTAATCTTCCCAAAGCAAGAGTACTCCGCACCTCTTCATTGAATACTTATGATATTCTGAATGGTGGGAAACTTATCTTTACGGAAGCCGCAGTAAAGGCAACTGAAGAATTGTTTTAAAAAAATATAAATCCGAATAAGATGGGTGTAATATTTAAACCGGTAATAACAGAAAAGATGACCACCAAGGGCGAAAGTCTTAATCAATTTGGCTTTATTGTTGACAAACGTGCCAACAAACTGCAGATTAAAAGCGAAATTGAAGACTTATACAATGTGGAGGTTCTTTCTGTAAATACTATGAACTATTCCGGCAAACGTAAGTCAAGAAATACCAAGTCAGGAATGATTTCAGGCAGAACCAACGCCTATAAGAAGGCGGTTGTAACTCTTGCCGAAGGTGATACAATTGATTTTTTTAGCAACATCTAGACTACAGACATGGCTCTAAAGAAATATAAACCGACAACACCAGGTCAGCGCTTTAAAGTTATCAGCGCTTTCGATGATATTACGGCCGATAAACCCGAAAAGAGTTTGCTGGCTAAGAAAAAAAGTTCTGGTGGACGTAACAACGAAGGAAGGATGACGGTTCGCAATATTGGTGGCGGTCATAAACAGAAATACAGAATTATCGACTTCAAACGGGATAAAGAAGGCGTTCCCGGTACGGTTAAGACCATTGAATATGATCCGAACCGTACTGCACGTATCGCTTTGGTTTATTATGCCGATGGCGAGAAACGTTATATCATTGCTCCGCAGGGTTTGAAGGTGGGACAGCAGGTTAAAGCCGGCAAAGGCATTACTCCTGAAGTTGGAAACGCCATGTATTTGAGTGAAGTTCCGTTTGGTACGGTCATTCATAACATTGAGCTGCGCCCCGGGCAGGGTGCCAAGATGGCCCGTAGCGCCGGATCGTATGCTCAGCTCATGTCACGTGATGGCAAATTTGCTATTATCAAGATGCCTTCCGGCGAAACACGAATGATACTTCAAACCTGTAAGGCTACTGTGGGAATGGTTTCCAACAGCGACCATCAGCTTGAGAAATCGGGTAAAGCCGGTCGTAACCGTTGGCTGGGACGACGTCCCCGCGTACGTGGTGTGGCCATGAATCCGGTTGATCATCCTATGGGTGGTGGTGAAGGCCGCGCTTCGGGCGGACATCCCCGTTCGAGAAAAGGTTTGCCGGCAAAAGGTTATAAAACCCGTGCCAGGAAGAAAGCTTCGAGCAGATATATTATTGAAAAAAGAAAGTAATCTTAGCTGAATTAAACAGATACTAATATGAGCCGTTCATTAAAAAAAGGACCATACATTCATTATAAGCTGGACAGGAAGGTTATGGCAAATGTAGAATCCGGAAAAAAAACTATCATTAAAACATGGTCACGTGCTTCAATGATTTCTCCTGATTTTGTAGGCCAGACAATTGCTGTGCATAATGGGAATAAATTTATCCCTGTTTACATTACAGAAAATATGGTTGGACATAAACTCGGAGAATTTGCTCCTACGCGAATTTTCAGGGGCCATGCCGGTAAAAAAGATAAAGGTAGAAAATAAAGCACAATAACAATGGGATCTAGAAAACATAACAGTGCTGAAAAGCGTAAAGAAGAGCGTAAGACTCTGTATATTGCACGTTTGCGTAATGTGCCTACCTCGCCTCGTAAGATGCGTCTGGTAGTTGATCTGGTGAGAGGAATGGATGCGGAACAGGCTTTGCATGTATTGCAGCATACACAGAAAGAAGCTGCCGGTCGTGTTTATAAATTGCTTCGTTCGGCCATCGCCAACTGGGAAGTGAAAAACGAAGGCTCCCGTATTGAGGACAACCAGTTGTATATTAAACAAATTATGGTTGATAGTGGCCGGATGCTGAAACGTATTCAACCCGCACCACAGGGACGTGCTCATCGTATCCTTAAAAGGTCGAACCATGTTACACTGATTTTGGGCAACCGTGTGGAAGAAATGAAAGCATCTGAGAAAGTGGCTGATGAAACAACTAAAAATGATTAAATTAACATCTTTAACAAAATAGATTAATGGGACAAAAAACTAATCCAATAGGACTCAGATTAGGAATCATCAAAGGATGGGACTCATACTGGTTTGGAGGAAAAAATTTCTCCGAAAAACTCGTTGAAGATAATGAAATCCGTAAATATCTGAATGCGCGTCTTGCCAAAGCCGGCATTTCCAAAATAATGATTCAGCGCACACTGAAAATGGTAACAGTAACTATTTTTACTGCACGTCCGGGTATTATTATCGGAAAAGGTGGTTCTGAAGTGGACAAATTGAAGGAAGAGCTGAAAAAACTCACCAAAAAAGAGGTTCAGATTAACATTTCTGAAATCAGACGGCCTGAATTGGATGCCAGACTGGTGGCCAACAACATTGCCCGGCAGATTGAAGGCAGGGTTTCTTTTCGTCGTGCCATCAAAACAGCCATTGCCTCCAGCATGCGTTTGGGCGCAGGCGGAATCAAAGTGATTATTTCAGGACGTGTGGGCGGTGCCGAAATGGCGCGTAGTGAGATGTACAAAGAGGGGCGTATTCCGTTACATACTTTACGTGCTGATATTGATTATGCTCTTGTTGAAGCCCATACTACGCACGGGCGTATTGGTATCAAGGTTTGGATATTTAAAGGTGAAATTTACGGACGCCCCGATCTGGTTTCTGTTGTTGAAAAAAATGCCGGTCGCCCGAGAGGTCCCATACGCGGTGGTGGAAGGCCCCGCAGAAGAAGATAATAGCATTGATAATATTTTAAAGGGAACAAAGAAATGTTACAACCGAAAAAAACTAAATACAGGAAACAGCAAAAAGGCCGCATGAAAGGCAATGCCCAGCGCGGCGCCCAACTGGCTTTTGGCTCTTATGGCATTAAAACCATGGAACAGGCCTGGATTACGGGCCGCCAGATTGAAGCTGCCCGTCAGGCTGTTACCCGTTATATGAAACGTCAGGGTCAGATTTGGATTCGTATTTTTCCTGATAAACCGGTTACAAAAAAACCTGCAGAGGTTCGTATGGGTAAAGGAAAAGGAGCCCCTGAATATTTTGTGGCACGTATTACGCCCGGCAGAATTCTGTTTGAAGCGGATGGCGTTCCTTTGGCCATTGCTAAAGAAGCCATGCGGCTGGCTGCCCAGAAACTGCCTGTGAAAACAAAATTTGTTGTTAGACGAGACTACGTCGAAAATTAAAAAGAGCTATGAAACAGGAAGTTGTTAAAGAAATGAGCACGGCTGATATACTGGACAGGTTGGTTGAAGAAAAAAAACATCTCACCCGGTTAAGATTAAATCACGCTGTTTCTCCTTTGGAAAATCCTCAAATAATCGTCGAAAGCAAAAAAACGATTGCCCGGATGAACACCGAATTGAGGAAAAGAGAATTAGAGGAAAAAAATAATAAGTAAGCACTACAATGGAAAAGAGAAATCTTAGAAAAGAGAGAACTGGTCTTGTCGTTAGCAATAAAATGGATAAGTCGATTGTTGTAACAATTGAACGCCGTTTTAAACATCCCGTTTACGGAAAGTATATTAAAAAGACTAACAAGTTTATTGCTCACGATGAGAAGAACGAATGCAATATCGGCGATACCGTACGCATTATGGAAACACGTCCTCTGAGTAAGAATAAAAATTGGAGATTAGTAGAAATTATTGAAAGAGCTAAATAACCATGGTACAACAAGAATCAAGACTTGCGGTTGCTGACAACAGCGGAGCCAAAGAGGTACTGGTAATAAGAGTACTTGGCGGAACAAAGAAAAGATACGCCACCGTTGGCGATCAGGTAGTTGTAACCGTTAAACACGCTATGCCTTCCGGTAACATAAAAAAAGGTGCCGTTACCAAAGCTGTGATGGTAAGAACACGAAAGGAAATCAGAAGAAACGATGGTTCCTATATCCGTTTTGACGATAATGCATGTGTCTTGCTTAACTCGGCAGGCGAAATGATGGGAACCCGTATTTTCGGACCCGTTGCGAGAGAGCTGCGTGAAAAACAATATATGAAAATTGTATCACTTGCACCGGAGGTGCTTTAACACAGAAAGATATCAGATATGGCAAAGTTGCATATAAAAAAAGGTGATAATGTGATGGTCATTGCCGGTAACGACAAAGGACGCTCAGGCAAAGTGCTCGCAGTTTTTGCTGAAAAAAAGAGGGCCATCGTCGAAGGTGTGAACATGATTTCAAAACACACCAAACCCAATGCGGATTACCCTAACGGCGGTATTATTAAAAAAGAAGCGGCTATCCATCTTTCTAATCTGAAAGTGATGGATGCTTCCGGAACACCGACCCGTATCGGTCGTAAGATAGATGAAAATACCGGGAAATCAGTTCGTTACTCTAAAAAATCAGGGGAGGTAATTAAATAATGGAATATCAACCTAGATTAAGAAAACAATACTTTGAGGAAGTTATTCCTGTACTGACCAAAAAATTTGGCTATAAAACGGTTATGCAGGTTCCCAAGTTGTCCAAGATTGCCATTAACCAGGGAATTGGCGCTGCTCTTGCCGATAAAAAACTGATTGATGCCGGCCTGAATGAAATGACCGCTATCACAGGGCAAAAGGCGGTTCCTACCATTTCCAAACACGATGTTTCTAACTTTAAACTTAGAAAAGGAAACGCTATCGGTGTGAGGGTTACCCTGCGTGGCGATAAAATGTACGAATTCCTTGATAAGCTGGTTGCCGTGGCTTTGCCGCGTGTACGCGACTTCAGGGGAATTAACGATAAAGGATTTGATGGGCATGGAAATTATACCTTTGGTATTCCGGAGCAAATCATTTTTCCTGAAATCGATATCGATAAAGTAATGCGTATCAATGGTATGGACATCACTATTGTGACCAGCGCCAACACCGATGAAGAAGCATTTGCTTTGTTGAAAGAATTCGGATTACCTTTTAAAAATCAAAAAAAATAAGCAAACATGGCAAAAGAGTCGATGAAAGCGCGTGAGCGTAAAAGACAAAAAATGGTTGAAAAGTATGCTAAAAAACGAGCTGCTTTAAAAGCTGCCGGAGATTTCGTGGGTTTGCAGAAATTACCGAGAAATGCTTCTCCCGTTCGTTTACACAACCGTTGCCAACTTTCGGGAAGGCCTAAAGGTTATATGAGACAGTTTGGAATTTCACGTATTGAATTCAGAGAAATGGCCCTCAGCGGCCTTATTCCCGGAATTAAAAAAGCCAGTTGGTAATAAAAATTATTGAAATGAACACCGATCCAATAGCAGATTATTTGACAAGAATCAGGAATGCCGTAGCAGCCGGACACCGCATGGTGGAAATCCCTGCTTCCAACCTGAAAAAAAATATTACAAAAATCCTTTATCAAAAAGGTTATATTTTGAACTATAAATTTGATGATTCGGGGAAATTCGAGACTATTAAAATTGCTTTGAAATATCATCCCGTTTCAAAAATGCCGGCCATTAATACCATTCAGCGTGCCTCAACACCCGGTTTGAGGAAATATGTGGGTGCTAACGAACTTCCCCGTGTTCTGAACGGACTGGGAATCGCTGTTTTGTCAACCTCCGTGGGGGTGATTACCGACAAAGAAGCACGTAAACTGAATGTTGGAGGCGAAGTAATTTGTTACGTAAGTTAATAACAGGAGAAAGAGCAATGTCAAGAATAGGAAAATTACCGATAACAATTCCGCAGGGAGTTCAGGTTAAAGTAAGCGATAACAACGTCGTTACCGTTAAAGGTAAACTGGGAGAACTAACCCAGGCTGTTGACCCTGCCATTAGCATTAAAATAGAAGATGGCCGCGTGGAACTTTTTAGAAGCAGCGAAAGCAAAGAACACAAATCAAAACACGGACTTTATCGCTCCCTGCTGAATAATATGGTTACCGGTGTCAGTGAGGGATTTGCCACTGTTCAGGAACTGGTCGGTGTGGGTTTTAAAGCTGATGCCAAAGGCCAGCTATTGGAACTGTCATTAGGGTATTCTCACCATATTTATCTTGAGATTCCCGCCGAAGTAAAAATTGAAACAGTTACCCAAAGAGGTAAAAACCCGCTGATTAAATTGTCTTCTGCCGACAAACAACTCGTTGGTCAGGTGGCGGCAAAAATTCGTTCACTGCGCAAACCTGAACCTTACAAAGGTAAAGGTATTAAATTCCAGGGTGAAGAACTCAGGAGAAAAGCAGGTAAATCAGCGGAGAAAAAATAATAGCAGACGCATTAATAAACTGATAAAACCATTAAAGAGATGGGTATTAAAAATAAAAAAGTTTTTCGTAGAAACAGAATTAAAATGCGGGTTAGAAAAGTAGTTAACGGTACTGCTGAACGTCCCCGCATGAGCGTCTTTAGAAGCAACAAACAGATTTATGTTCAGTTGATAGACGACCAGGCACAGCAGACCATGGTTTCAGCTTCCTCCACTGACAAAAGTCTCGAAGGTGAAAAGACGAACAAAACCGAGCAGGCTAAAAAAGTGGGAAGTCTTATGGCTGAGCGGGCTACTGCTGCCGGCATCAAGACTGTTGTTTTCGATAGAAACGGATATTTGTATCACGGCAGGGTAAAATCACTTGCTGACGCTGCCAGAGAAGGAGGACTTAAATTTTAAAAAACTATGTCAAACGCAAACGTAAAAAAAATTAAATCCAGCGATATCGAATTCAAAGACAGGCTGGTGAGTATCCAAAGAGTAACCAAAGTTACAAAGGGAGGCAGAACGTTCAGTTTCTCAGCCATTGTCGTTGTTGGAAACGAAAACGGTGTTGTAGGTTACGGTCTCGGTAAAGCCAAGGAGGTTACTGCTGCCATTGCCAAGGGAATTGATGATGCCAAAAAGCATTTGGTCAAGGTCCCGGTTCTCAAAGGAACCATTCCTCATGAGCAAACGGGTAAATACAGCGGTGCACAGGTTTATATCCAGCCGGCAGCTCCAGGTACAGGTGTTATTGCCGGTGGCGCCATGCGTGCCGTACTCGAAAGTGTTGGTGTGAAAAACGTGTTGGCCAAATCGAAAGGTTCGTCTAACCCTCACTCAGTGGTGAAAGCTACCATCGATGCCTTGTCGAAATTGCGCGATCCTTTCACCATTGCACAGGTTCGTGGTATTGAATTAGATGCTGTTTTTAACGGATAGGAGCAAACAAAGATGACAAAGCTGAAAATTACACAAGTGAGAAGCGCCATCAACAGGCCTTCGCGACAGAAAAAAACACTCGTTGCCCTCGGGCTGACGAAACTGAACCGTCCCAGAGAGGTGGAAGCCAGTCCTCAGGTTTTGGGAATGATTGAGAAAGTGAAACATTTATTGAAGGTTGAAGAAATTTAAAATAGGGGAAAAAGATGGATTTAAGTAATCTTAAACCGGCTAAAGGTTCCGTAAAGAACAAAAAAAGAATTGGCAGAGGTCAGGGCTCCGGTAGGGGCGGCACTTCTACAAGAGGCCATAAAGGGGCTCAGTCCAGATCCGGTTTTAAAAGAAAAAGCGGTTTTGAAGGTGGCCAGATGCCGCTGTTCAGACGTGTTCCGAAATTTGGTTTTAAAAATATAAACCGTAAAGAGTATCAGGGTATCAACCTCGATACACTGCAACAACTTGTGGATGATAAAAAAGTTACGGTTGTCGATCAGGCTGTTTTGATCGAAAACGGACTGGTATCCAAAAACGATTTAATTAAAATTTTGGGACGTGGAGAACTGAAAGCCAAACTCGAAGTTTCGGCTCATGCTTTCACCAAATCCGCAAAAGCAGCTATTGAAACGCAAGGAGGCCAAGCCAATATAATTTAACATGGGATGAAAAAATTTATCGAGACCATAAGAAATATTTACAAGATTGAGGAACTCCGCAAACGTATTCTTTATACGTTGGGAATTATCCTGATTTACCGCCTCGGTTCGTATGTTGTACTCCCCGGGGTTGACCCGAATATGCTTACAAACCTGCAAAATCAGGGCAGTAAGGGACTCATGGGTCTTTTGAATATGTTTTCGGGCGGTGCGTTTTCCAATGCTTCTATTTTTGCATTGGGTATTATGCCTTATATTTCCGCTTCTATTGTCATCCAGTTGCTCGGTATGGCAATTCCCTATTTTCAGCGGTTACAGCGTGAAGGGGAAAGCGGGACGAGAAAAATTAACCAGATTACCCGGTACTTAACGGTGGCTATCGTTACTTTTCAGGCACCGGCCTATATTGCCAACCTGGTTTCCCAGGTGCCCCCGGTGGCAATTACACCTTTTAGTGCTGCTGTTACCAGTCCTCCGGTTTCTTTCTGGGTGTCCTCAACCATTATTCTTATTTCGGGGACGTTATTCGTAATGTGGCTTGGTGAAAAGATTACCGATAAGGGGGTCGGAAATGGAATTTCTCTTATCATTATGATTGGTATCATTGCCCGTTTGCCCGCTGCTTTGTTTCAGGAATTTGTTTCACGTATTGTTGAAACCAATGGCGGAATGGTTTACTTCCTCCTCGAATTGCTCATGTTGGTGCTGGTTATTTTGTTTACCATTCTGCTGGTGCAGGGTACACGAAAGGTGCCGGTACAATATGCTAAAAGAATCGTGGGCAACAAACAATATGGCGGTGTGCGTCAGTATTTGCCTTTGAAAGTGAATGCTGCAGGCGTTATGCCCATCATTTTTGCTCAGGCAATCATGTTTCTTCCCCTTACGCTGGTTGGTTTTGCCTCTAATAGTGCACTGAGCGGTTTCGCTGCCGCCTTTACCGATTTTAACGGTATATGGTATAACTTTACTTTCTTTATAATGGTTATACTGTTTACCTATTTCTATACGGCAATTACCATTAATCCTAACCAAATGGCGGAAGATCTTAAGAAAAACGGCGGGTTTATCCCCGGTGTGAAACCCGGACGTAGAACTGCTGATTATCTTGATAATATTTTGTCGAGGATTACACTTCCGGGGTCCATTTTCCTCGGTTTGATTGCTGTTTTGCCAGTGTTTGCCCGACTGATTGGTGTTAACAGCGGTTTTGCTGCTTTTTATGGCGGCACGTCACTTTTGATTCTTGTCGGTGTCGTGTTAGATACCTTGCAGCAAGTCGAAAGTTATTTGTTAATGCGACACTACGATGGTTTGACTAAATCAGGGAGAATTAAGGGAAGACCATCGGCATTTGGCGGGATGTAACTTTTCTTCGAATGATACAGATTAAAACAAACGAAGAAATAGAAATACAAAGACACAGTTCTTTACTTGTTGGGAAAACACTTGCCGAAGTAGGCAAAATTATCCGGCCCGGGGTTAAAACCATTACGCTGGACAGGATTGCGGAAGAGTTTATCAGAGATAATGGCGCAGTGTCCGGCTTTAAAGGGTATGGCGGTTTTCCGGCAACACTTTGTGTCTCTGTGAATGATGCAGTAGTACATGGTATTCCGGATGAAACCGAGCTGAAAGATGGTGATATTGTTTCCGTTGATTGCGGCACCATTTGGAACGGTTTTTACGGCGACTCCGCTTATACTTTTCCTGTTGGCGAAGTGGATGATGAAGTTTTGTTGCTTCTCGAACGCACAAAACAATCGCTCTACCTCGGAATTGAACAGGCAGTAGCCGGAAAACGGGTCAGAGATATAGGTTATGCCGTCCAAACTTATGTGGAGGGTTTTGGCTATTCGGTGGTAAGAGACCTGGTAGGTCATGGTGTTGGCAGAAATTTGCACGAAGAACCCGAAGTACCTAATTACGGTAAAAGAGGTACAGGTCCGAAATTGAGAGTTGGAATGTGTATTGCCATTGAACCCATGATTAACCTCGGGGTGAAAGAAATTTATCAGGATACTGATGGATGGACCATCCGGACAACGGATAGAAGACCTTCTGCCCACTTTGAGCATGACGTGGCCATTAGGAATGGTAAAGCGGATATCTTATCAAGTTTTGAGGAGATAGAGAAAGTTTTAAATAAAAAATAGTCATTTTATGGCAAAACAACAGTCGATAGAACAAGATGGTACGGTAATTGAGTCGTTGGGTAACGCTATGTTTCGTGTAGAGTTGGAAAACGGACACACCATTATCGCACATATTTCCGGTAAAATGCGTATGCATTATATAAAAATATTACCGGGCGACAGAGTAAAACTGGAGATGTCTCCTTATGATTTAACGAAAGGCAGAATAACATTTAGATATAAATAATTGCATCATGAAAATACGCGCATCGATTAAAAAGAGAAGTCCCGAAGACAAGTTAGTCCGTCGAAAAGGGAAGTTGTATATTATTAACAAGAAAAATCCAAAGTATAAACAAAGACAAGGTTAATCCTTTTATAACAATAAATAACAAGAATTATGGCAAGAATTGCTGGAGTTGATATTCCCCAAAATAAAAGAGGTGAAATAGGTTTAACCTACATTTATGGAATTGGGAAGAGCACTGCTCAGAAAATTTTAACCGAAGCCGGTATCGACTGGAATAAGAAAGTTCAGGATTGGGACGACGATGAACAAAACAGAGTTCGTACTATCATTGGCGATAGCTTTAAAGTTGAAGGCGAATTACGTTCTGAAATTCAGATAAATATCAAACGTCTGATGGATATTGGTACATATCGCGGAATTCGTCATCGTATCGGGCTTCCTTTGCGCGGTCAGAAGACTAAAAACAACGCGCGTACACGTAAAGGCCGTAAGAAAACTGTTGCCAATAAGAAAAAAGCCGCTAAATAATAAATAGGATTATACATTTTACGAAATAGAACGAAAATGGCAAAAAGGACCAGAAGTACAAAAAAAAGAGTAGTCAAAGTTGACCCTGTAGGCAGGGCGTATATCCAGGCTACGTTTAATAACATTATTATCTCGTTAACAAACGATTCAGGCCAGGTTATTTCATGGTCTTCTTCGGGAAAAATGGGATTCAGGGGTTCTAAAAAAAACACTCCCTATGCGGCTCAAATGTCCGCCGAAGATTGTGCTAAAATAGCTTACGGCCTGGGCTTGCGTAAAGTAAAAGTTTATGTGAAAGGACCCGGAGCCGGTCGCGAATCAGCTATCAGAACCATTAATTCTTCGGGAATTTCGGTGATGGAAATTGTTGATGTTACTCCCATGCCTCACAATGGTTGCCGTCCCCCAAAAAGAAGAAGAGTTTAATTTCTAATATTCGAAACAGACAAATTAATAGATCATGGCAAGATATATTGGCCCAAAATCAAAAATTGCACGTAAATTTAACGACCCTATTTTCGGTGCGGATAAATATCTCGAGAAAAAGAATTATGCACCGGGACAACATGGACAGATGAGAAGGCGGAAAAAACAATCGGAATACGGAATACAGTTACAGGAAAAACAAAAAGCAAAATACACTTATGGTATTCTTGAAAAACAGTTCCACAATATTTTCGATAAAGCCTCACGTAAAAAGGGTATTACCGGTGAGAACCTGTTGAAACTCATCGAAGCACGCCTCGATAACACCGTTTTCAGACTGGGTATTGCCCCTACACGTGCTGCTGCCCGCCAGCTTGTGTCTCACCGTCATATTTCGGTGAACGGCAAAGTTGTGAATATTCCTTCCTACTCACTCAAAGCGGGTGATGTGGTAGGTGTTCGTGAAAAATCTAAAAATTTAGAAGTAATTACCGACTCCCTGGCATCCGGTAATAAATCCTTCTCATGGCTTGAGTGGGACGATGCAAAAAAAGAAGGTAAATTTCTGAATTATCCTGAACGTGATGAGATTCCCGAAAATATAAAAGAGAACCTCATTGTTGAGTTGTACTCAAAATAATATTTTACTTCGGTATTTTAATAATAAAGTTAAACTGATACTATGGCGATATTAGCATTTCAAAAGCCTGACAAGGTTATAATGAATGAAACTGATGGCAACAGAGGCGTATTTGAATTTCGTCCCCTCGAACCCGGTTTCGGAATCACTATCGGTAATGCCCTGCGGAGAATTTTACTTTCCTCGCTCGAAGGCTTTGCCATTACCAATATAAAAGTTGCTGGTGTAGTGCATGAGTTCTCTTCTATTGATGGCGTAATTGAGGATGTTACCGAGATTATTCTGAACCTGAAGAAAGTGCGCTTTAAACAGCAGATACCAGATGAGAATACGGAAAAAGTAAATATCGTTATTGGTGATCAGAGTGTGTTCAAAGCCGGAGATATTAACAAATTTCTCTCTGTCTTTCAAGTGCTTAATACGGAAGAAGTGATATGTAACCTTGATACTTCCGTTAAATTGAGTATGGAAATTACCATTGCCAAAGGCAGGGGATATGTTCCGGCCGAAGAAAATAAAGATCCGGAAGCTACGCTCGGAACAATAGCTATCGACTCTATTCACACGCCAATTAAAAATGTGAAATACAGTATTGATAATTACCGTGTGGAACAAAAAACCGACTACGAAAAGCTGGTGTTGGAAATTGAAACGGATGGTTCTATCCATCCTAAGGATGCTTTGAAAGAATCAGCAAAGATTCTGATTCAGCACTTTATGCTCTTCTCTGACGAGAAAATTTCTATGGATGCAGAAGAAAAATCCATTTCGGAAGAATTTGATGAAGGAACGCTGCATATTCGCCAGTTGCTTAAAACCAAATTGGTTGACATGGATCTCTCTGTCAGGGCTCTTAACTGTTTGAAAGCTGCTGACGTGGATACGCTCGGCGATTTGGTTTCCTATAATAAAAGCGATTTGTTGAAATTCAGGAATTTTGGAAAGAAATCTTTAACCGAACTGGAGCAACTGGTTGAGTCGAAGAACCTGGAGTTTGGAATGAATATTGCAAAATATAAATTAGATAAGGACTAAGAATAATGAGACACAGAAAGAGTTTTAATCATCTCGGAAGAACCAGCTCACACCGGAAAGCAATGTTGTCAAATATGGCCACTTCCCTGTTATTACATAAAAGAATCACCACAACAGTGGCTAAGGCTAAAGCTCTCAGAAGTTATGTCGAACCGTTGATTACCAAGTCAAAAGACGACACAACTCATTCGCGCAGAGTCGTATTTAGCTATTTGCAGAGCAAAGAAGCTGTAACCGAGCTTTTTCGTGAGATTGCAAAAAAAGTGAGCGACCGTCCCGGTGGTTATACCCGGATTATTAAATTGGGAAATCGTCTGGGTGATAATGCAGATATGGCTATGATGGAGCTGGTTGATTTTAACGAAACCCTGCTTGCTGAAAAATCAACTTCAAAAGCTAAAACATCAAGACGGCGTCGGGGAGGCAAGAAAAAAGCTGCCGGTACTGAAGTTGCTGCCAAAACGGCTTCTCCTGTTGCCAAAAAGGCAAAAGCCGAAGCAAAAGAAGCTCCCGAAGTTGAAGTGAAAGAGGAGGCTCCCAAGGCTGAAAAAGCCGAGGAAGTGAAAAAAGAAGAAGCTCCCGAAGCTGAAGCCAAGAAAGAAGAGCCTGCTGCTGAAAAAAAGACAGAAGCCAAAAAAGAAGAAAAAATCGCCGAAACCAAAGAAGAAAATAAAGAGGATAAAGGAGAAGAGCCAAAGAAGTAGAAGGATGTCTCCTCATAAAAAATGGGTGTTGACTTTGCCAATGCCCATTTTTTTATGAGATATTTTATCGGGCTTGTTACTTGTTACTTTTTAGTATGTTGCTTATAGCTGCGTCTCTAACGTGTTATTAATTCCAGCTTTTCGAAAAAATTTATCACCTATATTGCGGAGAGCCAATCATCTAAAAATTACTTTGAAAAAAGTTTCGAAAAGCATTTGTAAGAATGGATTTTTTTTTACTTTTGCCGCTCTAAATTTAGGGGAATGTACATAGAGGATTTGAGTAATACGGGAGCCGGGAAACGCCTGATGCTTCAGTAATGAGGGGTTATGAGATTGGGATCAGAGGAG
>BTTE01000055.1:0-18390 GCA_036244975.1 bacterium | reverse complement strand
ACATCTCCATCACGCTACAAAGAAATTACCCGTGGCGGAGATATCCGGAAGGTCTTTGATGGAATACGTGCCGCCAAAGAAGCCGGTTTGCTGCCTGTCAAGATAAACTGTGTGGTTTTTAAAAGCAGCAATGAGCCGAATGCACGGGAAGTAGCCGCCTTCTGTAAAGGAAATAACTTACAAATACGCTTTATTCATCAAATGAACCTGCAAACCGGTGAGTTCTCTATTGTTGAAGGCGGTAAAGGTGGCGATTGTAAAGATTGTAACAGACTGCGGCTTACTGCCAACGGCGACATTAAACCCTGCCTGTTTAACGAAATGGCATTTAATGTTAAAGAGACCGGTGTTAGCCGCGCATTTGACATGGCAGTGTTGAATAAACCCAAGGCCGGAACAAAAAATAAATCCGGAAAGTTCTACGGCATTGGAGGATAGTGTTTTAGGAATAAAAGAAAGAAAAAATAAAAATCCAAAATCATGAAACTAACGCATATCGATGAAAAGGGAAAAGCCAATATGGTGGATGTTGCCGGGAAACCACAGCAGACCCGTACGGCACTTGCCGAAGGATTTATCCATTTACAAACCGAAACAGTCGCCCTGATTCGTGAAAACCAAATGAAAAAAGGGGATGTCCTGACAGTTTCCGAAATTGCAGGCATACAAGCGGCCAAGAAAACCAGCGAACTAATACCACTCTGCCACCCGATTATGCTAACCAAAGTAGCCGTAAAAGCCACTTTAAAGGAAAATGGCGTTCATATTTCGTGCAGGGCAAAATGTATCGGACAAACCGGGGTGGAGATGGAGGCCCTGACAGGTGTGCAGGTGGGTCTGCTAACGGTTTACGATATGTGCAAAGCTGTTGATAAAGTCATGCACATGGAGAATGTTCACCTTATAGAAAAAATAAAAAAGTAAAAATAAATTCATGAAAATGTTTGAAGTAACTTCAGTAAATATTTCAGAGAAAAAAGGAACCATAAAAAAGCCTGTTGATAGTATTCAATTAACCGAAATCGGGATTCCCGGAGACGCACATTCCGGTCCGTGGCACAGGCAGGTAAGCCTTCTTGGGGTGGAAAGCATCGAAAAATTTTCCGCAGAAGCCAAACGCGAAATCAAATACGGTGAGTTTGCAGAAAATATTTCAACACGCGGAATGGAATTGTATAAAACCGCACCTCTCGACAAATTTGTTTCCGGCGACATTGAACTCATGGTTACGCAAATTGGCAAAAAATGTCATGGAGACAATTGCGCCATTTTCCGTGAAGTGGGAAACTGTGTCATGCCCAAAGAAGGTATCTTTGTCAAGGTGCTGAAAGGTGGTGAGCTCATGCCCGGCAGGTTTTTTAAATACCATCCCCGTATCTTAAAAATCAAAATTATTACCCTAAGCGACCGTGCCAGCCATGGGGTGTACGAAGACAAAAGCGGGCCGTTGACTGAAAAGATAACCGGAGAATTTCTTTTGTCCCGTAACCGGCATTTTGAATTTGATAAGTTGATCATCCCCGACGATGCCATATTATTGCAGAAATCTTTGGATGATGCTGTAGCAAAGCATTTTGATATTGTCTTCACAACCGGCGGAACCGGTATCGGCAAAAGGGATATCACCCCGGATGTGGTGAAGCCTATGCTCCAAAAAGAAATTACCGGTATAATGGAACTCATCCGGGTAAAATACGGCATGAAGAAACCCAATGCGCTCATTAGCCGGGCGGTGGCAGGAACCATTGATGAAACTTTAATTTACACTCTGCCGGGAAGTCAGAAAGCAGTAAACGAATATCTTACTGAAATTTTACCCACACTGGAACACTCCCTCTATATGATGAACGGATTGGATATCCATTAAAATACAGGAAGCGGTATAAGGATAAACTGTTTAAGACACCTGCTACAGGACATCTTTGTAAAACAGTCCGCGGTTTTTCCGCACCGAAATAATTTTTTGTTCGTCTTCGAGCACATCAAGATATTTATTGATTTCGTTGATGTGCAGTCCGAGAATTTTATGCATATCTTCAAGCGTACAGGGCCGGCGCCTGATAGTTTCCAAAATGGCAGATTCCTTATCATCGCGGTAAGAGACAATTTTTTTCCGGTCGGGAGCAGCAGCAATTATTTTCACCTGAGGCAATTTCCAGAAATGTACGATATCCTGCAACTCTTTGTGTGTAGCGGCTCTGATATTTTTCACGGCACCCGGACGATCCAGCGTATTCAGTTGTACTTTTTCGGGTTGTATTTGCAGGAAAGCCTCTTTCAGCGCCTGAAGGTTTTCAGGGGTATCATTGAGTCCGGGAATAATGAGCACTTCCAACCAGATTTGGCCGCCATACTCTTTCCTGAAATCTATCAGCCCTTTTATGTATTCAGGAATATTCAGTTTATTCCACGGACGGTTGATCTTACGAAAAGCGCGATCTTCAGCGGCATCTAACGAGGGCAGCACCACATCGGCTTCTAAAAGTTCTTCACGGACGGCTTTGTCAGAGAATAATGTCCCGTTGGTGAGAACAGCCACCGGAACGTTGCTGTTGGATTTGATAAAATGCAGCACATCACCGATACGCACATTCAGCGTAGGCTCGCCCGAGCCTGAAAAAGTGATGTAGTCGGGAGCAGGGTTGTGCTCAAGATAATGCGCAATTTCTTTCACCACCTCGTCATAAGGAATATATTCTTTTCTTTCGGGCGTCAGATTCGTGGTCCGGCCGCACTCGCAATAAACACAGTTGAGTGAACACACTTTGTGTGGAACCAAATCAACCCCCAGCGACATGCCAAGGCGACGCGAAGGTACCGGACCAAAAAGATATTTGTACATGATATATAAGTGCCTAAAGTTTGAAGTGCCTAAAATAATTAAAGTGCCTGAAGTTTTGCAAATTTATATCTTTTTAATACAATATCGTCCTCCTTCACTCAAATTATCAAACGGAAAACATCCTGTTTGCAACAATCATTTTCCTATTTTTGCAAAAATCATTCTGCAGAAACAAATAGAGATTAAATGAAAATAAGTGGTTTTACTTATGTCAGGAACGGTGTTAAGCTTGGCTATCCGTTCATTCCTTCCATTTTGTCGTTACTGCCTGCCGTTGACGAACTGGTGGTAGTCGTTGGCGATTCGGACGATGGAACGCGGGAAGCTATAGAAGCCCTCAAAGAAGAAAAAATTCGTATTGTTGATTCCGTGTGGGACCAAAATCAGAGAACAGGAGGAAAAGTCTTTGCACAACAGTCTAATCTCGGCCTGGCAGAGATTTCCGGAGATTGGGCTATCCATTTGCAGGTGGACGAGGTATTGCACGAATCAGCTCCGGCCCGCCTTCGCGAGTATATTCAACAAGCTGACCAACGTGAGGATGTGGATGGCCTTTTGATGCCATTTTTTCATTTCTGGGGTGATTATCAGCATATCCGCAATACGCGAAGGACACACCGTTTCGAAATCAGAGCCTTTAAAAATGTCCCCGGGATCTATGCTTACCGCGATTCCCAGGGGTTTAGAAAATACACTTCGTACGAAAACTATCTTTCAGGCGGGAAAGGTGTAAAACTCGGGGTTCTGAAAACCGATATCACGGTGTTTCACTACTCTTATGCAAGGCATCCCGACCTGCTTGCCAGCAAAATGCACTTTTTTTTCCGGTTCTGGCACAACAATCAGTGGATAGAGAAACATGTGCCGGATAAACCTTTCGATTTCAATGAAGTGGACAAGCTGGAGCTTTTCACAGGCGGACATCCGAAATTCATGACGGAGGTTATCGCCAGGCAGGATTGGGAATTCAACTACGATCCCGGCCGTTCGAAAATGAAACTGAAAGATAAACTGCTGTTCTTTGTTGAAAAAAGGTTTGGCTACCGGATGTTTGAATACAGAAATTACACCCTTGCCAGGCCCACAATATAATTAACCCGCTTTTTTTACAGCCACCTTAATTTCATCACTATAAACCGTTTCTGCCGGATTTCGCATATTATACGTTGACGACATAACCTGGCCGTAGGCGCCGGTGGAGTATATGGCAAGGATGTCTCCCCTTCCGGTTTGTGGGAGCACAACATTTTTGGCAAAAACATCCGACGATTCACAAACCGGACCGGCCACCTCATAAACAGTACTGTTTCCTTCCTGCCGACTCAGGTTTTCAATTTTATGCCTTGCTCCGTAAAGCGCAGGTCGTAGCAAATCCGTCATGGCAGCATCGATAATGACAAACTGCTTTTTCCTTCCCGCTTTGGTAAACAGCACCCGCGACAACAATATTCCCGACTGTGCCACCAGCGAGCGGCCGGGTTCAAAATGTAACTGCTGACCCGCTCTGAGCTTAAGATTAAGATGAAAAGTTTCAAAATATGATCCGAAATTAGTTATTCTGCCGGTCTCCAAATTTTCGTAATCAATTCCCAAACCACCACCCACATTCAAATGTGGCAGCAGTATTCCCTTGGTTTCCAATAAGTCCTGAATCTCATTAATTCGCCGGCAAAGATTTTTAAACACCGCCATATCTGTTATTTGTGACCCGATATGGAAGTGTAATCCCAGCCATTCAACATTTTTGAAATCCTTCCTGCGGTGCAAAAAACTTTGCATTTGCTCCATAGGCAAACCAAACTTATTTTCTGCTCTGCCCGTCGTAATCTTTTCGTGTGTATGCGCATCCATATCGGGATTAAGACGTAAAAAGATTCCGGCTCTCACCCCTATTTCTTCTGCCAGCTGGTCTATTATTTCAACTTCCTGCAACGACTCACAATTAAAAGCAAAAATACCGGTTTCAAGGGCAAACTTTATCTCATGGTCGGTTTTTCCCACGCCGGCAAAGACAATATCGTCGGGTCGAAAACCATTTTCCAGTGCCGCTTTCACCTCATTTCCACTCACACAATCGGCGCCCATACCACGGTCGCTCACCGTTTGCAATATTTTTTCGTTGTGATTGGCCTTCATGGCATAATGAAGCCGGTATCCATACTGGCCGGCACTGTCAATTGCTTTGTCCAGTGTATCGGTGAGCAATACCATATCATAAAAATACACCGGCGTCTCCCGGTTTTCCATCAAATGCACCAATTCTCTATTTTCCATTTCTAATATCTTAATTATGAAACAATTTACTGTTTAATGCACGGAGCGTTCTGATTTTATCTTCGGTATTCACCAGCAGAGATATGTTGTGAGGACTTGCCCCATAGGAGATCATACGGATGGGGATGTCCCCCAGCGCACCAAAAAGCTGACGGGCATAGCCGGGCTCATCCGCTATCAGGTGCCCCACCACACCGACAATTGTTTTACCATTCTCCACCTCTACTTTTCCAAACTGCTGAAGCTCTTCAACAATCCCGGCTAAATATTTGCGATTGTCAATAGTAACAGATACCGCTACCTCCGAAGTGGTTATCATATCAATGGGCGTTTTATATTTTTCAAAAACTTCAAAGACTTTGCGGATAAATCCGTAAGCCATCAACATCCGGCTTGATTTTATTTTGATAGCGGTAATCTCGTCCCGTGCGGCAACGGCTTTAAAACCTTTCCCTCTGTGGTTGGCTGCAATTCTGGTCCCGGGTTCATCCGGCTGCATGGTATTTTTCAGCAAAACAGGGATATTAGCCTTTTGTGCCGGTAGTATGGTGAGCGGATGAAGAATTTTTGCACCAAAATAAGCCAGCTCGGCAGCTTCATCAAACATCAAATAGCGGACCGGACGTGTGTTTTCCACAATTCTCGGATCATTATTCTGTACACCGTCGATGTCTGTCCATATCTGAATCTCCTCCGCGCCCATCGCGGCGCCAAAAAGAGAAGCGGAATAATCGCTGCCGCCACGCCCGAGATTATCCACTTCGCCCCGTTCATTCCCGCATACAAAACCCTGTGTAATAAATATCTGAGCTCCCGGATGCTTGTCAAATTCTACCTGCAACCGTTTTTTAATTTCATCCGTAACCGGCTCGTGGTTGGCGCCGAGAGGAAGAAGCATGGTAGCATCAAGCAATACGGCATAATAACCTTTTTTCAACAGCAACTGATGAAACAGAAAAGTGGAAAGCTTTTCGCCGCAGGACAAAATCTCCCGTTCAATCTTCGCCGAAGGAGATTGTTCAATATTTTTGGAAATACCGTTAAAAATTGTATCTGTGTATAACTGCGCCTCTTTTGTGTCATCTCTCAACAATTGAGTAATAATCCGGCCATAAGCCCCTTTTAAATCCCAAACCGATTTACGGGCTCGCTCTTTTTGCCCGTTAGTAACATCCCCAACCATCCCTGCCAGCACATCTGTAGTCCCCGCCATTGCCGACAGGATAACAAATGCCGGCATTCGCGCGTGAATAATTCCGGTAATCTTTTCCATTTTTTTGGCAGACCCGACGGATGTGCCGCCAAACTTTAAAACTTTCATTTTCCTGTGTTTTTAAAATAAAAAAAACCCGGCCAATTTCCATGGCCGGGTTTGTGTCTATTCTTTTTCTGGATATTATCCATTAAATTAACAATCGCCGGTCATGATCGCACATCCGTTTCAATTGTTTCCTGTTTTTAATGGTATTCAACATTACTATCTCAATTCTGCGACAAATGTAGAAAATATTTTCCTCTGCAAACATTTTATCAAATTTTTTTTTAAAAGATGTAATTTTTTTACGTCTTAAGCCGGTTTACTCTTATCTCTGCAGGCACAAAGTCAGCCCGCACAAGACTTGCCCAGCTGGGAGCGGAGAATATAACCCATGAGATCCCTCGCCTGTGCCCGGGATCAGTTCGACTAAATAATTTTGTTTCTCAAAATTAAAGTCTCACTGATTTAACGGAAGCCGCTTTTGGCATACGGTGCAACATCCTGAGAGGTAAAATCTTTATTGAGGTACTTAAAATATCCTGTGATGGCAATCATTGCAGCATTATCAGTAGTAAACTGCAAGCCGGGCAGATAGACCTCCCATCTTTCTTTTTCAGCCATCTTCAGAAGCTGCTCCCGCAATTCTGAGTTGGCCGATACGCCGCCGGCAATAGCAACCTCGGTAACACCGGTTTCGCGGGTGGCTCGTCTGAGTTTACTCAAAAGAACCCGGATTATCGTATCCTGAATAGAAGCAGCAATATCTGCTTTGTTTTTTTCAATAAATTCCGAATCCAGCCTGAGTTGATCACGCAAAAAATAGAGAAACGCTGTTTTGAGGCCGCTGAAGCTGTAGTTCAATCCCTGAATCTTAGGTTCCGGGAACGGATAAGTTTTCGGATTCCCCGATTTTGCCAGCTTATCGATTTCCGGACCACCGGGATAAGGCAATCCCATAATTTTCGCAGCTTTATCAAATGCTTCACCAGCGGCATCATCAATGGTTTTTCCCAGTATCTCCATATCCGAAGGGCTGTTTACCTTCACAATCTGGGTATGACCTCCCGAAACGGTAAGGCACAAAAACGGGAATCCGGGATGGGGACGGCCCGGACTGACTTCCACAAAATGGGCGAGAATATGGGCTTTCAGATGGTTTACTTCAATTATCGGAATGTTTAATCCCAGTGCAAAGGCTTTGGCAAAAGAGGTTCCCACAAGAAGCGATCCCAACAATCCGGGACCTCTTGTAAAAGCAATACCATCCAACTGATTTTTCCGTATTTTTGCTTTTTGCAGGGCCACTTCCACGACAGGAATAATGTTTTGCTGGTGTGCCCGTGAGGCAAGTTCAGGTACAACACCCCCATAGCTTTTGTGAATGTCTTGATTAGCAATGACATTTGACAAAATCTGACGGTCTTTTAAAACAGCCGCCGAGGTGTCGTCGCAGGAAGATTCAATACCTAAAATGTAAATACTCATTTGAAAGAAAAAAAACAGGGCAAAAGTATTAAAAAATGGGTTCTCAGAGCACTGCTTTACGGGATACTTACACTTTTGTCTGTACCGCTGGTGCTGACTTTTCTGTTTAAGCAGCCAATGGTGCAATCGATGGCGGCCAGAAAAGTGGCTGCCTGGGTATCCGGTAAGACAGGAGACAGCCTGACCATCGGGTTACTGGACGTTGACTTTTTTAAAGGAATCGAGATAAAAAAACTTGACTTACGAGACTCTCTCGGCATTCCCATGTTGCGCATCAGTGCCATGAAAGTCAGGCCTGCCTTTTTCAGACTTTTGTCCGGTAAGTATTTTATTCATTCTGTTTTTATCGATAGTGTTGATTTTCGCCTTATTGAGCACAAAGGTGAGGGAAACTATACCTTTATCAACTTTATAAAAAAGCTCTCTTCCGGCGGCAACTCCTTCTCTTCCGGCATTTTCAAACTCAACATTAAGGCACTGACAATGGCACATGTTCGGTTTCATCTCAAAAACGAAAACGATGAGAACCCCAATGCACCTGTAAATACCATGAATTACAGCGATATTGACGTCAGCCGCGCCTCCATTTATGCCCACAATTTTTTTCTCGTAAACGATTCGCTTGGTTTTCATTTGGATAATCTTACGGCGCATGAAAAATCGGGACTTTTTCTGCGAAAGATGAAAAGCGATGTGGTGATTAGCGGCAGGGTATTTTATTTTAAGAATACACTCCTGGTAACTAACCACTCCCGGATAGACCTCGATTATTACATGTATGCAAAAGGATGGGATGCTTACTCCGATTTCGTTGATTCGGTAAGGATGCGCAGCGATTTCAGGCTTACTGATTTGGATTTAAGCGATATCGGTTATTTTGCCAACGTCATGTTTAAAATGAAAGACAGGGCCAGGATTCTCGGGGGCCATGTGGACGGGCCTGTGAGCCGGCTTATGGGAAAAAATATAAACCTGACCTACGGAAAAGCGACACATTTTGAGGGAGATGTAAACATGACAGGGCTTCCCGATTTTTATTCCACCCGGATCATGGCCAAAATAAAAAATTTTGAAACGTCAGTCGCCGACCTGAAAAGTTTTGTCATCCCCCGGGACAACCCGCATATTCCCGTTCCCGAGTCCATTGCATCCGGAGAAAAATTAAAACTAAAAGGAGAATTTAAAGGTTCGTACTACAATTTCTTTACCCGTGCCAACATAGTTACAGCAAACAACGGGAAAATGAACCTAAACATTAAGTTGAAAGCCGACACCGGCAAAATCCTGCAGTTAACAGCAAATTTTGAAGCCGGTGATTTCCCGCTCAACCATTTTATCAGCAGTAACAGCCTGTTGGGAAAGACAGATCTCTCTGCTCATGTAACTGTTTTTGACACACTGGGAAAACAGCACACAAAGCTGACCGTTGGCATCCGGCACATTCAGGTGAACGGATATGACTTTCAAAATATTAACTACCATGGAAATTATATGACCGACACGCTATTTAGCAGGATAAAAATTAACGACCCGCACCTGATATTACACGCTGCAGGTTATACTGTTTTCAAAAAGGAACCCCGTTTTCATTTCAACCTGAAACTCACCCGTTCCGATTTTAAGAATCTGAAACTGTGGAAACAGAAAGATTTCCATCTCAGTGGTCTGGCCGCCATCGACTTTACCGGAAAGGATATCGACTCACTCTCCGGCAATATTCACATGAAAAATGCAGTCTTCGGTTTTGGAAAAGACCGTTACCCGGTTGCTTCCGTCAATATTGAAAAAATTTGGAAAAATTCCGGACAGCAACGTTTCGACATCAACTCGGATTTGTTTGACTTCCAGATGAAGGGTCATTACCATATTGCGACATTAGGCGCTGCCATCGGACAGTTTTTTAACCACCATTTTCCCTTATTGTCTTACGAAAAAACCGCTTACCACAGCAACGATACGGTTCAAATAAAGCTACTGTTAAAGAAACCTGAATTCATTGGCGAACATTTTATTTACGGCCTGAGTATCAGCCCCAACACTACTTTAACTGCCCTTCTCAACCTCAAAAACAACACACTTACAGCGGATGGAAATTCCAGAAAGCTCATTTACAAAGGGGCCAAAGCTTTAGATGACACGTTGAGAATAAGAACGATAAACAACCAACTCCAAATGTCATTTGGCATTCAGCGCCTCATTTTACGCGACAGTACGGCAACGGACAAAACCGTTTTCGGACTTGACAGCCTTCAGCTGAAGTTGAAAGCGCGTAACGACAGTCTGGCTTACGGGCTATACTGGCACAATCCGGACAGCCTGTGGATCAACAAAGGGATTTTAGAAGGTTTTTACATCAACAACCGGGATGTCCAGCAATTCAATATAAGCAGATCGCAGGTTTATATAAACGACACGCTTTGGCAGGTTAATCCCGAAAATAAAATTGTCCACAGCAAAAACGGCTGGCAGTTTAAGCGCCTCATCATTCATGGCGGCTTGTCGGAATTTGCCTTACAGGGACGATTTCCGAAAAACAACGGTGATTCGCTCAATATTTCTTTCCATTCATGGAACCTTTCTAACCTCGACCTGTTGTGGAACATGCTCGGTTTTGACATTGATGGTACTTTAAACGGTATTGTTAAAATAACGCGTGTAAACGGCCGAAATGCACGCATTGCAGATCTGTCTGTCGACAAATTTGCCTTGAACCATACTTTTCTCGGCAACGCAAGAATCCTGAGCACCTGGGATAATGTGGACAACTCCGCCTTTATCAAAACTCAAGTCGTCAGACAAAGTAATACCGGCAGGACAAAAGTTTTAGACCTGACAGGATTTTATTACCCCTACCGTGATTCAGGCAACTTCGACCTGACCATGTATTTTAACCATTTAAGCTTAAAGACCATCAATCCTTTTTTCAATGAATACATCTCTGATTTACGGGGTACGGCCGAAGGTAAGATGACACTGAAAGGCAGCACGGAAGACCCGCTGATTGAGGGGTATGTGGACGTAAAACGAGCCAGTCTTGTGGTTAACTACCTTAATACCAAATATTCTTTTCACCAGAGAATACTTTTTGACAAAGATAAAATTGATTTCGGAAAGCTGACGCTGTATGATACGCTGGGTAATAAAGCTGTGATGCAAGGAGAAATTCTACACCACTATTTCAAAGACATGCGGCTGAATTTCACCATCAATACGAAGAAACTGTTATTTTTTAATACGACACGTCGCATGAATGATGTTTATTACGGTACAGCCATTGCCTCGGGAAAAGTAAAAATTACAGGCCCTGTTGATAATATTAAAATGGTAATTGATGCAAAATCCGACGCCGGCACTTCCGTTGTCCTGCCCTTAGATTACTCCACTGAGATTGCCGATAAAGATTACATTATTTTCAAACCACCTCCCACGGACAGCAGCATGATGAAGCCGGAAGAAACTGTCCTGAAACTGCAGCAAGTGAAAAAAAGCAAATATGCTATCACCCTGAACATGAACATACGTCCCAGCGCCGAATTGAAGATATATCTTCCTTCAAATATGGGTGATATCCAGTCGAAAGGAAACGGTATTTTGAATTTACAGGTAAACTCGGATGGCAACATTTCGCTGACGGGCGATTATATCGTTGATAAAGGGGAGTTTAATTTTTCACTCGGTAGTTTTGTCAAAAAACATTTTGAGTTGGTAAAAGGAGGACGTATCTCGTGGGCAGGCAACCCATATCAGGCAACCGTCAACATCAAAGGGCTCTACCGGCTGAAAGCCAACCTGAGCAGCCTCGGTATTGTTGTTGACTCCAGTGCAAGTTACAGAAACCGGACACAGGTGAATAGTTATATCATTATGTCGCACGACCTTTTTAATCCGGAAATCCGGTTTCAAATTCATTTCCCCGATCTGGATCCTGACATGCAGCATACGGTTTATGCACAGCTTGACACAACAAACACAGCCGTCATGAACAAACAAATGATCTCGCTGCTGGTATTGGGTTCTTTTAGCTTAAACAACGCTTCCAATATCACATGGAGCACCTCATACTACTCTATCATTTCCAACCAGTTAAGCGCGATGTTATCGAAAATCAGCAAAGATTTTGACATTGGAGTAAATTACAAACCGGGAACTGCACTTTCAAAGAAGGAATTTGATGTAGCCCTTTCAACTCAGCTTTTTAATGACAGGTTAATTATTAACGGTAACTTTGGTATGACCTACGACAAACAGAACAGGTCGGCTACCAACCTCGTGGGCGATGTGGACATCAGCTACAAAATAACCAAAGACGGCCGATGGTTGCTGAAAGCGTATAACCATTCCAATGTAAACTCGTGGTACTACTATAGTAATTATGACAAGGTTTCACCTTACACACAAGGTGTCGGCATCGTTTACAGAAAAGAGTTCACAAGCCTTTCCGACCTGTTTCGGCGAAGCGGGGTAAAAAGCAGGAAGCAAAAAAATTCTCCTAAAAAAGAGAAATTATGAGTAAACATTTTGTAGTCTATAAATCTGCTGCCGGATCGGGGAAAACCACTACGCTGGTAAAAGAATACCTGAAGCTTACACTGAAAAACCCGGGTAATTTCAGACATATTCTTGCCATAACCTTCACCAACAAGGCTGCTAACGAAATGAAATCCAAAATGATAGAAAGTCTGCAGGAAATTTCTGCCGGTTATCCGGACAAAAGTAATCATGCTGAAATCATGCTGGAAACCGGACTTTCGGCTGAGCAGATTACGCATCGCGCCGGACAACTGCTTTCGCTCATTATCCACAATTACGATGAATTTGCCGTCAGTACCATCGACTCTTTTGTGCATCAGGTAGTACGCACTTTTGCCTCCGACCTGAAGCTGCCACAGGGTTTTGAGGTCATCATCGACAACGAAGACCTCGTTCCGTTTATTGTTGAAGATATTTACGACAAACTGGGACATGACAAGGCCTTTACGGAGATTCTCATCCGGTTTGTCATGTCGCAGGTGGAAGATGAAAAAAGCTATGATTTAACCAAAAGCTTATCAGATTTTGTTCTGAAACAACTGGGCGAGGGTGGTCCCGAAAACGCAAAAGGGCTGGAGCACCTCTCCTCCGCCGATTTTCTCCTAAACATAAGAAGACTGCGGGACGCTGTTTTTTCTGCAAAAGAATCCATCCGGGAGCTTGCCCGTCAAAGTCTTGACATAATCACCAATGCCGGCCTTTCCGTAAATGATTTTGCATTCGGGAAAACCGGTGTGGCCGGATACTTCAAAAGACTGGCTGACTGGCCGGATAAGGAGAAAGATTTGATTCCCAAAAGCCGTGTCATCAAGGCAATTGAAAACGATGAATGGTATTCTAAATCCAGGGAAAGCAGCATTAAAACCCACATTGACAGTATTGCTCCCCGGTTGAAAAAGAACCTCGAAGCCCTTCGTGAGAAGATTGCTTTTTATGCCATCCGGCGATTGGTGTATAACAACATCTACGAGATGGCACTTATCAGCGAAATCAGGCAGCTTTTTCAGGATTTTACGGAAAGAACGGGGAAAGTGCACATCTCCGAATTCAACAAACGTATCCACCGGGAGATTGCCGGACAGCCCGTACCGTTTATTTATGAACGGCTGGGCCGGCGTTACCGCTATTTTCTGATTGACGAGTTTCAGGATACCTCCGTGTTGCAATGGAACAACCTTTTACCGCTGGTGGAAGAGTCGCTGGCCAACGGTCATTTCAACATGGTGGTAGGCGATGCAAAACAGGCCATTTATCGCTTTCGCAACGGCGAAGTGGAACTTTTTACCCATTTGCCCCACCTTTACGGACTTGAGGACACACCTGAAAATGCTCTTCGCGAGCAGGCTCTGCTACAGAATTACGAACAGAAGGAACTGAAAACCAACTACCGTTCGCGGGAAGAGATCATCCGTTTCAATAACGAATTTTTTGACTATTCCGGTAAAAAACTGCCGGGAGGATTCGATGAAGTATATGCCGATGTTGAGCAGAAAGTTCCCTCAGGAAAGAAAAAACCGGGTGGTTATGTCTCTATGGATTTTGTTCCTTCCGAAAATGCAGATGATTTTCGCAAAAAGAGGCTGGATAAAATCCTGGAAATAGTTGAAAAACTTGCCGAAAAAAAATATCCGCTGAAAGATATCTGTATTTTGACACTAAATAATAAATCGGCAGCAGAAATTGCAACACATTTGTTGCAGCACAGCATTCCGGTAGTTTCTTCCGAGTCGATGTTGCTTACGGCATCACCCAAAGTCAGGCTCGCCGTGGCCTTTATGAAACTACTCACCGAAAGCAGCAACAAACTCTTTTTTGCCGAATTTTTAACAAATCTTCTTTGGATTCACGGTGCTGGTAATAAATTTCACACACTTTACAGAGAAGCCGTTACACACACCGACCCTTTGGATTTTGTTTTGAAAAAGTTTGGGCTAACCATTCCTTCACCGGATATCATGCTGGCACACAGCGTTTATGAGATAGCCACCGAAGTTATCCGGAACCTGACAAACACAAACGCCCCTGATATTTTTCTGCAATATTTTCTGGATTTCATTTTCGAAAAAGAGATGACATACAACGGTTCATTGCCGGCGTTCGTTCAGCTTTGGGAAGAGAAAAAGACCAAAGAGAGTATTGTTTTGCCGGAAGGTATGGATGCCGTGCAGGTGATGACGGCACACAAAGCCAAAGGGTTGAAGTTCGGCGTGGTGATTGCCGACCTGCATACCATGCAAAACAGACTTACACGTTCCCAATATTGGGAAACCCTTCAGTTGGCAGAACTGGAAAATATTTCTTCCGTTTTGCTCAAAATCAGTCGCGATAATCTGGCTATGGCTGGCAGAGAATCTATCTATGAACATGAGAAGGCTAAAACCGATTTGGATTTTCTGAATAAGATTTATGTGGCTTTTACCCGTTCCGTGGATGCATTATATCTGACAGGCAGCCTTTTGCAAAATGGCAAAAAAGATTCTTTTTCCGAATATCTTGTTGATTTTATAAAGGGAAAAGGGCTTTGGAATGAGGAGACACTCCATTATGCATGGGGGCAGTTCCCTGAAATATCAGAAACAGAGGAACCGTTGGAAGGGAATGAGACCGTTTCGCTGTTGAGGGATTTTTCCACGCCCTGGTACGAATACATGGCCGTTGCACCGGTGGAGGAAGTCTATTGGGAAGCCCTGGGCCTAAGATCTTCGCGCACCTTCGGGAAACTGCTACATGCCATTTTATCAACAATAAAACATGCTGCTGAGGCAGAACAACGGGTAGATGCTTACCGCTATGCAGGACTGTTGGATGAGCGGGAAGCCCTGCACATAAAACAGCTTCTGAAAAAAGTTTTTGCTCATCCGGGTTTAAGCTCATACTATAAAGAAGGAACTGTTATAAAAACAGAAACTGAACTTTTCGATGCGGAAAAGAAACAGTTTTTGCGTCCTGACCGGGTTATTATTTCGGCAGACAAACTGACCATTCTGGACTACAAAACCGGCGTGCGAGAGGTAAAACAGGAAGAAAAATACAGAAAGCAGGTGAACGGATATGCAACAGTTTATACTCGTTTGGGCTATCAAAATATCGAAAAAAAGCTGGTTTACATTCATGAAGCCGGTGTGGAAGTGGTGGATGTCTGAGTCGTCTTTCCGTCTTTTCTATTCAATCGTTTACATATTTTAGTGAATTACACTAACTTTGTGGCCACAATAAAAGCGACACAAGGATCATGGCAATACCGAAGAAAATACTGAATCGTGAGATTTCCTGGCTGCATTTCAACGACCGGGTTTTACAAGAGGCTATGGATGCCACTAATCCACTCATTGAGCGGTTGCGTTTTCTCGGCATTTTTTCCAACAACCGTGATGAGTTTTTCAGGGTACGCGTAGCCACACTACGCCGGCTGATAGAGATAGGAAAGACCCGCGAACAAAACCTTGGGTTTGCCCCCAAAAGAATTCTAAAAGAGGTTTTGGACCTTGTGGCCGTTCAGGAGAAAAAGTACAACAAAACTTTCCTGAAAATCAAGGATCAGTTACGGAAAAATCAGATTTATTTTGTTGATGAGACAGAACTTGATACGGAGCAAGGCCGTTTTGTCCGGCAATTTTTTACAGAACATTTGCGCCCTTTTTTGTTTCCCATTATGCTGAAGAATTTGAAAAGTCCCGAGTTTCTCCGCGACAAGTTTATCTATCTCGCTGTGGTTTTACATGATTCAAAAGGGAGCCAGGAGGATGATTATGCGCTTATCATGGTTCCGACTCACCGGTTTTCACGATTTTTACTTTTACCGGATAATCAGGGCAGAAAATACATTATCATGCTGGATGACGTAATTCGTTTCGGATTAGATGAAGTTTTTAAGCCTTTTGATTTTGACACCTTTGCAGCCTACACCATAAAATTTACCCGTGATGCCGAACTCGACATCGACAACGACATCTCCAAGAGTTTTTATGAACTTATGAGCGAAAGCCTGGAGCAGCGCAAAAGAGGACTGCCGGTTCGTTTTGTTTACGACGACAAAATCCCTCCCCTTCTTTTAAGACGGCTGTTGAAAAGATTAAAAATATCGGAAGACGACAGCCTGCGTGGTGGTGGCCGCTACCATAATTTCCGTGATTTTATCGGATTCCCTAATCTCGGTAATGACAGTCTGGTATATCCGGAAATGAAACCACTGTCGCACCCGCTTTTGAAAGATGATCCCAACATCTTAAAAATTATCCGGCAACGGGATATTATGCTGCACCATCCTTACCAGTCTTTTCAGTATCTCGTGGACTTGTTGCGCGAAGCTTCCATCGACCCCAGGGTGAGAGCCATTAAAATGACTTTTTACCGTGCTGCCCGCAACTCCAATGTCATCAACGCCCTGATAAATGCTGCCCGTAACGGAAAGAAAGTTACCGTATTTCTGGAGATTCAGGCACGCTTTGATGAAAAAGCCAACATTTACTGGGCAGGCCGGCTGAAAGAGGAAGGCGTAAAAATCATTAAAAACCTGCCCGGATACAAGGTGCATGCCAAGCTGATGCTTATCCGCCGCAAAGAAGAGGGACAAAATATCTATTATGCCCATATCAGCACGGGGAATTTCAACGAATCTACAGCACGGGTTTACGCCGATGACGGACTTTTCACAGCCCATCAGGAGATAGGCAAAGAAGTCAATATGCTGTTTCATTTGCTGGAATCGCCTTACACGCCACCGCAGTTTAAGCATTTCCTTGTGGCACCTTATTATATGCGTAGAAATATCATCAGGCTGCTGAACAGCGAAATCAAAAATGCAAAAGCGGGCCACGAAGCATGGGTTATTATTAAACTAAACAGCCTTGTGGATAGAAAGCTGGTGCGCAAACTGAGCCAGGCTTCCAACGCAGGGGTGAAAATTCAAATCATCTGCCGCGGAATTTGTGTATTGGTACCCGGAATTCCGGGCTTTAGCGAAAATATTGAGATAACGGGTGTTGTGGATAAGTTTCTGGAACATTCGCGTGTTATGGTTTTCGCTAACGGTGGCAACCCGCTTTACTACATCTCGTCGGCAGACTGGATGATCCGCAACTTCGACCACCGCTTTGAGGTGGCATGCCCGATTTATGATCGCAAAATTCAAGAGGAGATGATGTTTATGCTGAAGACACAAATGGCTGACAACGTCAAAGCCCGGCTTATCAACAGTGAGCCTGTCAACCGATACAAACTTCCTGCAAAAGGTGAAAGTCTCATGCGATCGCAGTTTTACCTGTACGATTATTTTAAGGGTTTGGCGGAAGAGAAATAGGAACGCTACGCCGTCAGACAGTTGTCATTCAATCGTCAAACAATGGTCATTTTAAATTGTGCTCTTGTTGCCATTTTTAATTAATTTTGTCTATTTGTAACTTTGAACCAATGTTGAACCCGACAAACCTCTTAACAATGCTCAAATGGCCGGGTTGGATATTCCGGAGCAGGTTGTGCCACCCATTCCGGCCATATTGTGCCATTAGAAACAGGTATAATTTCAAGGCCAATTTTACCATTTTGCGAATAAATTCTTCGCTCTTTCGTCCCTTCGCTCTTTCGTCCCTTCACCCGCTTTTGTTTTTCCGGATTATTATCTTACCTTTACAGGCAGTAAAACCGCACCTGAAAACAGACCAGCCTCTTTTTTACCGAAAACAAAAAACCGGCCAACGAAAAACAGAATGATAAACACAATAAAAGCAGGATGTTATCCTGCCTCTGTTTTAGAATAAACTGTAGGTTTTGGGGTGATATAGAGAAGTTGGCAGTAATAGTAAAATGGAAATTCAACAATTAATAGAAAATATAAGAAACACAGATTTATCAACTTATCCGCATTCAAGAATAAAACAACTTATTCTAAGTACATGACAAAAATTCACAACAGAATTCAAGTTCATCTAAATCATTGGTGAATAGCACATTAGTGATATAGTCTAAACCCTGTTTAAAAAGGCTTTTAGCTCTTCTTCCATGT